>JAMLIB010000002.1:0-300000 GCA_023954415.1 Trueperaceae bacterium
GAGCATCGACCCTGACGCCCTCGCGCCCGGCGGCGGCGAACTCGCGCCCTTCAGCGCCGGCAACGGCACCGACAGCGGCACCTCCTGCTCGGCCCCCACGGGCTTCGTGGCGCGGCTCTGGTTCCCGCTCAAGCAGTTCGTCTCGCCCGTGCGCGACCAGGCGAACCGCGGGACCTGTTGGGCGTTCACGGCGATCGGCGCCATCGAGAGCCGCGAGCGCGTCCAGAACGCCAACCCCGTCAACCTCTCCGAGCAGTTCCTCGTCAACAAGGTCAAGAACGACTGGGCCGAGAGCGACTATTCGGACGGCTACAGCTCGCTCAACGCCATCAACCTCGCCACGCAGCACGGCCAGGTAATGCCGTCGGAGAGCGTCTGGACGTACAACACGGCGCCGAACCGGGCCGACTCGAGGGACGGGAAGGCGGAGTACTACCGAGGCACGTGCGACCCGTACGGCACCACGGGCGGCGGCTGGTGCTCCGAGACGGCGCACGAGAGCCCCGCCTACTGCACCACGGTCCTGATCTTCACCTACTGCGGCTACAAGACCATGACGTTCAGCGGTTCGGGCGTGTCGGCCGGCAAGGCCGTGCAGGTATGGTCGTCCGGGCAGACGTTCAACCTCAACAACTACCGCAACCTCCTAGCGCAGGGGCACGTGCTCATGGCGAGCTTCCCCGTCTACGAGGGGTTCATGTCGGCACCCGCCGGGGTCGTGTCCGACTACGACAAGAAGTACATCGACGACAAGGGCGACCTCGTCGACGGCTCCTACGGCGGCCACGCCGTGCAGATTGTGGCGTTCTTCAGCAACGCCGACCTCTCGACGCCGTCCTACACGTACGCCATCGGCGGGGGCGGCTACTTCGTCGTCAAGAACTCATGGGGCTGCGGGGCGGGCGACGGCGGCTACTACTACGTGCCGGCCGACTACGTCAGCAGCCGCTTCAACGCCCTCTACACGCTGGACTTCGACTCCAAGCGCAGCGCCGCGTGGACGAAGGAGCAGGCGAACCCAGGCAGCACCGAGGCGCCTGCAGTCACCATCAGGAACGCCCATCCCACGGTCGACCTGCGCGTCGGAACGGACCTGGCCGGCTTCTTCGGCGTGACGCACTCCGTCGCGAGCTCCGTGAACCTGACGGTGCGCTCCAGCGTGGACGGCCTGCTCTTCGACGGCGCGTGGAACACTGCGCCGTTCACCTTCCCCGCGTCGCTCGTGCGCACCTTCACGAGCACGGGTCAGCGCACGATCACGGTGCGCGCCAGCTACGCGGGCAACGTCAGCGAGAAGACGTTCGTCGCGAACGTCGTCAACTCGGCGCCTTCGCTCGCCATCTCGGGAGCAGGCACCGCGTACGTCGCCGAGGCCTACGCGATATCGGCGACCGTGTCGGACGTCAACGACGCCGGCACCGCCGCCCTATGCGCCCGCACGACCTGGAGCGTCACCTCACCGGACGTGCTGAGCACGACGACGGGCTGCCAGGTGTCCGTCACGTTCGGGACGACCGGCACCAGGACCGTGACGGCCACGACGCGCGACGCCGAAGGGCTCGGCACGACGAGGTCCCTGACGTTGAACGTGCAACCGACGCCGGTCAACCCGTACCCGCGGGTCACGGCCTACGGCGTGCACGCGCGCCGGTTCACACCGGTCGGTCAGGTCACCCTCTGCCTCAACAACAGCGTGAGCTCCGGGAGCACGATCGACTTCCGCGAAGACGGCTGCAACTTCGTCGGCGAGACCGGCACGCACAAGCGCTACTCCGCCTACGTGGAGGTGGAGAACCCGGACAACGAGACGCTCACGTACGACTGGCGCGTCTACGTCACCTACAGCGGCTCGGAGCACCTCCTCAACTACATCTCCGCCTCCCCGGACAGCACGTTCGTGCCCTACTCGCCAGGCAACGCCCTCGAAGGCACCGAGCCGTGCCGGATCACGGTGACGGTCCACACTCCCGACCCGGCCCGCGACAAGTCCCTGACGGTGTGGTCGGGCAGCTGCACCTACTACACCACGCGTATCAACTGAGGCGCCGGCCCGGGCGCGGCGCCCGGGAGCGCCGCACCCGGGAACGCCCGAGGCGAGCGACACGCTCTCGAGGGTGAGCAGCCCGACCGCCACGCGATGAGCCGGTGGACCGCGCTACACGACGCGGTCCACCGGCCCGTTCTGCTAAGCTCCACGAGCCGCGCGCGGACTCCGCCCGCGCGGCCCCCCACGCCTAGCGGAAGGCCAGACCAGGTAGATGCGCGACTCGCACTGACGACGAGGACCAGCTGATCGAGTTCTTCGACTCCTGACAGGAGGTCAGTGTGAGTATCGCTTTACGCGCCGTGGCCAAGGGCTACGGCGGCATCGCCGTCTTGGAAGACGTCTCCCTCAAGGTCGGGCGCGGCGACAAGGTCGCGCTCATCGGCCCCAACGGCGGCGGCAAGTCGACGCTACTGAGGATAGCCGCCGGGCTCGAGCGGCCGGACGCCGGCAGCGTCGTGGTCGAGGGCCGCGTGGCCTACCTCGAGCAGGCCGCGACGGCGCCGACCGACCGCTCCGGTGGTCAGGCCAGGAAGGCGCAGCTCGCCGAGCGGCTCCTCGCCGATGCCGACGTCTACTTGCTCGACGAGCCTACCAACCACCTCGACGCCGCCGGGCTCGCCTGGTTGGAGCGCTGGGTGCGTTCCAGCCCGGCCACCATGCTGATCGTCTCGCACGACCGCGCGTTCCTGGACGCCACGGTGAGCGCCGTGGCCGAGCTCGAGAGGGGCGAGCTCACCGTCTGGCCCGGCGCGTACACGGAGGCGCTGGCCACGAAGGCCACCGCGCGCGCCGCGCAGCTAAGGCAGCACGACGCCCAGGCGCGCACGAAGCGGCGCCTGGAGCAGGAAGCCGCCAAGCTCGCCTCCAAGGGCAGGAGCGCCGACAAGTTCGACGCGAAGCGCGCGGGCAACCAGGCGCTCATCCTCGCGAAGGCGAAGGCCGAGAACGTGTCGCGAACGCTCGCGCGGCGCGCCAAGGCGCTGCAGGAGCGCGCCGAGAAGCTGGAGCCCGTGAGGAAGCCCTTCGAGGACGACGGCCTGCCGGAGATCCCGCTGCCGGAGACCCCGCTCGGGCCGACGGACGTGGTCAGGTTCGCCGGCTTCGGCATGGAGCGCGGGGGCAAGCCGCTGGTCGGGGGACTCGACCTCGTGCTGCGCCGCGGCGAGAAGCTGGCGCTCGTCGGCCCGAACGGGAGCGGCAAGAGCAGCCTGCTCGCGACGGTGACGGGGGAGCTGGCCCCCACGACGGGCACCGTCTCCGTCGGGGTGACGCCCTTCGTCCTGGGCCAGCACGGCACGGAGCTCGACGCCTTCCTCACCGTGGAGGAGGCGCTACGCGACGCGCAGGGCGCGCTCCGGCGCCAGGACCTCCACTACCTGCTCGCGCGCATGGGACTGCCTACCGACCCGTCCGCGCCGGTCGCCACCCTCTCGGGTGGGCAACGCACGCGCCTCGCCCTCGCGCGCCTGAGCGTGACCCGTTCGCCGCTGCTCGTGCTCGACGAGCCCACCAACCACCTGGACGTGCGCATGGTCGAGGCGCTGGAGCGCCTGCTAGTCGCGTACCCCGGCGCCGTGCTCCTGGCGTCGCACGACCGGCGCCTGGTGGGGGCGGTGGCGGAGCGCGCCTTGCGGCTCGACGGCGAGGGGGGAGCGTGGCGGGTGGAGGCGGCGGACGGTTAGGCGCTCGGACCGAGCCGCCTACGACCCAGCCCCCAGCCCCGCTCTGAGCCGCTCCAACTCGCGGGCGTCCAGCCGCTCGCCGACCTCCGCCAGCCGTCGCTGCGCCCGCGCCAGCGCGGCGGCGGCGCCGGACGGGTCGCCCGCCCGCTCGCGCGCCTCCACCTCCAGGGCGGCGAGGCGCGGCTCGAAGGGGGCTACGTCCTGCAAGTACTGGGCCACGCGCGCGGCGTCGGTGGGCCGGAACCCGACCGCACGCCCGGCCACGCGGGCGGCGACCTCGGTGAGGCGCGCGGCCACGCCGTCCTCGCGCGCCTCCGGCACGTCCTTCAGGAACGGCCCGCGCCATGCCGCCAGCGCCTCTGTCGCACCGGCGTCGGCGGCCACCGCGCGCCCCGCGGCCACGCCTCCCTCGGCGCCTCGGCTCCCGGTGTCTTCGGCCACCTCCAGGAACCGTTCGGCATCCGAGCCCACGCCCGCGCCGAGGGCGTAGCCCCCGGGAGTGCGGGTCACGACCCGCGTGCCGTACTTGCGCCGCACCTGGTGCACGAGCTGCTTGAGGGCACGCACGGCGTCCGGCTCCGGGATGCTCGGGTAGAGGGCCTCTATGAGGTCGAGGTCGGTCACCTCGGACCTGCCGTCCATGCGCGCTTGCAGCAGGCAGGCGAGCAGCAGGCGGCGCTGTTCGCCCTTCACGGCCTCGGCGCCGCCGATCGGCCCAAGCCGCATGTCGCCCAGCACCTCCAACCGCAACTCGGCGCCCTCCGCCGCTCCCGGACCGGTCACCCCGCCCGCGCTCTGCGCGTGGAAGCCGTGCCCCGTGACTCCCTGCCCGGCGGTCGCCGACCCCATCGGCGCCGGTTCGTCCGCGGTCGAGCCGCTACCGAGGAGGCCGGGGAACGCGCGCCCGACGAGCACCCGGCCGACGCCGAGTCCGTTACCGTCGAACCATGCCAGCGCGGCGGCGGCGGCGGCCGCATCGCCTTCGGCGGCGGCGAGGTCGACGGCGACCTTGTTGGCTTCCAGCGCCAGGCCGCCACCGCGCGCGACCACGAGGGCGGCGCGCAGCTCGGTGGCCGCGGCCGCGGCGTCGCCGGCGGCCGCGAGGGCCAGCCCCTTGGCCCAGCGGGCACGGCACTCGTCGATGAGCGAGGCGCCCGTCTCCGGACCGAGGGCCGTCATCTCCTCGGCCAGCGCCAAGGCCTTGGCGCCGTCGCCCATACGGGCGCTGGCCGCGGCCGCGTCGAAGAGGATCTCGCGCACGACGCGCGGGCCGCTCGTCTCGCGGGCGAGCTGTAGGGACCGCTCGGCGTAGTGCCAGGCCAGGAGCGGCTCACCCCGCGCCAGGTGCAGCACCGACGTCATGGAGAGCGTGTTGACGAGGAAGCGCGACGGGCCGTACAGCTCCTGCGTCTCGAGCGCCTCCTCCAGCAGGTCCTCGGCCTCGGCGAAGCGGGCCTGGTCGATGCGCAGCTCCGCGAGCGCCGCCTGTGCGAACGCGTACGAGCGGCCATCGAGGGTCTCGCTCCTCAGCCGCAGGCACTCCTCCAGGCTGGCGTTCATCTCCTGGAAGCGGGAGAGCTGCTTGAGGAACGCGGCGCGGTTGAGCAGGGCGGTGCTGAGGAGCCGCGGTCGGTCCATGCCCCTCAGCAGTCCGACCGCCTCGCCGACGATCGCCTCGCTCGCCTCGAAGTCGCCCCGATGGTAGGCCACGAGGGCCCGCAGCGAGATGAACTCGCAGCGCAGCTCGTCGCTCAGGTCGCCACTGGCGCCGCGCGCCAGCAGCTCCTCGGCGAGACCCATGTCGCCGGTGGCCAACGCCGAGGCCGCCGCCGCGCGCAGCAGCTCGAAGCCGGGGCTCTCGTTCAGACGCGGGTTGGTCCTCCAGACCTCTAGCGCGGACCGGTGGTCGCCGGCGGCGTTGAAGCTCGTGACGAGCAGGTCCGCGACGTCCCGCGCCGGCGTGCCGGCCGCCGCCAGCCCGGCAGCCAGGTCGCGCACGGCGTCCAGCCTCCCCTGGCGCGCCAGCGCGTGGGCGTGCGCCCGCACCATGCGCGGCTCGGCGCCGGGACCACTCGCCGCTTGCTCCAGGAGCGAGAAGGCGGCCGGCAGGTCGAAGTCGATCAGCAGCGTGGCCGCCTCGTACGCCAGCCGGGCCCGCACCTCGCCCTGCGCGTACTGCGCCGCGCGCGCCAGGAGCCTCGCCCTGTCAGCCTTGTACGGAGCTACGGCCGCGGCGGCCAGCAGCAGGTCGAGCGCCTGACCGGCCGGCAGGTCAGCTGCCTCGACGAAGTGCGCCGCGGCGACGGGGTCGGAACCGAGGCTGGCCACGGCCCGCGCCGCCATGTCCTTGCGGCGGCCGGCAGGCAGGGTCGCCACCGTGAGCTCGCGCACGAGCCCATGCGAGAAGTCGCCGCGCCTCAGGAGCCCCAGCCGATGCAGGCGGGCGGACTGCACCGTCAGCTCGGCGTCCGTCAGGCCGGCGACCTCGCCCCAGAGGCGCATGTCCGGCTCGCCGACCGGCAGCAGCGCCCGCGCCTCGACGGCCGCGGCAGCCGCGGGCGAGTCGCCCTTGGCGTGCGCCACCACATGCTCGATGACGGCCTCGACGCGCGCCGGCCGCACGCCCGCCGGCGGCTCGCGCCAGTTCCACCGCCGCCCGTCGCTCCAGAGGAAGCCGCCGCGCGCCAGCTGCCGCTGGTACTCGAGGGTGAAGAGGGGGTTGCCGCCGGCGCGCGCGTACACCCACTCCGCGGCGGCGGTCGGGACCGGGCCACCGAGCGTGGCTCCAAGGAGCGCGGACGCGGCGTCCTCCCCGAGCGGCTCGAGCCACAGCTCGTCGAACGGCTCGCCGTGGAACTGCCTGCTGGCCACCAGCAGGCCGACGCCCGGGCTGCGCCTGCAAGCGCCGGCCAGCACGTGGAGCATGGCGGCGAGCTCCGGCGGCGCCTCGTGCAGGTCGTCGACGTGCAAGACGAAGGGGGCGCTGCGCTGCAGCGCGGCCGAGACGGCACCGACGAGGGCCGCCTGCTCGACCGCCTCGCCGCCCGCGGCGCGCTCCAGGCCGAGCCGGGCCCACGCCGGCAGGGCGTCCGGGCGAGGCAGCTCCCGCACCAACCGCGCGAGGCCGACGTTGGCCGGGAGGCTGAGGTAGCGGCAGCCGACGCTGCCAAGGGCTTGGGCAGCCAACGTGGTCTTGCCGATGCCGGGCGGCCCGGCCAAGGCCACGGCCGCGCCCTTCCGGCGGGAGACGAGCGGCCGCAGGCGCGCCAGGAGCTGCTCCAAGCGGTCGTCGGCGGGGCTGGCGGCGTGGTGGTTCGAGCGGTGATCCGGCAAAGGGTCGTCCTTCGGGGCTCTGCGTACGACCCCCGGGCCCCTCACATGATAGGCCGCCGCCCACCGGGCGTCAGTGCCGCTGCGGTTCGCGCCCCTCGTGGGCGAAGAGCCGGCCCCCGCAAGCGGAGCAGTACTCGCCGAACGGCGAGCCGATGGGGGCTCCGCAGCTCGGGCACGCCCGCAGCAGTTCCGCGCCGTCGTTGGGGCAGTAGTTCTCACCGGCCGAACTCGGGGTGGCGCGGGCGCAGACAGGGCAGATCCGGTACGAGACCGCCGGCTCCAAGGACGCGCGCGTCTTCGATGACATGCCAAGGATGTTCGCCCGCGCTCGGTTATGCGCCGGTTATACGGGAGGGCGTCGGGGTGTATTACGGCCAAGACGGCAATCGCACTGCGCTAATGCCGGCCCGGCCTTTATGCTGCGGCGAATAACTACATCGGAGGCCTCAAGCATGGATAGTCAGTCGTTCTTCTCCAAGCTCTTCGACATGTCGTTCACGCAGTACGTGACGCCGAGCATCATCCGGATCATCTTCGTGCTCAGCATCGTCATGGCCGGCATCGCGGCCATCGGCGTCTTCACGACGGCCTCCACGACGTTCGGGGGCGCCGGCGTCCTCCTGGGCCTGCTCCTCGCGGTGGTCGGCTTCATCCTTTACGTGGTGTTCGCGCGCATGGGCCTCGAGGTCGTCATAGCGCTGTTTCGCATCGCGGAGAACACCCGGGTCATCGCCGACAACGCGCGCCGGTCGAACGGCAGCGGCGACTGACAGCCGGTTCCACCCCGTCGTAACGAAGAAGCCGCCGGCCCCCTCTCGAGGGCCGGCGGCTTCTTCTTGCGCCCGCTAGGGCGTCAGATCTGCCTCACTCCTGCGCGGGCGGGGTGAGCAGGTTGGCGTAGATGCGGTAGGCGCCCGGCACGTTGTTCTCGATCTCCGTGTGGAGGACGAGGCTCGTGTAGGTGTAGCGGCCCTTGCCGTAGTCGGTCGTGAGCATGGAGCCGAGGAAGGGCAGCTCGTCCCACGTGTCCGGCCACTGCCTGTCGGTGACGCTGAAGAGCGGGGTGAAGTGCTCGTCCCACTCCTGCGCGAAGTACAGGCCGCGCTCCTTCACCCAGTTGTCGAAGTCGGCCTGGGTGAGGACGTTCGGGGTGGTCATGATCGGGTTCTCGGGCTCGAGGAACTCGACCTCGCCGTCGGCGGCCGTGACGCGCGAGAGGAGCGACACGCGGCCGAGCTCGATCTCGTACGGCGGCACGGACTCCGGGTCCCAGGCGTCGGCGGGGCGGTGGTACTGGACGAGCAGGTTGCCGCCGTCCTCGACCCACTGCAGGAGGCGCTGGTTAGCGGCGAACAGGTCGGGGCGGGCGCGGTACGCGTAGATGCCGACCGCGATGGAGTCGTACTTGCTGAGGTCGCCGGTGGTGAGGTCGTCCTCGGTGAGGAGATCGACGTTCATGCCGATCTGGCGGAGGCCTTCGTACACGCGGTCGGAGCCACCGTCGACGTAGCCGATGCGCAGGTTCGGATCGAAGGCGACCTCGAGGGCCTGGACGTTGGCGGAGGCGGAGCTCACGAGGTACGTCTTGCCGGTGTGCTCGTAGCTGATGACGCGGGTGTAGTCAGTGCTGGAGGCGTCGCCTTCCGCGCGGACGGCGAAGTCGTAGGCGCCTTCCACGACGCCCTCGCCCGGGATCAGGGTGAAGCTGGCGCCACGGGCGTCGCCCTTGCGGTCGAAGCTCAAGGCAACGGAGGCGGGCTCGACGGTCCAGCCTGCCGGGGCGTCGACAGTGAGGACCGTCTGGGCGGGGCCGTTCACGTAGTTCGTGGCGGCCACGTTCATGACGAGCTCGGAGGGGCTGAGGAAGTTGTAGACGAGGTTCTCGGGGGTGACGCGGAGGGAGATGTCGGGCAGCACGCCGATGATCGCGCGCGCGTCCACCGTGACCGAGACGGGCACGCCGTCGACCTCGTAGGAGACGACGCCGTAGACGTCGCCCGAGGCGCGGAACGGGTTCACGTTGCGGCGGTAGGGGTTGTAGTACGGGGCGTCCGCCGGGACGGTGACGACGAAGGTCTGCTTGGCGGTCTCGCCGTTGGTCAGGTTGGCCGGCTCGACGGCCTCCTTGGGCTCGACGGTCCAGCCTTCCGGGGCGACGACGGCGAACGTGACGTTGTCGGCGTTGACAGCGCCGCCGAGGTAGGCGCTGACGGTCACTTCGGTCGTGCCGCCGCGGGTGAGCTCCGGGTTGGCGGCCACGACGCGCGTGACGAGGGAGAGGGCGCGGCGGCTCGCGACCTGGAGCTCGAGCTCCTTCTGGGCGAGGCGGAAGTCGATGTCGGAGGCCGTGGCGGCGTCCACGTCGCTCGCAGCGAGGGCGGCGCGAGCGGCCCGCACGGTCGCGAGGGCGACGGTCAGCTCACCCTGCACGGCGCCGAAGTCGGGGAACGCGGCGATGGCGCGGTCGATGGCGGCCTGCGCGTCGGTCAGGAGGCCGGCGAGGCCGGCGTCGTCGACCTTGGCGGCCAGGTCGGCCACGGTGTACGGGATGCCGGCGAAGAGCGAGGTGTCGGTCTCCGCGTCCGTCACGAACGACTGGACGAGGTGGAGGTTGGAGTTAGAGGCGCGCTCGTCGGCCCAGCTGCCCATGTCCTGGCTGCGGTGGTAGGCACGCGACTGCTGGCCGAGCTGCTCGTACGTGGCGCCGTAGACCTGGTCGTACCCGCCGGTCGGGATGGAGAGGGTCGTCTCCAGCTCGAAGTCGGCCTGGCCGGAGCCGCGGCCGCTCGGCAGGTAGAACTTGGCGGCCTGCCACGGCTCGAGGCCCAGCTCGAAGTGCTCGGGGTAGGCGTTCGGGTCGGCGGCGAGGGCGAACGCCTGCTCGGCCGCGTAGGCCATGGCGCGGTGGTTGCCGTGCTGGCCGAAGACGTTCTGGAAGTTCGTGAAGATGACGTCAGGGCGGCTCTGGCGGATGGCGCGCACGAGCTTCTCCATCATGACGTCCTCGCCCCAGATCTCGAGGGTCTCGACGGCGGACTTGGAGAAGCGGAAGTCGAAGATGGGGTCGGCGAAGCTCTCGCTGAGGAAGAACAGCTCGACGTTGAACGCCGCGCTGGCCTGTTCCATCTCGCGGCTGCGCAGCACGCCGAGGGCCTGGCGGTACTCGGTGCCGATGGAGTTCTGGCCACCCTCGCCGCGGTTGGCGGTGACGGTGATGCTACGCACGCCGAGGCCCTTGGAGAGGAGCGCGATCTGGCTGGAGCGCTCGTCGTCGGGGTGGGCGCCGACGGTCATGAAGCTGGCGACCGACTTGAGGGGCGTGAGGGCCTCGTAGAGGTCGAGGATGCCGATCTGAGCCTCTTGCTCGAGGACGCGGGCGTCCGTGCGGCTCTGGGCCGACGCGAACGCGACGAGGAGCGCCATGAGCGAGACGACCACCGCGCGCAGAAGGTTGTTGGGCTTCGCTTGCATCAGGTTGTGCCTCCGTGGGTGTTCAACGTGGGTCCAAGGGTCGTGCCCCCGGCCAGTCGCTGCCGAAGTCTCCGCGGGCTCGCGTCGGCTTCGTCGAACCGTGTTCGGTTCCGGGCTGGAGTCGTGGCGTGCGGCCTGTCCTTCGCTCTTGCGAACCGTCACCTCCGCGGCCCTGGTGATGGTCGACGGCGGTCGGGCTAGGCTTCGCCGGCGGCTGGAACTCGCACTATGAAACAGCTTTCGCAATGGGGTTTCTAAATCTCCCTCTGAAAGGGTACGCAGGGTGTGCGGGGATGTCAACACGCCGTCATGGTCAAGTGGTACACAGGCCGGCCGTCCGGCCTGGGGCGGGGGGTGAGCGGCCCGGTCGTAGGTCGAACAACGCCGTTCGCAGCGCTAGGATCGATCAGCCATCCGCGCTCATGGCGGACTGGCGCCATGACTGTTACCATCGACGCCGCCGGCCGGCTCGTCATCCCGAAGACGCTGCGCGACGCGGCCGGGTTGCGCCCCGGCATGCCGTTGCAGGCGCGCCTGAGGGACGGTCGAATCGAGATCGAGCCGGCGCCGACCGCCGTGAGCCTGGTGATGAAGGACGGCATCGGCGTAGCGCGCAGCGCAGGTGCGCCAGGTGAGGACGAACCCGTCCTCCTCGCCTCGGAAGTAGAGACCGTCCGGGCTCGGCTGCGTGATGAGCGCGGGCAGTAACAAGCCGATCGCGCTCGACACGAGCGTCATCCTGGCGGCGCTGATCGAGCGTCACGAGCACCACGACCGCGCGTTCCCAGTCGGCCACGCCGCTAGCGAACGAGGCCGTACCCCGCCCACTCCTTGAGGAGAAGCGCCTCCAGGTCGGCGTCGGAGCGCGCGCGCAGCCACATCCCGCCGTGGCGCACGAAGGCGGCCTCCAGCCCCTCCTGCCACCGCCGCAGGTTCCGCGCGTAGACGGCCAGCGCGGCGGGCGTGAGCGCCACGTTCACCTCCGCCCCCGTCTCCACGTCCTCGAGGGTGAGCGTGCCGCCACCGAGCCCGCCCGTCGCGAGCACGCCCGGGTCCAGCTCCTCGGGCGAGCAGACCTGCACACCGACGACCGCCTGCCGGGCGCCCCGAAGCACACCCAACCCAGCCTCGGGGGCCGCGAAGAGCCAGTCGCTGACGACCAGGCACACTCCTGGGCGCGGCAGGCGCGCCGCGAGCGCCTTGGCGGCGTGGTCGAACTCCACCGCGCCCTCCGCCCGCAGCCCCTCGAGCCACTCGAAGAGCTGTCCGGCCGCGCGCACCCCGCCGCCCCGCGGACCCCAGCGCAGGCCGCGGCCGGTGAAGGCTACGAGCCGCACGCGGTCGCTGCCGGCGAGCGCCACGTACGCGAGCGCCCCGGCCACGCGCCGCGCTAGGACGGACTTCTCCGGCACGCCGCCCCCCATGGACGCACTCATGTCGACCACCACCGTCACGGCCAGCTGCTCCAAGAGGTCACCCTCCCGCACGAACAGCTCGCCGGACCGGGCCTCCAGATGCGGGTCGACGCGCCTGAGGTCGTCGCCCGGTTGGTAGGCGCGGTACTCGGCGAACTCGAGGCCGGGCCCGAGCGTGCTCGAGCGGTGCTCGCCCACCCCGCCGAACGTGCCGGCGCGCGGCACGTTCAGGCGGCGGCGCGCCAGGCGCTGCAGGAGGCTCGGCGGGGGCGCGACGTCCACCACGCTCAGCCGCACGTCCGCGCGCGGCTCCGGTCGCTCGCCTCCGCTCACGCGCTCACGCCCGCCCACTCACGCGCCCGCGCTGGCCTCGAAGACCTGCCGGAGCAGCCGCTCGGCGTCCACGCCCGGATCGGCCTCCCCCTCGAAGTTGAGCTGGAAGCGGTGCCGCAACGTGGGCGCCAACACGGCGCGCAGGTCGTCGAACGCCACGTTGTAACGCCCGCGCAACAGGGCGTTCGCCTTGGCAGCGAGCAGGAGCGACTGCCCGCCCCTCGGGCTCACGCCGAAGCGCACGTACCGCCGCACGTCGGGGCTCGACGCCTCGCGCTCGGGGTGCGTGGCGAGCAGGAACCGCGCGACGCCGCGCCTCACGTGAGCGGCGACGGGCACCTCGCGAACGAGGCGTTGCAGGTCGAGGATCGTGTCGGGCGTCGCCACCTGCTCGGGGGTGGGCAGGCCGGCGCCGGTCGTCTGCTCGAGGATGGCGTCCAGGACGTCCTCGCTCGGCAGCGGCAGGACGATCTTGAGGAGGAAGCGGTCGAGCTGCGCCTCCGGCAGGATGTAGGTCCCCTCGAGCTCGATCGGGTTCTGCGTCGCCAGCACGAAGAACGGGCGCGGTAGCGGCCAGGTGCGGCCGGCGGCCGTGACCGTGTTCTCCTGCATCGCCTCGAGGAGCGCCGACTGCGTCTTGGGCGTGGCGCGGTTGATCTCGTCGGCCAGGAGGAGCTGCGTGAATATCGGCCCATGCTGGAACTCCAGCCGCCCGCCTCCTCGCTCGTCGCGCACGAGGATCATCGTGCCCGTCACGTCCGCCGGCATGAGGTCGGGCGTGAACTGCACGCGCGCGAACTGCAGCCCGGCGGCAACGGACACCGTGCGCACGAGGAGCGTCTTGCCGAGCCCTGGCGCGCTTTCCAGCAGCACGTGCCCGCCGGAGACGAGGCCGATCAGGAGCTGGTCGACGACCTCGTCCTGCCCGAGGACGACGCGGCCGATCTCCCGGCGCAGGCGCTGCAGGCCGCTTAGCGCGCGCTCCAGCGCGGCGGCGTCGGTGGGGGCGGTACCGGCAAGTGGGGCGCCGGTGGACGGGGCGGTGGTCCGGCCCGCGGTGGTCGCGGCCGGGCCGTCTGGCTCGCCGCCGGATCGTGTCGGGGTCGTCGCTTCGGCTTCTGGCATGGGCATCAGTCCTTCCGGGGCGCGACCGGAGCGCGCGGTTTGGCGACGCGCAGCAGGTCGGGGGCGTAGCGCCACGTGAGTTCGAGGAGGAGCGCGAGGAGGGCGGCGCCGAGCGCCAGCGGCCACACGGGCGAGCGCGGCCAGTACCAGCCGACGGGCGCCAGGGCGTCCGCCAGGTCCGCGAGCGCGTGGCCACCCGTCGCGGTCGCCGCGGCCACGAGCCGCTCCGGGGCAGCGCGACCGGCGTCGAGGACGGCCAGGTAAGGCACCTCGAGCGTAAGCGTGGCGCCGCCGGCCGTCACGCGGTACGTGCCCGTCTCGTCCAGTAAGAGCTCGGAGGCGTAGCCGCCTGCCGCCGGCCGCGCGCTCAGGTCGGCGGACCGGCCGCCCGGCAGCTCGACGACCGCATCCGCCGCCGCCGACACCACGCGCAGGAGGTCGCCGTCGCGCACGAGGCGCACGGCGGCGGCGCTCGGGGTCCTGGCGAGCTGCCTGACCAGGTGCGCCCACAGCGTGGGGTAGGCCGGGTCGCTCAGCCACTCCCGCGTCCACGGTCCGGCGGCGTGGGCCGTGAAGGCGACCACCTCGCCGGCGCCGTAGTGCCAGCTAGCGAGGAGGGGCTGGACCTCTCCCTGCTCGTCCGTGATGGAGAGGTGCAGCCTGGCCTCCGGCTTGACGCTCGTCGGCACGTACCCGCCGACCGCCGGGAGCGCGTCCGGCCAGGCGCGCAGGAAGCGCGGGCGCTGGCCTTGCCAGGTCGGGGTGGAGTCGCGCTCGTCGGTGAGCTCGCCCGACTGCAGGAGGACCTCGTGGGCCATGATGCCCGGCAGCGCCGAGAAGTCCGCGCTGGAGTGGAACGTGCCGCCCCCCAGGCGGGCGACCTCGCGGAGCTGCTCCGCGTCCGCCTCGGGCCCGATGGCGATGGTAGACACGGTCACGTTCGCTTCCCGCAGGAGCGCGAGGATGCCGGGGAAGTCACCCGGCTGCGACAGGCCATCGCTCATGACGATCACGTGCGCGGCGGCGGCGCCCGCGCCGGACAGCTGCTCGTAGGCCGCCGCCAGAGCCGGGTACAGGTTCGTGCCGCCCCGCGGGTCGAGCTCGAGCACGGCGGCGCGGAACGCCTCGCCCGCCGCCGCCGGACCGAGCGGCACGAGCGTGCGCGCGGTGGAGTCGAACGCGATCAGGGTGCTCCTCGCCCCTTCCGGCAGCAGCTCGTGCGCGCTCAAGGTGGCCACCTTGGCGATGTCGAGCCGCACGGCGTCGCCCGCGTACTGACGCATGCTGTTGGAGCGGTCGAGGACGAACGCGATGGCCAGCTCGGGCGCCTCGCGCGGCACGAGGCTGGACGTGGGCGAGAGGCGCTCGAGGGGCGTCTCGTAGTAGCCGCCCGGGCCGAACGCGCTCTCGCCGCCGAGCATCAGGAGGGGCAAGCCGAGGTCGAACACCGCCGCCTCGAGGGCGAGCTGCTGCCCGCTCGTGAGGGCGATCGCGGGCACGTTCATGAGCGCCGCGGCGCTGAAAGCCGCCAGAGCGCCGGGGCTCGCCGGCAGCTCCCCCGGGGCGCTCGACACGACCTCCACCCCCTGCGCCTCGAGGGCGGCCGCGAAGACGCGCAGCCAGGCGTCGTCCTCGCCGACGAGGAGTACCCGCGGGGCGCGAGCCACGCTCACGTTCGCGACGCCCACGTCGTTGCGACCCTCGCCGTCGCCCGGCAGCGCCACGACGACCGCGTAGCGCTCGTCGCCGGGCTCGAGCGCCACGACCTCGACCGCCACCAGGTTGTCGCCCGCTCCCAGCACGACCTCGCGCTCGTCGAGCGCCTCGCCTCCACGGTAGGTCGTCACGCCCGCCGCCGCCGCGCTGCTCACGTGGACCACGGCCTGCAGCTCGAAGCGGTCGCCGAGCATGACGGCCGCGGGCGCGACGACGCGGCGGAGCACGGCGTCGGGGGCGGCAGAGGCCCCCGCGGCACCGTCAGTAGCGCCATCAGCGGCGCCTGCGGGGCCGTCGCGACCGACGTCCACCCGCGCGTCGAGCGTGAGGCCGCGCGCCTCTATGCGCGCGGCGGCGCGGGTGAGATCGCCGCGGGTCTCGAGCCCGTCGCCGGCAATCAGGAGGCGCGCGGGCATGCCGGGCGGGGCCGCCGCGGACGCCATGTCGAGGTCCTGCTCGAGGTCGGACCTCGTCGGTTCGGCCGGGGGCTCCAACGCCAGCTCCGCTGAGGGCTCCAGCGCCTGCCGCGGTCCCGTGACCACGAGCAGGCCGCCGCGGGTGGGCAGGGGGAGGCGCGCGTCTGTCATGGCGAGCGCCACGAGGGCGAGCACCAGGAGACGGGGGGCGAGGGCACCGAGCCGCGCCAGCCGGCGCGCCGCCAGCCCCTCACGGTCGCCGGCCCGTGCCGACGACCGCCACCAGACGACCGCCTCCGCCACAAGGACGACGAACAGCGCGGCCACCAGGATCCGGCGCAGCGGGACCTGGGATGGAGGGGCCCGACCAGGCGCCGCGCTCCCGTCCGCACCGGCCAAGGCCGGTAGGCGATCGGCGAGCGCGGCGACGGCGAGGGGCCGCGCGGCGCCGCGCGCGTCCATGAGCCGGTAGCTGCCGGCCATGGCGGGCACGAAGTCGGCGCTCGCCAGGCGCTCGGAACCGTAGAGGGTCGTGCCGAGCGGCACGCCGTGACCTCGCGGATCGGTCACGGCGAGCGTCCCGGCCGGCAGGGCGCACGCCGAGCCGACGAGGCACGGCCGCTCCACCAGGCGCCCGGCGTTAGGCTCGACGAGCTCCAGCAGACCGCGCACGAAGAGGGGGAAGCCGTCGGCCTCCGGCCAGTCGCTCGCGCTCAGGTCGAACGCGGTGCGAAGCTCCAGCCCGCTCTCGCCCCGCCGCAGCTGGAGCAGGGGTCCGTGAGAGCCGGCCACGAGCACAGTGGCGCCCGGCAGGGCCTGCGAGCCCCACACCGCGCCGAACGACGTGGCGCGCCAGTCGGTCGCCGCCACGAACGGCTCCTCGACCCACGGTCCAGCTATCACGTCGCCCGGCGCCGGACCGCTCACACGCTCCGGCGCCGGCTCCGACTCCGTGCGCGCGGACGCGAGCCACCACGTGCTGGTCCGCGGCACCGCCGGCACGACGACGCGGTCGAGGACCACGAGGTCGAACTCCGCAGCGTCTCGCGGCAGGCCCGCCGTGACAGGCAGCTCCTCGAGCTCGACGTATGCCAGGGCGCGCAGCGCCCTCGAGAGCGCGGCGTTGCCCGGCCCGAGGTAGAGGACCCGCACGGCCACCGGCCGAGCGTGAGCCACGAACGCGGCCACGCTCGCGCCCACCGAGAGTTGTAAGGTCCCCACCGTGGCTTCGGGGCCGAGGCCGAGGTCGGTGGGGAGGTCGAGGAGGAGGTCGAACGCGCCGCGGAGCTCGCCCGCGGTTCCCGGCTCCAGCGCCACGGCCACCGTGCCGACCCGCCCGAGGGCGCCCTGGCCCGCCGACCACGCCAGCTCAAGCGCGGTCGCAGCGGCGGCCCCGCCGGCGTCGGCCGCGCCTACGTCGACCGCCCCGGCATCGACCGCGCCGGACCCGTCGGCCCGCCCGACGACCTCGCCCGCGACGCGCCACTGGCCGGGCGCGGCGCCGGGCGTGAGCGAGGCCGAGGCGAGCGCCGCCGACGGACCGCCCGGAACCGGCAGAACCTCCGCGTCGGGCAGGACCGCCAGCGCCTCGGCCGCGCCCGCGACCGTCGGGCCGACCAGGACGACGCGCACGGCGCCGGACCCGACGCCGGACCCGACACCAGGCCCGACACCGACAGCCATCTCGTTGGCCACCTCGCCCGAGGCCCCAGCCCCGGCGCTCGTAAGCGTGAGCCCCTCGCCCGTCACGATGCGCCGGGCCAGCAGCGCGGCCTCGCGCCAGTCGGCGGTGCCGCCGCCGCTGACGAGGCCGGGGCCGAGGTCCGCCAACGACGTGCGCGAGGCCGGCCACCGCACCGCCAGCGGCGTCGGGCGCCCGGTGACGAGGACCAGCGACCAGACCGCACGCTCGCTAGCTCCGGTCGCCACGACCAGGCGCCGCACCTGTTCGAGCGAGGCGGCGAAGCGCGCCTGGTCCTGCGTGGCGCCGGCGTCGAGCAGCACGACGAGGTGGTCCGCGCCGGCGACCCCGAGCGCCGGCCTGGTCAGCGCGGCGGTCGCCAGCACGAGCGCTACGAGCTGTAAGACGAGCGCGGCGGTGAGCGGCGGTGGTCGCAAGGCGTGGCTGGGCCGCGGCGTGGCGGCCACGCCCTCCCACAGGAGCAGGCTCGACACGATCACGCGCTTCTTGCGCCGCATGTGTAGGAGCACGATCGGCCCGGCGAGCAGCAGGAGCGCGAACCAGGCCGGGGCGAGGAAGGTCACTGGCCCACGGCCCCCGCGAGCGAGCGGTAGCGGCGCAGGAGGTCGAGGTCGTCGGGGTAGGACGGGGGGCGCGACACGCGCGGCTCGTCAGCGGCGACGAACTCGACCCACGCGGCGGTCCGGTCGAGGCCGGCCAGGTCGGGCGCGTCGGGTAGCCGCTCCACGCGCACGCGCCTCCCGGAGGGGTCGGTCACGTCGGGGATGTCCAGCTCGCTCGTGCGTTGGGGCGCGCCGGGCAACCCCTCTCCCCCACCGCCCTCGTAGCCGGCAGTGGCGTCGCCGGCGACGGCAGCGTCCGCGAGGGCGACCGGCTCACCACCGCCACCTCCCGGGGCTGCGGCAGACTCGCGGCGGCGCGCGTAATCCCGCAGCTCCTGATCGCGGGTGGAGGCGGCGCCGTAGGTGGGGTTCGTGCTCCCGTCGTTGCGGAGCGACGGCGCCGCCGGCTCGGTGCCGACGGGTGGGGCCTGTTGGCGTCCTGCCGCCTCGGCCACGGCCCGCAACGCGTCGCTCACGTCGTCGCGCTGACGCTCGACGGCGTTCGCCGGGGCCGCCGTCGCAGGTAGGCTCGCGACGCCCGTCTGGCGCTCCGCGCCTGTCACCCCCGTGTTTCCTGCCGTTCCGCCGTCTCGGGGGCCGGCGCTCTCGTCTGACCGCGCTTCCCGAGCGCTCGCGCCGGCCTCCCCCGCCACGGTCATGAGCAGGTCGTCGATCCTGACGCGCGCCAGGTCGGCGCCGTGATCAGCGGCGACGCCAGCGGCCGGCTCGCCGCCGATCACCGCATCGACCCCCGGGGCCCCCGAAGGCAGGGGGGCGAGGAGGGCAATCGCGAGCAGCGCCGACCCGGCGAGCAGCGCCGCCCCTTGCCGCCTGGAGAGCCGTGGAGGGGCGAAGCCGCGCAACGTCAGGGCGCTCGCATGGGCGTCAGCGTCCGCGCGCAGTGCCTCGGCGACGGCGTCGCGCCGCTCGCCTAGTTCCAAGCTCGTGCTGAGCCGCTCGGAGAGGCCGAAGTGGCGTTCAACGGCGCGCGCCGCGCCGGCCAGGCCGAGCGTGAGGCGCAGCGCCGCCGCGGCGACGCCGACGGCGACGAGGAGGGCGGCACCGACCGCCGCGGCCACCGTCGGCAGGCCAAGCCACCACCCGTCGGCGGGGAGCGGCAAGACGCCGAGCCTGGTAGCCGCGACCAGACCCGCCCCGACCAGCGCCGCGCCCGCGAGGGCCCAACCGGAGCAGCGGACTAACGCCGTGAGGAACAGGCGCGCTCGCGCCCGCTCTAGCGTGCGGCGCATCAGGTCAGGACCGGCTGGGGCGTGGCCGCCGCGCTCGTGGCGTTGCTCATGGCGTCGAGGCCGACGCCGTGGGCGCGGGACGTCCGGAGAGTCGGGACGGAGCGAAGCACGGCTTATCCTAAGGGCTTTGCAAACCCGTTTGCACAAGGTGTGATCGAGGGCGATACACCGACTGGACGGTCATGGTCGAACCCGCAGCCGCGGTCGCCGGCCACGCTAGGGTTCACGGCCGCTGCCGCCGGGCTCGGTCAGCCGACCTCGGCCGCCCGCCCGCGACGTCGTCGGCTCCCCGACGAGGCCGGCGCGAGGACACTTGACAGCCACCCCCGCCCGGCACATACTCGCCCCGTAGCCCGAAGTGCGCTCTTGCGAGCCCGACGCCATGTCAAGCGCGGCGCCAGAGCGATCAGTGGCGACGGAAGGCGGTGTTACATGGCTCATGACGAAGTCTTCGTGATCGCAAGTCAACGGCGGGGCCGTGAACGCCGCTTGCCGGGCGTGCAGCTGTAGGGCACCGGACCGAACCCCCAACGAGCGAGGGACCTGGCAGCTTGGCTTGCAGAGCTTGGCTTGCAGAGCTTGACCGACGACGCTCGGCCTGCCGCGTGTGACCTGCCACGCTTGGCTCGCGGCGGCCGGCCGCCGGAGTCCGGCTCGAGCCTCCCACCGACGACACCCGTCGCACCCTCGAGGTGCCCGTCCCCACACGGCCCGACCGGGCACCCATCCTCGGAGGAAGAGTTTGTCTCGTAACGACTTGTCAGGGAAGCTGGAGGAGTGGGCCGACGACGCCCAGTCCCACGGTTTCAGGAGCGGCATCACGGAGAGCACGTTCGAACCGGGGCGGCCGAAGCGCGACCGCAGGAAGCCGAGCGCCAAGCGCAGGGCGGCGGACCTGGTGTTGCCTGAGGCCGCCAGGCAAGCCGCGGACACGGAGACGGAGTTCGCGGACGCGGACATGCAGCGGCTCTACGCGCGCGGCTACTTCGACAGGCTGATCGGCCAGGTGAAGGGCGGCAAGGAGGCGACCGTCTACCTGGTTGGCCGCGGCGACGAGCTGTTCGCCGCCAAGGTGTACGCCGACATCGACGCGCGCACGTTCCGCGACGACTCGGCCTACTGGGCCGGGATCACCATCCCGGACGCGCGCATCGCCAGGGCCATGAAGCACCGCACGCGAGCGGGTCAGGCAGCCAGGGCCGCCTTCTGGGTCGGCAGGGAGTACATGTACCTCTGGCAGCTCCATAGGGCGGGGCTGCCCGTACCGCGGCCCGCGGTCGGGCCGGAGGCGACGGCGATCAGCGCGGCCGGCGCGGTCGTGCTCATGCAGTTCATTGGTGAGGGCGACGTGCCGGCGCCGCGCCTCTCGGACGTCCGGTTGGCCGGAGCCGAGGCGGAGTCGGCGTACGCCCAGAGCGCCGCCATCCTCGTCCGCCTCGCGGAGTTCGGCCTCGTGCACGGCGACTTCTCGACCTACAACCTCCTCTGGCACCGGGAGAAGGTCGTCCTGATCGACGTGCCGCAGATGCTGGAGCTCCGCAACGGGCGCACGGCGCATGAGCTGTTGGCGCGTGACGTCAGCTCGCTCGTCACGTCGTTCCGGCGGCTGCGCGTGAACGCGGACGAGGGGGAGTTGCGCAGGGCCGTGCTCGGCGCGGCTAGGGAGGGCTAGGCCCGCGGTCGCGGTAGTTGCCGAGAGCGCCCTGGTAGAGGGCGGGGGCCGAACCGGGTTGGCCCGCGTCCAGCGCCGCCAGCGTGGCGTACATGCTGACGCGCAGCAACGCGGTCCAGAGGCCGCCGCGAGGCGCCCGCCTCCTAGTCCGCGTCGAGGTCTATCGCGTGATGGTCGAGGTTGGCGATGCCACGCTTCCAGTAACCGTCGACCACGACCCGCTCTTTAGACAGCCCGAGCTCGCGGCGGAAGTAGTCGCGGATCGGCCGGAGGGCCCCAGCCTCGCCGGCGGCGAAGACGAACCAGTCGTCGCCGTCGGGCGGGAGCACTTGGCGGACGGCGCGCTCGAGGCCACCAGCCCCGGCGTGATCTCGCAGCACCCACGTGACCTCGACGTCGGGGCGGTCCGTGAGCTTCTGGCGCTCCGCGGCGTCGGCCACCTCCACCACTACCCGCGCGGAGGCCGTCTCCGGCAGCTCCTCGGCGAACCGGCCCATGGCCGGCAGCGCCGACTCGTCGCCGGCCATCAGGTAGAAGGAGTAGTTCTCCGGGAAGACGATGTTGCCGCGGGGGCCCATGACGCCGAGCTGGTCGCCCGGCTTGGCCGCCGCCGCCCAGGCGGAACCGACCCCGCGACCGTGCACGACGAAGTCGATGACCAGCTCCCCCGTCTCCGGCAGCCAGCCCCTCACCGTGTAGTCGCGGAAGACGGGCTCGGCCGCGCCTTCCGGGCTCACCCAGCCCTCCTTCGTCCGCTGCGGCATGACGACCTCGCCGGACGGCTGCGGGAAGAGGACCTTCACGTGGTCCGTCGGGGCGAGGCGCACGTACGGGAAGCCGGCGTCCAGGTCGGGGCCGGCCAGGAAGACGCGCCGGTAGCGCGGGGTGATCTGCTCTACGCGGCTCACTCTCACGACACGCCGGCCGACGTTCTCGATGAAGTTCACCTGCGTCTGCCCGGTGCGGTTCGGACCGGACCAGGTCCGGGGTTGGCGCGTGGTCACGTTTGGTCTCCTATCGGTGGCGCGAGCGATTGTCCGCCATGATCGTCTGGTGGTCGTGGCAACCGCATGCGGTTCGGGCGGCTGCCTATGGACTTCGCGCCAACGCCGTGAACGTCTCGGCTCGTGCCCGCGTGTACCGAGCAGCGGCCTTATTCCCGAGTGATGTTATCAGGATTGGCCGGTGGCTTGCGAGCCTGCTGGAGCCGGGTACGTGACCCTCGACCCCTCCACGACCGCGAACTTCGTCAATGAGTGTGGCGTGGACTTGTCAGCGGACATGATGTCGAGCACGCGCACCCCGCGCACGAGCAGCGCGTCGCCGATGAGCGAGCGGTGGCACCGCCACGGCACGGCCTCGGCGCACATGATGGCGAGGTCGTCGCCCTCGCCTTCCTTCACCAGCGCCTCCACCGCCTGGGCGAACTCCGGCGTCTGCATGTAGTCGGCGTAGCCGCGGAAGGACGCGTTCCGCCAACCCAGGTTGACGCTGTCCTTGTGGGCGTGGCGCAGCCCGCCCAGCTCCTTCGCCCACCGGTACGAGATGCCGGCGGCCGCGAGGCTGGCCGGCAACTCGTCCTGGCCGAACTGCGGGTTGTGGCGCGACCTCGGCACCGTGCGCACGTCCACGAGCCGCTCGACGCCGTGGGCGGTGAGCATGCCGATGAACACCTCGATCGGGTGCGTGGAGTGGCCGACGGTGAAGATCGTTTCGGCGGGCATGGGTAAGAGTAGACCCTGAACGGTCTGACCTTCCCAGGATGAGGATCGCGGCCGCGCAGGCACGCACGGCGACCGTCCGTTTACCAGATAGCTTCTACCGACCCGCTCGCTCGGATGCGCGCATCCTTGGTGACGAGCGGCACGCCCAGCCGAAGAGCCGTCGCGACGATCATCCGGTCAGCGGGATCCGGATGGAAGGGCGACAGTTCGACGGCGCCCAAGGCGATCGCCGGGTCGATGGCCTCGAAGCGCAAGAAGGAGAGCGCAAGGCAGCCGCGAACGAGCGTGGTCATGTCGACCGTGAGTTCCAGCCGGCCTTTCTTGACCAGCAGCGCCGCTTCCCACACGCTGATGGCGGACACGACGATGCGGCCATCACGTCTGGCAAGCTCGATCCGCTCCGCCGCGGCTCGGCTGAGCCGACCAGGATCGCTCAGCCACCAGAGCCAAGCGTGCGTGTCGAGCAAGATCACCGAAGCGCTTCCCAGTCATCCTCTCCCACCGGCTCCGTCGGGCCGTCGTACCGGAGTACGACTCCCCGGAGAAGCCGAAGCGCGTCGTCATCATCGCCGTAGGGCTCGATCCTGATCACCGGGCGACCCCGGTCCGTCACCAAGAGGGGCTCTCCCGTCGCCTCGACTTCGCGAAGGTACTCGAGAACCTTCGGCTTCAGCTCCGACTTCGAGACTGTGCGCATAGCCGCTTTCCTCTCACACGCCGCCGGGCAATTATGCCCATGGTCTGTGACCATGAGCGTAATGCATTCTACCCGGAGTACGGTTACCGGCGGTTACGCCGCCGGCGTCCTTACCAGCTCTCGACGGCCTCCGCGAACGCCTTCCCTGTGACGTCGTCGAACACCACGAACCTGATCAGGTCGAACGTGCCCCGCTGGAGCCAGCTCTTGGCGACCCCCGCCGCGATCGGCGCGGCGATCTCTGGCGGGAACGCGCATCGGCCGGTGCCGATCGCCGGCACCGCCACGGACCTCGCACCCAGCTGGGCGGCTAGGGCGAACGCGGCCTCGTGGCGCTGGCGCAGGACCTCACGCTCACGGACGCCCCCACGCCACGGCTGCGCCGCCGTGTGGATGACGTAGGTCGCGGGGATGCCGAAGGCGGGTGTGAAGACCGCCTGCCCGAAGTCGACGCCCCCGATCGCGCGCATGGCCGCCACGTGCCGCGGACCGCCCGCACGGGCGAGCGCGCCGTCGACACCGGCGGCACCCATCAGGGCGCGGTTCGAGGAGTTGACGACGGCGTCCACCGCTTGCTTCGTGATGTCGCCCTTCACGACCTGGACGCGGCCCGCCGGCGAGGCGGCCTCGTAGAGGACGACGGGGGTAGCAAGGGCCTGCGCGATCCGCGCCTCCAGTTCTCGCCGCTCCCGCTCTCGCGTCTCCTCCTCCCCGAACTCCCAGATGACGTTCCTTCCTCGCTCGCCGAGGGCCCTCTTCCGCTCGGTCAGGACGCGTTCCGCGGCCACCATGGCCGACCGCTTCCTGTCGTTCGAGCCGTGGTAACGGTCGCGTGACTTCACGTCCGAGTAGCGCGCCGCGGGGCTGAAGGCGCGTTGCCGGACGTACCCCTCCATCTGCCCGAACTCCGCCTCCTCGCGGGAACGCTCCTCGCCTGCCGGCAACGTGCAGATCAGCGCGTCGAGCCGGCCGAGCCACTGCCTCGCCGCCTGCTCGTCCTCACTCGCCGCGGCTTGCGCCAGTTTGCGCTTGACGCCGGCCAGCTCTACCAGCACCCTAGCCTGGGCGACGCGTTCGTCCGTAGACGCGGCCTCCCAGGCAGCGGGCGAGAACCACGGGAGGTCGATCGGGTAGCTCTCCTCGTCGGGCGCGCCGGTCACGACGTCGTCCCAGTACAGCTTCAGCCTCAGATCCGCGTGACCGGGCTCGAGCTCGAGGCTCACGAGGTAGTCGCCCGGCATGCCGGCGAGCAGGTCGGAGAGGGCGATGCCCCTGTCATCCGTCCCCAAACCGGCGGTCCGGGCCGCGGCCGCGTCGGCATGGGCCAAGAGGGCAGCAGTCCGGGGCTCGGCGGCGAGCCGGACGTCGCGGCCACGCAACGAGCTCAAGCCGGCCACCTCCACCTCGAACGCGCGCGCCATGTCGGTCTCGTTGGCGAGGAAGACGTAGTTGCCCCTGCCGGCGTCGGCCATACCGCGCAGGAGGTCCTCGTCGTAGTGGACACCGAGCCCCATCGTCGTCGTGGTAACCCCGTGTGAGGCCGCTCGAGTGACGTCCTGCGCGATAAGACCGCGGTCGGTGACCCCGCAGTTCGCTTGGCCGTCGCTCAGGAGCACGACCCGGCCGACGACGCCCGGCTCTGCGCAAGCCATCACCTGCGAGAGGCCCTCGGCCCAGCCGCCGAAGAGGTTGGTGCTGCCGCCGGCCCGCACGGCGTCGATGGCCGCGTCGACCCGATCCCTGGGCGAGCCATCCGCCGCCGTCCGAACCTTGGCTACGACCGACTACAGCTGCGGAACGATGAGCACCATCCCCGGGAAGATCAGGTTGGGGTCGTCGATGAGGTGGGCGTTCGCCTCCAGCACGCGCGGCCACTGCGAGCCCTGGCGGTAGAAGAACGTGGCGATCGACGAGAGCGAGTCGAGCGGCTGCACGGTGTAGATGCCGCGCGCGCCCGTCAGCGTGGCCACCTGCTGCTGGGCCTCCTGAAGCTCGGAGCGGATCCGCGCGAGCTCCGCCTGGCGCTCCTCGCTCACCTGCTCGAGCTGGGTCCTCTCGTCTGACAGCGACTCGAGCTCGCGCGTGAGGTCGGCGGCGCGCGCCCTGGCGCTGTCGAGGTCCAGCGAGGTCGCTCCCAGGCGCTGCTGAAGATCGGAGCGCAGCGCTTGCGACGCGTCCACCGTGGCGCGCAGGCGCCCCAGCTCCTCGACGGCCTCGTCGCGCTCGGCCACCAGCCCGTCGCGCTGGGCAGCGAGCTGATCGCGCTGACTGGCGGCCTCGTCGCGCTCGGCCGCGAGCCCATCACGCTCGGAAGCGAGCTCGGCTGCCTGGGCGGCGAGCCCGTCGCGTTCGCTCACGGTGGCGGCAAGATCGGCCTGTGCAGCGCTGAGGGCGGTAGCGACCTCGTCACGCTCGGCGACTGAGGCGGCGAGGTTCGCCTGCGTCGCACTCAGGGCCGTCGCGACCTCGTCGCGCTCGCTCACGGCCGCAGCGAGGTCCGCCTGCGTCGCGGTGAGGGCGGTCACGACCTCGTCACGCTGCTGCATGACGATGTCCAGGCTCATCCTCGCCTCCTCGGCGGAAGCGTCCCCCTCCCCTGAGGCACCCACTCCAGAGGCACCCGCTGCAGAGGCGGTGCTCGCCGCCTCGGCCGCCGCCCTCGCCTCGGACGCCGCGGTGCGAGCGCCTTCGAGCTCGACCACGATCGCATCGCGTTCTTCCATGACCGCCGTGAGCTGGCGCGTTAGGTCGTCCCTGGCGACCCGCAGTTCGGCGATCTCGCGATCGGCCGCGTCGCTCAGGACGCGCAGGTCGGCAAGGTCGCCCCGTTCGTGGTCGAGCGCGGCACGTAGGTCGGCGACCTCCGCCATCGCGGCCGAGGCCTCATCGCGAGCAGCCTGTAGGAAAGCCACTGGCGCCGCGGCCACCGCCCCGGCCGCGTCGCCCGCGGCCGCGCCCTGGCCGGACTCGAGCGCTTCGAGCCGCGCCTGAGCCGCCTCGGACTGGGCTCGAGCCTCCTCCAACTGGGCCGTCGCCTGGGCGCGCCCCGCGATGGCCTCGTTCAACTGGGCATTGACGGCGTCACGCTCGGCGTTGGCCGCGGCGAGGTCGGCCCCGGCCTGGTCCCTCTCGGCGTTGGCCTGACCAAGCTGGGCGTTGACCGAGGCCACCTGGGCCAGGGCGGCGTCGACCCGACCCTGGGCCTCGCCCAACCTCGCCTCGAGGCCGGTAACCCGGTCCTGGAGGTCGGTCACGTTCGCGGCCGCCGTGTCGCGGTCGGCCTCGGCGCGCGCGAGCGTGTCGAGCGCCTCCGCGAGGCTCGCCTCGACGGCCTCCTTCGCGCTCGTCGCCTGGCTCAGCTCGCCCTGGAGACTCGTGACGCGGCCGGACAAGGTCGCGTTCTGCTCGGTGAGCTCCTTCTCCAGCTTGCTCGGGCCGCAGGCGAGCAGGAGCGTGAGCGGCATGACCGCCGCGAGGACTACGAACGAGGCCCGCCTCCGGCGAGCCGCTGGCCGGGTGCTCTGGTTGCGCATGACCGAATATACAAGGCGAGGGGCACTTCAGACGAGACTCATGAGAGCGGCCCAGGGAACGAGCGCTAGGCCCAGCGTAGGCCGCCCACGGCGAATGGCCGGAACTTTCTTCTCAAACTGCTGAACAATGTATTGACACCCGACCCGCTAGCCCCTACACTCCCCTCAAATGACAAGCGAGCGGCCTTCGCGCCACTGTCTGCAACGGCTACGTCAGCACTTCTCGCGGCTGTCTCCAGCCCAGCAGGTCGTCGCGGAGTACATCCTGAAGAACCCGAACGACGCCATGCAGGCCTCCATCCACGAGATCGCGGCGCGCTGCCGGACGAGCGTCGGCACCGTCGTGCGCCTCGCGAAGGACATCGGGTTCGAGGGCGTGAGGGAGATGAAGCTCGCCCTCGCGCTCGAGGTCGGCACCCTCATCCCCAACCTCACCGCGCGCCAGGGGTCCAGCCGCGGGAACGCGGCGGAACTCCTCGAGAACACGGTCCTCGGCCTGAACGAGACCGCCGCAGCCCTCGACATACCGGAGCTGCAGCGGGTGGCGCGCCTGATCGCCGAGGCAGGCCACGTCGACGTCTACGGGGCCAGCACCTCCTACCTCGTCGGGATGGACCTCGTCGAGAAGCTCAAGCGCCTCGGCATCTACGCCTCCGTGTACGAGAACAGCTACATGCAGGCGATCTCGGCCACGGGCCTCGGTCCGGGCGACGTCGCCATCGGCGTCTCCTACTCCGGCGAGACGCAGAGCGTGGTGGAGTGCGTGGCCATGGCCCGCGAGCAAGGCGCTACCACCGTCGCCCTCACGAACTTCACCGACTCGAGCATCGTGGACGTGTCCGACGTCGTCCTCTCGACCGCCGTGTCGCGCCACCTGATACCCGACGGCAGCCTGGGTGGCCGGATAGCGCAGCTCTACGTCGTGGACGCCCTGTTCATCGAGCTTATCGCCTCTGATTCCGAGCGCTTCGATGCGGCCTTCCACCGCTACAACCAGATCCTCCTGCAGAAGGTGGGCAAGTCCCGCGACCGCCTCGGCCTGGGCCTCAAGCACCCGGGCCTCGGCAGGGGCCGGTCAGGTGACGGCCCCTCGGCCCCGCCCCCCACCAGGTCCTCGGCCAAGACCCTGACCGTGGCGGCCAGCACCAAGAAGACGGCCAAGAACGCCAAGAACACCGGGAAGAAGAGCGGGGCCAAGACCCCGCGTAAGGAGAGCAGCCATGAGTAGCGCAGGTTCGATGCGCGCCGCCGTGTTCCGCGGGGTGCGCGACATCGCAGTGACGGAAGTGGCGCGGCCCACCGCGGAACCGGGCAAGGTCCTCGTGAAGGTGACGCGCACCGGGATCTGCACGTTCGAGCGGCGCATCTACAGCGGCGCCCAGAAGCACGTCCCCATGCCGTCTATCGCTGGGCACGAGGTCGCCGCGACCGTCGAGGCCGCGCCGGCGGACACGGGCTTCGAGCCGGGCGACCGCGTCGCCCTCGACCTGGTCTACCGCTGCGGCCATTGCTACTACTGCGTGCGCGGCCAGGACAACCAGTGCGTTCGGCTCTACAGCGAGGGCCTCAAGTGGGACGGCCTCAACGTCATCGGCGGCGGCTTCGGCGAGTACATCTCCGTCGACCCCGCCAAGGTCTTCAAGGTCGACCCCACCGTCCCGCACCACATCATCGCGCTCTCGGAGCCCCTCGGCTGCGTGATCCACAGCTTCAGCAAGACGACCGTCGGCCTCGGCGACACGGTAGCGGTGATCGGCGCCGGCACGATGGGCTCGCTCCACGTGGTCCTGGCCAAGCTCTACGGCTGCAAGGTGCTGGTCAGCGACCCCGACGAGGAGCGCCTCGCGTTCGTGCGCGACCGCCTCGGAGCGGACGTCACCGTGAACCCGACCAAGGACGACCCCATCGCCGCCGCTAGGGCGCTGTCCGCCGGGCGCGGCACCAACGCCGTCTTCGTGACCGCCGGTGTGGGCGCAGCCGCCGAGCAGGCCATCGAGATGGCGGGCAAGTACTCCACCGTGGTCCTGTACGCGTCCACCCACCCGGCCGCCAAGATCCAGGTCGACTGGAACCGCATCCACTACAACGAGATCCGCATCGACGGCACGGAATCGCGCACCAGGAACGACGTCCGCACGGCCGCCGAGCTCCTGCCCCAGCTCCAAGGGCGGCTCGAGCACCTCGTCTCGCGCCAGATCGCCCTGGAGGAGCTACCGGACGAGCTCGAGCACGGGGTGCCGACGGGCGCCACGCAGCGCGTCATCGTGAACTTGGAGGCGTGAACCTAGAGGCGTGAACCCAGAGGCATGAGTCTGGAGGCGTGAAGGCCGTCGCCCGTCCAGCCGCCCCATGAGGGACGGACCCACCACCGCGCGCCACCCGACCGGCGCCGAGGCCCCGACCACCGCCTGCGCGACGAGCGCAGAGAGCCCGCAACCGGGCGAAGCTAGAGAGTCAGGAGAGCGAACATGCACGTCAGCAGCACCAAGGTCCGCAGGCTCCAGAGGGTCTTCCGTGAGGACGGCCGCACGCTGATCGTGGCCATGGACCACGGGTCATACATGAACGTCCTCCCCCAGGCGGCAGACCCTGGGAGGATCCTCGACGAAGTGCGCGAGGCCGGAGCAGACGCCGTCCTTACCACCCTGGGCATAGCGACGACCTACACGGACCGCCTCGGCGGCATGGGCCTCATCCTGCGCCTCGACGGCTCCGGCTCCATGCTCGACCAGGGCTCCACCTTCGAGCAGCGCTACACCATCGAGGACGGGCTGCGCGTCGCCGCGGACGCCGTGGCGGCCATGGGCTTCCCCGGCGAGGGCCGGGGCGAGACCCTGCACAACCTCGGCCGGATCGCCAGCCAGTGCACGGCCTGGAACATGCCGCTGCTCGCCGAGATGATGCCGGGCGGCTTCAACCCGAGCCTGCACACGCCGGAGAACATCACTCTCGCCAGCCGCATCGGCGTCGAACTCGGCGCAGACATCATCAAGACCACCTACACGGGCGACGTGGAGTCGTTCAAGGCCCTCACCGCCGGCGTCTTCGCCCCCGTGGTCGTGCTCGGCGGGAACAGGAAGGGCGAGTTGGTGGACCTCCTCACGATGGTCCACGACTCCCTCCAGGGCGGCGCGAGCGGCGTGGCCGTCGGCCGCAACGTCTGGCAGCACGAGAACGCCGGGGGCGTGGTGCGCGCCCTCGCCCGCATCATCCACGACGGCGCCACCGTCGCGCAGGCAGCCAAGGAGCTCGGGTCGCGGTAGTGACCGAGTAGCCGATGCTCAGAGCGACCACCCAGGCCCTCGCCAGACGCTCCGCCACGTTCGCGGGGGAGCTGTGGGCGCTTGCGGCGGTAGTCGGCTACACCGGCTCGAACCTGTTCGGCCGCGCGGGCGTCGCCTTGGGCAACCCCGTCGCCGGCCCCCTGCTACGCGACCTCCCGAGCTTCCTGCTCGGGCTGGCGCTGCTGAGCCGCGCGGGACGCTACCGCCAGCTCGTACCAGGTCGGAGCGCCTTCCAAGGCGCCAAGCTGGTCCCCTTCGCCCTCAGCGGCGCCATCTCGGTCATCGGCACCTTCGCGTTCTTCTTCTCGCTGAGTATCGGCGGCGTGAACATCGCCGTGCCCGTCCTCCAGACCCAGCTCCTCTGGGGCGCCCTCTTCGGCTGGCTCCTCCTCGGCGAACGCGTCCTGCCCCGGGGCGTCCTCGGCATCGCCGTGACGTTCGCCGGCCTATGCGTGCTCGCCGTCGGGCAGAGCAGGGGTACCCCCGTGTCCGACGCCTGGTTCACGGCCCTGCTCTTGGCGCTGGTGCCGGCGGTGGCCTGGGGCCTCTCCGGCGTCATCTGGCGCCGCGGCCAGATGCAAGGCGTCGAGCGCGCCACCGGCATGACCGTGCACTACGGCACGTCAGTCAGCCTCAGCCTGGGCTTCCTCGTCGCGGCCGGCCAGCTTGGCGTGTATCAGGCTATCGGCTGGGAGAGCCTCGCCTCGCTCGTCATGAGCGGCATCTGCGGTGGCGTGATCGCCGCGTTCGCCATGTTCACGGCCATCAAGCTCCTGCCGGCCGCCACCGTCTTCGTCCTGAACGGCCTCACTCCCCTCCTCACAGCGCTGGGCGGAGCCTGGTTCCTGGGGGAGTACGTCAACCTGCTCATGTGGGCCGGCATCGCGCTAACGAGCCTCGGCGTCGTGGTGTTCCAGGCCACCAAGCCCGTCAGGATCGGCGCGCAGGACGGCGCACCAGGCGTGCCGGCGCGCGGCGCCCCCGGCGCGGCGGCCGCGCCGGCACCCGACCCACGCCCCGGGAGGCGGCGTCCATGAGCCGGCCCGAACGCCCACGCCCCACGGGTGGACCCGGCGACCTCGTCCTGGGCGTCGACCTCGGCACCACGGGCTTCAAGGCCGGGGCGTTCGACGCGGAAGGGCGCCTCGTCGCGGCGGGCAAGGTGGAGTACGCGCTCGAGCGGCCGCGCGCCGCGTGGGCGGAGCAGCCGGCCGAGCGCTGGTGGGAGGCCTTCGAGCTGGTGCTGAGCCAGCTCCGCGAGAACGTCGACACGCGCCTCATCCGCGCCATCGCCGTGGCGGGCCAGTCGCCGACCGTGGTGCCGGTCGGCCCGGACGGCGCCGCGCTCAGGCCTGCCATCACGTGGGCCGACCGACGCGCGGTCGCGCAGGCCGCCCGGATGGCGGAGACGCTGGGGGCCGGCTTCGTGAACATCGAGTTCGAGTCCTTGCCACGCGTGCTGTGGATCAGGGACAACGAGCCGGACGTGTTCAGGCGCACCGCGGCCTTCCTGCAGTCTTACGAGTACCTCGCCTTCCGACTGACGGGCACGGCCGTGACCATCGAGCCGCTCGACGGTCTGCCGAACTGGACCGACGACCGCTTGGAGCGCCTGGGCCTGGAACGGACCCGCTTCCCCGCTCGCACGGTGGGCACCGGCCGCGTCATCGGCACGGTGCGCCCCGCCGTGGCCGAGGCCCTCGGCTTGCACCCTGAGGCACAAGTGGTGAGCGGCACCGTCGACGCGTTCGCGCACTGGATCGGCGTGAACTTGAGCCGCCAAGGCCAGCTCTCCAACATCGGCGGCACCTCGGAGGGCGTGGCTTTCGCCTCCGAGGCGCCCCTAACCGACCCGAGGCACCGGGTCTTCCGCATGCGCAGCCCCTTCGGCGCCGGCTGGGTGATAGGCGGCGCCATGTCGAACAGCGGCGGCCTCCTCGACTGGGTGGTCGCCAAGCTGGGCGGTCCGCGCGCCGACCACGACTCCGTGCTCGCCGCCATCGCCCGCGTGAGGCCGGGCAGCGAGGGCCTGATCGCCCTCCCCTACTTCCGCGGCGAGCGGACCCCCATCTACGACGCCGACGCCCGCGGCTGCTTCTTCGGCGTGAGCGCCGAGCACGGCCCCGAGCACCTCGGCCGGGCGCTCCTCGAGGGCGTGGCCTTCGGCCTGCGTCAGGTCGTCGGCGTCCTCTCGGATATCGGCGGCGACGTCGAACGCGTGGTGATCAGCGGGGGGACGGCTCGCGCCGCCGCGTGGAACCGGATCAAGGCCGACGTCCTCGGGAAGCCCGTCCACGTACCCTCGGTCACCGACTCAGGCGTGCTCGGCGCCGCGATCCTCGCGCGCGCCGCCGTAAGCGACGAGCCGCTGAGCCAGGTGGCTCAGCGCATGGTCCACGATCGGGAGGTGATAGAACCGGACGCGAAGAACACGGCGGTCTACGACCAGACGTACCCACTCTTCCTCGAGCTCTACGAGCGCCTGAAGGAGCCGTACCGCCGCCTAGCCGAGCTGAACCCATCAGCGTAGTCCCGACTCGGACCCCTCCACCCAGCGATGACGCAACCCCACAGAAGGAGAGCCTTAATGAAGAAGCGTGGCTTGTCGATCGTAGTCGCTATGGCGTTGGCGCTTGGCCTTGGCTACGGCCTCGCGCAGCAGACCTTCGACGTAGCGGTGTTCTTCCCCGGCACCTTGGGCGGCAACCCGCTCGAGCCGCCGATCACCGCCGGCGTGACGCGCGTCCGCCAGGACTTCCCGAACGTCACGGTCCGCGTGGTAGAGGGCGGCGCCGCCTCGGACTGGGAGTCTGGGCTGACCGCCCTCGTGGCCACCCAGACGTACGAGCTGATCATCACCCTCACCGACGGGATGCCGCAGATCCTCCAGTCGGTGTCGGCCATGTTCCCCGACCAGAAGTACGTGCTGCTCGACTCCGCCGTCGAGGGGCTGCCCAACGTCTACTCGCTGATGTACTCCGACGAGGCGCTCGGCTTCGTAGGCGGCGTGTTCGCCGGCCTCCTCTCCAAGAACTTCAGCATGTCCGGCGATTCCGCCAGCCCCAAGGTGGGCCTGCTCGCCGGCACGCCGTACCCGCAGATGGACAACAAGATCCACCCGGGCTACGCGGCCGGCGCGCACTACGTCGACCCGAGCATCGAGGTGCTGTTCGCGGCCGTCGGCGACTGGAACAACCCCAACCGGGCCCGCGACCTCGCCCTCAACATGTTCAACCGCGGCACCACGGCCATCATGTCGATCACGGGCGGCGGCGACCCGGGCGTACACAAGGCGGCCTCGGAGACCGGCCGCTACGCCATCGCGGTCAACACGAACCAGAACGCCTCCATGCCAGGCGTCATCCTCGGCTCGGTGCTCAAGCGCATCGACAACTCCATCCACAGCGCCGTCGAGGCGGCGTTGGCCGGCACCCTGGCCTACGGCACGACCGACATCGCCGGCGTGAAGGAAGGCGCCATCTCGATAGCGGACGACGACCTGTACAGGGAGTTCGTGCCCGGCTCGATCCGTGACGAGCTGGCTTCCGTCATGGCCGCCATCGTTTCCGGCGAGATCGACCTGACGGCCCTCCTCCAGGCGGAGTTGGGCAACTGAGTCAGCAGGAGTAGTCGCGGGAGTGGCGCTCCCGACGAAAGGGGCGCCACTCCCTCCCGCACCCGACCCCGCCCAAGGAGACCTCGGCATGGCCCCGTATCTGGTGTGTGAAGGCCTCTCGAAGACGTACGGCGGAACCCTGCGTGCCCTGCAGGGGGTCAGCCTGAGCGTCGAGCGGGGGAAAGTACACGCGTTCATCGGGGAGAACGGCGCCGGCAAGAGCACGCTCGCCAAGATCATCGGCGGGATGGTGGCGCCGGACGCCGGGAGCATGAGCTTCGATGGCAAGCCCTACGCCCCCGGTAAACCGCGAGACGCCCACGCGCACGGGATCGGCATGGTGCATCAGCACTTCACGCTGTTCCCGGCCCTCACGGTCGCGGAGAACATAGTCCTGGGCGACGAGCCTACCCGCCTCGGCCAGGTCGACATCGCCAGGGCCGTGGAGGAGGTGAGGGCGCTGTCCGAGGAGTACGGCATGCCCCTCGACCCCAGGCGGCGCCTCCACGACCTGTCGGTAGGCGAGCAGCAGCGCGTCGAGATCCTGAAGGAGCTGCGGCGCGACGTCGAGCTCCTCATCCTCGACGAGCCCACCGCCGTCCTCACGCCCCAGGAGGTCGAGAGGCTCTTCAAGGGCATCCGGCGCCTGATCCGCGAGAACCGGACCGTCATCTTCATCGCCCACAAGCTCGAGGAGGTCCTCGCCATCGCGGACGAGATCACGGTCATGCGCAAAGGCCGCGTCGTAGGGCACCGCGACCGCGCCGAGGCCACCAAGGAGGAGCTCGTGCAGCTCATGGTGGGCGAGAGCCTGCCAGTGCACGAGCGGCGCTACGGCGCTGAACCGGGAGGCGAGAAGCTCGTCACGCGCGAGCTGACCATCCGGGACGAGCGGGGGCGGCCAGAACTCGACGGGATCACGCTCAGCGTCAACGCGGGCGAGATCCTCGGCCTGGCCGGCGTGGAAGGGAACGGCCAGCAGGCGCTCGAGCAGGTGCTCGGCGGGCTGATCACGCCCACCACCGGCAGCGTGGTCCTCAACGGGGCGGCCATCACGCGCGCTTCGCCCGCTAGGCGGCGCAGGCTGGGCCTCGCCTACGTCCCGGCCGACCGGCTGGAGTGGGGCTGCGCCCCCCAGGCGAGCGTCTTCGAGAACGCCATGACGCAGTGCTACAGGCGCGAATCCACCGCAGGTATCTTGCGACGGAGGCGGCTGCGGCAGGTCGTCCGCTCCATGTTCAAGCGCTTCGACGTCCGCGCCCCCGACCTCGACTCCCCTATCTCCTCCCTCTCCGGAGGCAACATCCAGAAGCTGATCCTGGCGCGCGAGCTCGGCTCCGAGCGGAGCGAGCGGCTGGAAGCTATCGTCATCTCCAACCCCAGCCGCGGCATCGACATCAGGGGCGTGCAGTTCGTCCACGACCTGCTCGCGGGCTACCGCGACGCCGGCTGCGCCATCCTCCTGATCTCCACCGACCTAGACGAGATCCTCGCCCTCAGCGACCGCATCGGCGTGCTCTACACTGGCAGGCTCGTCGCCATGCTGCCCGGCCAAGGCCGCACCAGCAAGACGGAGCTGGGGCGCTACATGCTGCAGGGCGACGACAAGGAGCGTGCGGCATGACCGACCGCCTGCTCGATCGACTCGCCGACGGGCTCAGCCTCGCCTTGACCATCGGCGTGGCGCTCGTCGCCGGGGCGGTCATCATCTGGCTGACGAGCGCCGACCCCGGCCACGCCCTGCGCGCCTTCTTCCTCGGCCCGTTCCAGAACAAGCTCTTCTTCGGCAACTTGCTGCAGACGGCGGCGCCCCTCCTGTTGACGGGCCTCGGCGTCGCGGTGGCCTTCCAGGTCGGCGCCGTGAACCTCGGCGCCGAAGGCCAGGTGTACGCGGGGGCGCTGGCCGGCGCGACGCTCCTACTGTTCCCACCGTTCGTCAGCCCGTGGCTGATCCCCGTCGCCGTGGTGGCGGCCGGAGCGGCCGGCGCGCTCTTCGCCTGGCTCGCCGGTTGGTTGCGGACGCGCTTCGGCGCCACGGAAGTCATCGGCTCGTTCCTGATCGGCGCGGCGCTCATCCAGCTCTTCGACTTCTTCCTCAGGCGCTACCTGGCCGACCCCACGGCGGGCTTCCCCACCTCCAAGCCGCTCGCCGCCACCTTCCGCCTCGCGAGGCTGCTGCCGCCTTCGAACCTCAACGTCATGTTCGCGATCGGCATCGTGCTGGCGGTCGTGGCCTTCTTCGTGCTGTACCGCACGACCTTCGGCTACCGCATCCGCCTGACGGGCTTGAGCGTGAAGTACGCGCGCTACAGCGGCATCCGCGTCGGCTGGCACTTCCTCGTGGCCATGGCCATCAGCGGGGCGTTGGCCGGCATCGCCGGCGTGGGGGAGGTGATGGGCGTGCAGGGCCGCCTCGTGACGGGCCTCTCGAACAACCTGGGTTGGAACGGCGTGACCGTGGCGCTGGTCGCGCGCCTCCATCCGCTCGGGGTGATCCCGGCCGCGCTCCTATACGGCTACCTGCACTCCGGTGCCACGGTGGCGGGCCTCACGTCCGACGTCTCGCCGCGCATAGCCGCGATCATCCAGTCGTTGATCTTCTACCTGATAACGGCGCAGGCCATCTACGTCTGGCTGCGGCGGAGGCTGGGGGCCGCACGCGCGAACGCCGGGCCCGGGGGCGCCCTGCCGAGCGGCGCGGCCGGAAGGCCACGACGCCAGGGCGGCCCGAGCGCCGCGCGGAGCGACCGATGAGCTCGTTGGCGGAGGTCTTCAACCTGCAGCTGCTGTTCGACGTGCTGCGCATGACGACGCCCATCCTCCTGCTCGCGCTCGGCGGCATGATCACCGACAGGGCGGGGGTGCTCAACATCGCCCTGGAGGGGCTCCTGGTGTTCGGGGCCTTCGCCGCGGTCGTCGGCACCGGCATGACGGGGAACCTGCTCGTCGGCGTCGTCGCCGCCCTCGTCGGCAGCGGGCTCCTGTCGCTCGCCTTCGCGTGGTTCGCCCTGTACCTGCGCGGCAACATCTTCATCGTCGGCCTCGCCACGAACGCGTTCGCGGCCGCCGTCACCACCTACGCCTCGTGGCTGATCTCGGGGCGCGAGGGCTCGCTCAGCTACCCGCAGGCGCCCACGATCGGCCCCATCAGCGTGCCGCTCGTGAAGGACGCCCACTTCCTGTCGTTCCTGAGCGGCCACACGGTCATCGACTACACGGCCTGGGCCCTCGTGCTCGTGGTCTCGTTCGTGGTGTTCCGCACGCGCATGGGGCTGCGCCTCAGGGCGGTCGGACAAGAGCCGCTGGCGGCGCGAGCCGTCGGGCTGTCGGTCCGCCGCATCCGCTACCTCGCGGTCCTGGCCAGCGGGCTCCTCGCCGGGCTGGCCGGCGCCCAGCTCTCCCTGACCCTCGGGGGCTTCGTGCAGAACATGTCCGCCGGGCGCGGGTGGATCGGACTCGTCGCCTCGATCGTGGGGAGCGGGACGGCGTTCGGGTCCGCCGCGGCCTCGCTCCTGTTCGGGGCCACGGAGGGCGTGGCGAACTCGCTCCAGATCACCGCGCCCAAGGTGCCGGCCCAGCTCCTCTTCGCCCTGCCATACGTGATCACCCTCGCAGCGCTGGTGTTCTACAGTGCTACCCGCTCACGCAAGAAGGGCGTGCTCGACACGTGAGCGCGCCCTCGCCCTTCAGGAGGATAGGCACTTGAGAGAGTTCGGCCTTTACATAGACGGCGAGTGGACCGCTGCGCTCGGTGGCGGGACCTTCGAGGTCATCGACCCCGCCAACGGCCGCCCGGTCGCGCGCGTGGCGCGCGGCGGGGCGCAGGACGTCGAGCGCGCGGTGCGCGCGGCGACCAAGGCCGCGGCGGCGTGGCAGGCCATGCCGCTACGCGAGCGCGCGGCCGCCATGCGGCGAGTAGCCGACCTCATGCAGCGCGACACGGAGGAGCTGGCGCTACTCGAGACGCTGGACTCCGGTGGCACGCTCTGGTACTCGCGGGTGACGGTGACGGACATCGCGGCCAAGCGCTTCGAGTACTTCGCCGGCCTCGTCGACAAGGTCGAGGGGCAGCAGATCCCGGTCTCCGCGAACCACCTCGTCTACACGGCCCTCGAGCCGCTCGGGGTGACCGCTCACATCATCCCGTGGAACGGGCCCCTCTGGGAGGCGTCGCGCAGCGTGCCCCCGGCCTTGGCGGCCGGGAACGCCGTCATCCTGAAGCCGGCCCAGGAGGCGCTCCTCGGCGCCATCAAGCTCGGCGAACTCGCCAAGGAGGCGGGGCTGCCGGACGGCCTCGTCAACGTGATCCCCGGGCCCGGCTCGGACGTGGGGGAAGCGCTGGTCCAACACCCCGGCATCCACGGCATCACGTTCACAGGCTCCGTCGCCACCGGCCAGCGGATCATGCGCGGGGCGGCGGCCACCATGAAGCGCCTCGTGCTGGAGCTCGGCGGCAACGCCGCGAACATCGTGTTCGACGACGCCGACCTGGAGCGGGCCGTGGAAGGGAGCGTCTGGGCCGCGTTCTCCAACTCCGGTCAGATCTGCGTGTCCGGGCCTCGCATACTCGTGCACGAGTCCGTGCGCGAGGAGTTCACTGCGCGTTTCGTCGAGCGCGTCAAGAGCCTGAGCGTGGGACCGGGGGTGGAGAACCACCCCATCGGCCCCGTCGTCTCGGAGCACCACATGCGCTCCGTGCTCGACTACATCGAGGTCGGTAAGCAGGAGGGCGCGAAGGTCCTGACGGGCGGCTACCGCGCGACGGACGGGGCGTTACGCGACGGTTACTTCGTGATGCCCACGGTATTCGACGACGTGACCCCGAGCATGCGCGTCTGGCGCGAGGAGGTCTTCGGTCCGGTCGTGACCATCACGGGCTTCCGCACCGAGGAGGAGGCCGTGCACATGGCGAACGACACCGAGTACGGCCTCGCCAACGGCATGTGGACGCAGAGCCTCGCGCGCGCGCACCGGGTGGCCCGGCTCCTGCAATCCGGCCAGGTGTACGTGAACGAGTGGTTCTGCGGCGATATCCAGTGCCCCGCCGGGGGGTACAAGATGAGCGGCATAGGCCGCGAGGAAGGCCAGCAGGCGTTGGGGAACTACCTGCAGCTGAAGAGCGTCAGGGTGAACTTGGGGTAGTTGGCGTCCTGGGCGATGTGCCGTTGATAGCCCCGACGATCAGGCCGGTGTAGTACCGCCGCGCACTCCGCAGTGGCGTACGCGGTGCGCGCGGCGGCCTTCGTGGGGCCGAGGCAACCGCGCGACCCGGAGCGCCCTCAGAGGACCCCTATCAACACGTGCCAATCCTCTCGGCCGTCGTCCGACACGGCCAGGTGGTACGCGACCACCCGCAACCCGGACTCCTCCATGACCTGCGAGAGGTGCGACGTCACCAGCGACACGTGCCCGCCCGCTCGGACCGGTCGCGTGATCATCACCGCCGCACCGCCCTCCGCCAACGCGAACAGCGAGCCAGCGAGCATCTCGGCCACCTCGTCGAGGTAGCTCTCGACCGTCGCGATCGCCAGCACCGGGTCGGACTGCCTTGCCAGCCAGGCCGCGTGCGTGGGCGGGTGGACGACGAGCATGTCGGCGGCACCGGCGAGCCCCATGGCCGCGACCCCCGCGTGCCGGTGCAAGGACCTGGCGTCGACCCGGTGTACGAAACCGGCACCCGGCTCCGTGTCGCCCGACCAACTATCGACCCCGAACTCGCGGGCCGCGAGGCCGATGGTCCCACTGCCGCGCCCGACAGCGCCGGCACGCGCATCCTGCAGACGACCAGGGAGCTGCTTGACTGCGAGGACGCCTACACCATCTCGCATGAGGACGGCTTCACCTGGTGGCTCGAGCGGCGCGCCCAGCGGTTCAGCCTCAGCGGTCCCCACGAGGACGGGGGCAGGCGCTTCAGAACGCTCTCGTTCACCACGGACTTCGTCGCAGGCGTATCCAGGCGCACCGCCGCCGTCGACTCGCTGATCGAACTGCTGCACCGCGGCGGCGAGATGACCAACGCCGCGCTCGTCGGCGACAAGCTAGTGCAACGGGGCCGCATCGCGATCTACGAGGACAGCTCGGACGAGGAGGTCGAGAACCGGCTCAAGATGTTCACGCATCGAGCCATCCTGGCCAACCTCATCTGCGGCGCTCACGGGCCGCGGGTGGCCGTCGGCCTCACCGCCGACGGCGCGGGCTTCCCTAACGTCACCGCAGACGACACCGTCCACCCCACTACCGGACCGCGCCGGCACCCCCACCCCCTCCATGACGCCCTGGACCGCATCTTCGTTGCCCGCGGGAACGAGCCGCTCCCTGGACCGTGCCGCCCCGACCTGGTCGAGTGCTTCGTCGACCTGGTCAAAGCCGGGTACAAGGTCTTCATCAAGCCCGACATGAGCGAGTACTTCCTCCCCGGTACGCAGCGAGGGATCGAGTACAGGGTGAGCCTCGACCTCAGCGAACGCAACGCGATGCTGGGCGGCGGCATGTTCGTGCGACTCACCCTCACCCTGCCCAAGACCATCGCGGAGAAGGCAGACTTCACCCTCCCGCAGCTCCTCAACGACCTCGAGTGGGATTCCCCCGATCCGCTCATGCAGTGCGGCGGCTGGGCCCTCCTGGCGCCCGACCTCCAGCCGGGGCCCAACCCCCTGCGGCCTACTGACGAGCTCCTACCGCTCGACAAGACGTCACTGCTCTACGGCGCCTTCTTCCCCAACGCCTCGATGACCGCCGGCCTCGCCATGGACGCGACCTTGGACGCGTTGGCACGGGTCGGGCGAACCGTGCGGTGGTTGCAGCCGGATTGGCCGAACTGAGGCGCCGCGCAGGTCACCCCGCCAAGGCCACCAACCCATCCGCCAACCGCGAGATGACGTCCCGCATGGCGAGCACCTCGCGCCAGCGCTCGGGGATCCCACTCTCACCGTAGTAGGCGCCGGCGAGCTGGCCGTAGACGGCACCGATCGTGTCGGCGTCCTCCCCGAGGTTCACGGCCAGAAGCGCCCCCTCCTCGAACGACGCCGCGCGCGCGAACGCCCATAACGCGGCCTCGAGGGACCTCACCACGTAGCCAGCGCCGCGAACGACCGGCGGTTCCCGGTGCAGGAACGAACCGCCGGCCACCTCGGCGACCCCCGGCGCCAGCCCGTCCAGTCCACCCGCGACCGGCGAGTAGTGAGGCGCGAGTAGCTCGGCCTTGGTGGCGCCGTTGATGGCCCCGACCATCAGGCCGGCGTAGTAGCGACACGCGCTCACGCACTCCGCGGCGCCGTGCGTGGTGCGCGAGCTCTCCCCCGCCAGGCGCAGCGCCGCGGCGGGGTCGTGGTGGAACGCCATCGGCACGGGCGCGAGGCGCATGAGGCTGCCGTTACCGGCCGACTGGCTGTCCTCACTGCCGCTGAACGCGTCGCCGGACCGCTCGAAGCTGGACAGCGCCGCACGCGTGGCGTTGCCGATGTCGAAGCAGCGACCGTTCACCGACAGGTGCCCTTCGCGCCACCAGCGCACGTAGCGCCGCATCTGGTCCAGCGGGTCGAAGCCGCCGGTCTCCACCAGGCTCTCGGCCAGGCAGAGCGCCATGCTCGTGTCGTCCGTCCACTCGCCGGGCTCGAGACCGAAGGGCCCGCCACCGACGATGTCGGTGACTGGTTCGAACGAGCCGGGGGACGTGAACTCGACGGTCGTACCCAGGGCATCGCCCACGGCCAGGCCGATGAGGGCGCCGCGCGCGGCGTCGCGGCGGGCGACCGAGCCGGTATCGCGGCCGGAAGCGGCCGCGGGATCCACGGCGCGGAGCGCAGCGGCCGCGGCATCACCGGCGCGGAGCGCAGCGCCCGCGTCGGACCCGGCGCCGCTCACCACCGCGCCCACGTCCCGGCCGACGCCCAGCGCCGCTCCGCGCCAGCCACGTAACCCGTCTGGAGCTCGTTCTCCAGCGCCTTCGGCTGCGCCACGCGCACGTAGCGGATGGCCTCCTCCGCAGAGAGCCCGTAGCTCGTGAGGGTGAGCGCCGCCACCGTGCCCGTGCGGCCGTGCCCGCCCATACAGTGGATTACGACGGTCTCGCCGGCCGCCAGCGCAGACCGGACGGTGGCGATCAGTCCGTCTACCTCCCCTTCCTGACCGGCCCGCGGCACCCGCGCGTCCTGGATGGGGAAGTGCTCGGTGCGCACCCCGCAGGCCTCGGCCACCGTGAACAGGTCGGGGATCCCGAGGTCCTCGTACTCGAAGTCCTCCAGCAAGGACACGAGTAGGTCCGCACCGTGCACCTCGCGCAGGCGCCGCATGTCCTGACCCAGGTCGCGGTCCCAGTAGACACCCTCGTCACTGCCGTGGGCCCTCTTGCCGGGTGCGAAGGTCAGGCCCAGGCGACCGGGAGTGCCGTGGGCAGCGTCGGCGACCCAGAACACCTTGATGGGGCTGTCTGCTGAGGTAAGGCGGCCAGCGTGGGTCATGGTCGATCTCCGGTCAGCGCGCTCAGCGCGCGCAGCAGCGTAGCGGCGGAACCCGTCAGGTACGGTCGCGGCGCCAGCGCCGCCCAACGAACCTGGTCCACGGACCTGGTTCGCCGCGCTCGGCTCCGCCTACCCCGTCCCGTCGCTTCCTGTCGCAAGGCGAACCTAGCATGCCTTCAGGTGGCCGGGTGGCAACTCGCCTCCGGTTGTAGTGTGTGCTCAAAGCTACATGGCGGCGAACCAAGAAGACCAGGAGGTCCATGGATGCGTCGATTCCGATGATCCCCATCATGGCCAACACGTTCCATCAGCCGTACGCCCGGCTCAACACCGAAGAGCAGAAGCTCGTGAAGGACCTGGTCATGGAGTTGCATCTTGGCGTTCACACGCCGGGTCAGAACCTCGAGAAGCTCGGCGGCACGGCCTCGAACGCGCACTCCATGCGGGTGAACGACGACATCAGGCTGATCCTGAACATCCACGGGCGGCACGCCGTCCTGTGCTACGTCGGTCACCACGACGACGCCTACGCTTGGGCGAAGGGCCGCACGCTCGAGGTGAACGAGGACACCGGGGCGGCCCAGTTCGTGGTCATCGACGAGAAGACCGTCGAGGTGATCAAGCGCAAGGTCATCGACCAGGCGCCCGAAACGCCCGAGGAGCGCCTCAGCCGCCGCCCCTTCAAGCACCTGACGGACGCGCACCTCGGCCTGCTCGGCGTGCCGAAGGCGTGGCGTGCCCTCGTGCGCGACGCCTCCGAGGAGACGTTCCTCGGTGAACTCGGCAGACAGCTCCCCGAGGAAGCTCGCGAGTACCTCCTCGAGGTCGCGGCCGGTGGCAAGCCGAACCTCCCCGCCAAGGTCGCGGGCCGCGACCCCTTCGAGCACCCGGACGCCAGGCGCCGCTTCCACGTACTGAACGTCGATGACGCGGCGCTGCGCCATGCCCTCGCCGAGCCTTGGGAGGACTGGGAGGTGTTCCTCCACCCCGCCCAGCAGGACGCGGTGGACCGCAGCCGTAGCGGTCCCGCCCGCGTGAGCGGCGGCCCGGGCACGGGCAAGACCGTCGTGGCCGTGCACCGCGCGGCCAGGCTGGCCCGTGAGGGGCGCGGGCGCGTGCTGCTCACCTCGTTCTCCAAGACGCTGGCCGAACGGCTGCAGGAGCAAGTGAACTCCCTGATGCGCCTGGAGCCCGCGGCCAGGGCGCGGGTCGACGTCGTCCACCTGCACCAGGTAGCCGTGCGCGGCTACAACGACCGCTCACCGCAGCCGTTCAAAGCGGTGCAAAGCGCCAGGCTCGAGGAGCTGCTGCGGCGGGCCTGGAACGAAGCGGGCGGCGGCGGGCAGACGCTGCCGTTCGCGGAAGCCGAGTGGGACATGGTCGTCGACCCGCTCGGCATCCGCGACTTCGCGTCGTACCGGGTGACCGAGCGAGCCACGCGCGTCACGCCCCTCGGGCCGCCGGCGAGGGAGCGGCTCTGGCCCGTGTTCGGCCGCCTGCACGAGCTGCTGGACGAGGAAGGGCTCACCACGTGGTCGGGTGTGTGCTGGCGCTTCGCGCGCATGTTGGACGCGCCCGGCGAGCGCCCGTACACGCACGTCGTGGCTGACGAGGCGCAGGACCTCGGACCCGCCGAGCTGAGGCTCCTGCGCGCGCTGGCCCCGGAAGGCGAGAACGACGTGTTCATCGCCGGCGACGGCTACCAACGCATCTTCAAGCCCCGCACCTCGTTCCTGGCCGCTGGTGTGGAAGTGCGTGGCCGCTCGAGCGTCCTTCGCCTCAACTACCGCACCACGGAGGAGATCAGGAAGGCGGCCGACGCGCTCGTGGCGCGCCGCGCCGCCGACGACCGGGAGGGCGAGCCCGGCGCGGTCTCCCTCATGACGGGCCCGAAGCCCGTCTACAACGTCTACCCGACGGTCATGAAGGAGCGCGCGGCCGTGGCCGAGTGGATCGCGAAGCTCGTCTCCACGGGCTACCGGCCGAGCGAGATCGCCGTCCTGGTGAGGACGAAGGACCTCCTGGGCGACCGCGTGAAGCCCGCGCTGGCCGCGGCGCGATGTCGGTACGTCGAGCTCGAGTCGGCCCGCGCGGACGAGGCACAGGGCGTGGCCATCGGAACGATGCACCGGAGCAAGGGGTTGCAGTTCAGGGCGGTCGTCGTGATGGGTGCCGAGGCCGGCATCGTGCCACTGGAGAAGGCGCTCAGGAAACAGGTGGACGAGCCGGCGCGCCGCGCGTTCCTCGAGCAGGAGCGGAACCTGCTGTACGTCGCTTGCACCCGGGTCAGGGAGAGGTTGCTGGTCACGGGGGTCGGGGAGCGGTCGGCGTTCCTCAGGTTGGCTTGAGGGTACGGCAGCGTCCCTGAGGAGCCCGAAGGAAGGAATAAAGTGAGCCAGCCGATCAAGAGCCAGACAGTACCTCGGCGGGTTGATGGGGGTGTCCACGTGTTCATGAAGCGCCGTACTCTCGTAACCCACGGTTCGCTGGCAACCCGCACCCTCCAACTCGAGGCTGCTCGCCAAGGCGTCAACGGCCTCCACATCACGACGATCGGGCACGCCGCCGCCCGCTTGGCAGGTGGCTTCGCTGCCCCAGTAGACAACGAGTCCTTGCGCGACGCCGTCGCTGCTGCGCTCAGGACCACCCCGCTCGGCGATCTCGACGCGATCAGGGGGTTGCCAGGCTCCGTCAGCGCCGTCGCTGGAACCCTTCGCAAGGTCTGGCTGGCGGGGCTCGACCTGGACGCGTACGCGGCTCCCACACCGGCCGCTGCCGAGCGCACCGCGACCGTCGGGAGGCTGCGAACCGCCGTCAAGGCCCACTTGCCACCTTTCCTCATGACGCCGGACGACCTTGTCGGCCGCGCGCTCGAGCGGCTGGTCCATGCGCCGCGCGTCCTGGGAGACGTGAAGGTGCAAGGCGTGCTCGACGTCGCCCCCGTGTGGCGTGCACTCCTCGCCAGGCTCGTGGAGCACGTGCGGGTCGAGTGGGTGGCCGCTGGTGGACACGTGCCGGAGTGGCTCCCAGGCACGGCCATCGAGGTCATCACACCCCCACTGCAGGAACCCAAGGCGACCATCGTCAGCGCAGCCACGGCTTACGACGAGGCGGTCGAGGCCATCCGCTGGGCGCGCGAGCTGTTGGCCTCGGGAAGTGTCAAGCCCGAGGAGATCGCGTTGGCAAGCACCGCCATCGACGACTACGACGACTACCTCATCGCTCTGAGGGACGACTCGGCTCTCCCCATCCACTTCCCGCATGGGATCCCCGTGCTCACGACCGCAGCCGGGCAAGCGGCCGCCGCCCTCGCCGACGTCCTCGCGAACGGTCCTACCCAGACGAACCTGCGCCGCCTCGCACGCCGCGTCGGCACCGACCAGGGGCCGTTCGCCACCCTACCGGAAGGTTGGACGCAAGTCCTGTCCACGACCGCTTCGCTAGACCGCCCGGCCGCGTGGGAACGTTTCTTCGCCCGCCTCACGTCCGACCAGTGGCCCGACGGTGAGGACCATGGTGCCACGTTGCGAGACATCGTCACGCCACTGCAAGGCGGCACCGCGAACGCGCACGAGGTCGGCGAGCGGTTCCTGAGTGGGCTCGCGAGGCAGGTCTGGCGGCGGGCGCTCGCCACCGGTCCGGCCAGCATGATCGATCAGACGCTCTCCGGCATGCGCCAGGCCGATACGCAGGACCCGACCACGAGCATCGCGTGGCTACCCGCCAGCCAGTTGCCGGCCTCGCCACGGCCTTACGTACGCCTACTCGGGCTCAACTCCGGCAAGTGGCCACGCCCTTCGGTGGAGGACGCACTGCTACCGGAACACGTGGTCCCGACCAAGCTGCTCGACCCGCTGCCCGCGACCAAGCTCGACAGGACGACCTACTTCGCCATCCTGAACGAGACGGGTAGACAGGTCTTCTTGTCGTACGCCCGGCACGAGGCGGAGGGCCGCCTCGCCAGTCCGAGCCCGTTGCTGAGCGGCGGCGCAGCTGCCGTTCACTTGGTGCGGCACCGCGTCCCGTCTCATGCGCTGAGCGAGAGCGACCGGCTCCTCGCACGCCCGGCCGAGTTCGGTTCTACGCCGCTCGCCAAGAGCGCAGTAGCTTGTTGGCGCGACTGGAGCAGACCGGAGATCACTCCCCACGACGGCCGCGTCCGGGAAGATCACCCGCTCGTCCTCAAGGCGCTGGAACGCGTCCAATCGGCCAGTTCTCTTACGACCCTGCTGCGGCAACCGCTGGGGTTCGTGTGGAAGTACGCCCTACGGGTGACCGACCCGTACGAGGAGAGCGAGTCACTAGTGCTCGACAGCCTCGCCTTCGGCACGCTGCTGCACGAGATCGTCAGCCGGGCGCTGGACGACCTCCGCGTCAGCCCGGACCTGGTCACGACCTCCGCGGTCGAAGGTGCAGCCAAGGCGGTCGGTGAGCGGTGGCTCGCGGAAGAACCGACGCCGCCGCTCCTGATCTGGCAGCGCCAACTCGAGGACGCCACCCAACTGGCGGTGCAGGCGCTAGAGCTCACGCGAGCCCAGTGGCCCTACTCCCGGCTCTGGACGGAGCTCCAGTTCGGCGCCGCCGACGTGGAGCCCGGCACTCCCACCGAGCCCTGGGACCGCTCGCGTCCCGTCCTCATCCCGCGTGCCGGCTTCACCATCGGCGGCCGCATCGACCGCCTGGACACGGACGACGAGTACGCCAAGGCCCGCGTGATCGACTACAAGACCGGCTCCATGCCGTCCAGAGCCCATGAACTCGTGCTCGGCGGTGGGACCGAGCTGCAGCGCAGCCTCTACGCCTTCGCCGTCCGCGACCTCCTCGGTGAGCGGACTGAGATCGAGGCCGCGCTCGTCTACCCCCGCAACGGCGCCGTGTTGCGCCTCGCCGATGCCGATGGGGTGCTGGAGCGCCTCACTGACCACCTGATGGCCAGCCGCACGGCCATGAGCAGCGGCCTTACCCTACCGGGCATCCAAACTCCGGAACGGTACGAGCCGTTCAAGCTGGCCTTCCCCGCGTTCTGCGGCGGCTACTGGGAGCGCAAGCAGCGCCCTGTCACCACGGCGTTGGGTCCGGCAGCCCAGGTCTGGAGCGAGCGGTGATCGCTCCGTCCGATCAACTCGCACGCGACCAGGCTCTCACCCGCCACGACCGCACCCTGCTCATCGAGGCGGGTGCCGGCTCCGGCAAGACCGCGATCCTGGCGGGCAGGGTGGCTCTCATGCTCGCCGGCGGCATCCCCGCGAGGAGCATCGTGGCCATAACGTTCACCGAGGCGGCGGCCAGCGAGCTCTCCACTCGCATCAGGTCGTACGTGAACATGCTCGCCGACGGTGGCGCCCCGCCACCCGAGCTGGCCGCCACGCTCGCAGAAGGCCTTAGCGACGAGCAGCTCGACCATCTCGACAACGCCAGAGACGAACTCGACGAGCTGACCTGCACCACCATCCACGGCTTCTGCCGCAGGCTCGTGGGCCCTTACCCGGTGGAGACGGACTCCGACCCGGGTGCCGGCGTTGCCGATCCGATCACTGCGCGGCTCATCCTCCAAGACACCGTGGAAGAGTGGCTCCGCGACCACCTCGGCGAGGCGAACGACGGCTTCCTCGTGGAGCTCGTCCAACACGACGCCAAGCAGGCCGTCAAGCTGATCGGCGAGCTCGCGGAGACCATGTGCGATCACGCAGAGGTGAGACCACCTCAGGTGACGGACCTGGCGCTCGTGCGCCAGGCGGTCGCCGTCACGATCACCGCCTTCATCGAGCATGTGCGCGCCGGCCGTTTCCACGTCGCGGAAGTCGAGGCGGTCGTCCAGGACATGGAGGCGCTGCTGGACGCCCTTCCGACGAACGATCCGAAGAGCCTGCTGCGCTTCCTCGAGTTGGGTGGCGGCAACGTCCTGAAGCAGGACGGAGACTTCAAGGTCTTCAAGCTCAAGGGCAAGTACGAGGCGGCGGCCGGCGCCAACGGGTGCACCAGGCAGCAGGCGGGCGAGGCGTACATCGCGGCACAAGCACGCTACGCAGCCGCAGCCGAGGCCTGGCCCGCGCTGCGCGCCGAGGCGGCGAGCACGATGCTCGCGGGGCTGATGCGCGAGGCCAGCCTGGCCGTCGGGCAGTATCACCTTCGCAAGCGCGGCTCGGCGCTACTCGACTTCAACGACCTGATCCACAAGGCCCGGGCGCTGCTGGCGAACGACGAGGCTGTCCGCCGGGCGTTGAGCGCACGCTACCGGCACGTGCTCGTGGACGAGTTCCAGGACACCGACCCGCACCAGGCCGAGATCCTGTGGCGCCTCTGCGGCGAGGCCGACCCGGAGGCACCGGACGACTGGACCAAGCGCGTGCTGCGCCCTGGCGCGCTCTTCCTGGTGGGAGACCCGAAGCAGGCGATATACCGCTTCCGCGGCGCCGACATCGCTACCTACGTGCGCTCGCGCGACGCCATCGGCGCGGCCGACCCGGGTTCGCTGCTCTCGATCACCACGAACTTCCGGTCCAGGGCGGGTGTCCTGGACTACGTGAACACCTGCTTCGAGGAAGGGTTGCGTGCCGAGGGCCAACCGGGGTTCGCCAGGCTCGAGGCTCGACGACCCGACCGGAATGCCGGACCGACCGTAGCGCGGCTCATCGTCGAGTGCGACGAAGAGGCGAAGATGGACGAGGCCAGGGCGCGCGAAGCGGGGGCCGTGGCCGAACTGTGCGCCTCCCTGTTGACCAGTCACACCGTCGATGACGGCAGGGGGTCCAGCCGACCTCTGCGGCCAAGGGACATCGCACTACTGGCACCCACAGGCGCCGGGCTCCACGCGTACGAGGAAGCCTTGGAAGCGCTAGCCATACCCGTATCCAGCCAGGCGGGCAAGACGTTCTGGCAGCGGCAGGAGATACAGGACATGATCGCCCTCACGCGCGTCCTCGCCGACGGGCGCGACGGACTGGCCCTGTTGGCCTTCCTGCGTGGCCCCCTCGTCGGCCTGACCGACGAGGAGCTGCTCGACATCAACTGGCAACTGCCGCCGGACGAGCGCGCACCTGGGTGGCCGACACGGCTGAACGTGAACACCCCGCTCGAACACGTCCGTCACCCGCTCGCGCACGATGTCCTGGAGCGCCTCCAGACACTGCGGCGCTACGCCGCCACGACGACGCCCCACCACATCCTGGCGCAGGCAGTCGAGCATCTGAACATCCGCCCGCTCCTCCGACAGCGCCACCGCAGGCCCGAACGCGCCCTGGCGAACATCCAGGCCTTCCTTGAACTCGCGCGTCCGTACCGGGTGCGCGGGCTCCTGCAGTTCGCCGCCATGGCCGAGAGCAGCTGGGAGGACTCCGAGCGCGCCGTGGAAGGCAGGGCGGACGTCCAGGAAGACACGGTCGCGCTGGTGACCATGCACGCTTCCAAGGGCCTCGAGTGGCCGGTAGTCATCCCTATCAACACCATGTCCAGCCCGAAAGGGCAGGAGAACGCCTTCGTCGACCGCCGAGACATGCGGCTCTATCGCACCATCCTCGGGGCCAAGCCGCGAGGCTTCGAAGAGGCCATCGCCAGGGAGGAAGCCCAAGCGGGCTTCGAGCGGCAGCGGCTCTGGTACGTCGCCACCACCCGGGCACGCGAGGTGCTCATCATCCCGTGGGTCAAGGTCAAGGACTCGGGTCGCCGTTGGCGTGAGGCAGTGCCACTGATGGTCGAGGACCTGAGTGAGTTCGAGGTCAACGGTGCCAGCGCAAGGACCCCGGTGGTCTCGGAGGTCATCAACAACGAACAAGCGCGCGACGTCTTCAGCGAGCAAGCCCAGGCGATCGAGGGGTTGAGCGCTCGGCGCAAGTGGGCGCGCCCCAGCCGCGACGAAGGCTCTGACGACGAGCCCCCAGAGGCCGCCGAGGTGGCGGCAGGCATGGAGATCCTACGTTTCCTGGAGGCCGACACGGACGAGCCTCTCGAAGCCTCGCCGCAAGGTGGCCGGCTGCGAGGCACCGTGCTGCACAAGCTGCTCGAGGAGGTGCTCACGGCTGAGCTGACCGAAGATCCGGCCGCCGTAGAGTCGCGCGCTCGCCAGTTGATCCACATCCTCGGGCACGAACCGAGCGAAGACCCGGCCCACGGGTTGGCGCCGGCCGAACTCGCCGCCACCGTGCTGCGCGCGCTGGCGCTACCGGAGGTCGTGGAGTTGAGGCCCGGCCTCGAGCCGGAGCTATCGGTCTTCGCCCTGAACGAACTCGGCGAGGGCCGAGAGGAGGTCGTCGTCGGAGTCGCGGACGCGATCAAGTGGGCGCCAGACGGAACGGCTGAGGTGGTCGTGGACTGGAAGAGCGACGTGAGGCCTAGCAGCCGGGCACTGTCCAAGTACGTGGGCCAGGTGCGGGACTACCTGGCGGCTACCGGGGCGAAGCACGGCCTCATCGTGTTGGCGACCGTGGGGCGGTGTCTGCGGGTGAGCGCTTGACTCGGGCGAGTACGAAGGTGGGCGACTATGGGCACCTCGGTACCACTTATGCGAGCGTGTAAATGGACAGTGCCACCGCAAGTCCATCCTATCGAACCGTCGTTCACCTAACGAACGCCGCTCAAATAGTCGTTTTCGGCGTTAGGAACGCTAACGCCGGGTTCACCTTGGGCCGCCTGAATGGCAAGCCCAAGTGCGGGACTTCTCGTTCTAGGCGCTCCACTGATTGCTGGAGAACGGTTAGCTCTGCGGTTGAAGGAGGTTCGGCGGCCTCGGCTAGCGGTTGTGCTTCGTTGAGGAGCAGCAGGGCCTCCCAATCTCTCATGACCAGTACGCTGCCGTCCGAACCTGTTCGTACTGCAAGAACAATCCGGTGGATCGTTGCATCCGTCCCAGTCACCTCGTCTTCCACCTGTACAAGGACCACCGGGCCCTCCAGATTGCCTACGCGGCATAGGAAGGACGGCCTGGCACCGAACTCCTTGACAGCCCGGTCTATGAGCGGATGGCCCATACCTAGCAGGTGATTCAGCGAACGCTCATACGGCATGTCTCGATTGAACACGAGGCCGTCATATCGAGACCGGAACTCAAGCGAACCGCGCCAGGCCTCTGGCGTCGCCACCGAGAGCCCTGCATCTGTTCGCGTCACGCGCCGACCCAGGTGCTGCATGACGTTCCTGAAGAATGGCTCCAGTGCAGGCAGGTCAAGTCGTGGGATGTCGGAGCCCACGGACTGGAAATCGTAATGTGCAACACTTCCTACCAGTTGACGCACGGTCGCTACCACGTCCTGTCCACCGAACTGCTGCGTATGTGCGTCGAACCAGGTTGAGAGGCCGTCCTCATCGACGACCGTAGCATGCGTGAACAACTCATCGAAAAAGTGGCTCCCAGTCATGCCAATCACCAGCTGGGTAATGTCCTCTTCTACCTCCATAGATGCAGACAGGGTGGCTTGGATCCGCCCCAATTTCTCCTCTAATAGTTCCCAAATCCGCGCCTCTACGGTGTCGGGGTTGCGGAGTATGAAGACCCTTACTGGCCTCTTCTGCCCGTACCTGTTTACTCGTCCAACCCGTTGGTGAAGCCTCATCGGGTTCCATGGAAGATCCAGGTGAACTAGTGTGGCACAGCGTTCCTGGAGATCGATACCCTCTCCACCAGCTTCGGTGGAAATCAAGAAGCGAATACGACCGGCATTGAAGTCGGAAGCCGCCGTATCTCGATTGCTCGTGTATGACCGTTCCGATCCATCAGGTTGTTCCGTGGTCAGCTTGTCATCTCCGTTGATGAAACCCGCGCAGCCAATCCCGTATCGCGCTTCAAGCGCCGAATAAGCCAGCGCCTGGGTGGCCTTGTACTCAGTAAAGAGAAGCAGGGGCTCGTCGGAGGTCAGGCGCTTGTCGATTAGGTGCAACAGACTCGCAACCTTGGATTCGTGCGAGATCGTCCTAGCCAAGTTGATCAAGTCATCCAGACGGTTGATCTCATCCGACATCAATAGCAGTTCCCACTCGACCGGGCGACGCTCCTCACCCTCCGCCGCTTCGTCCAGAGTCTCGTTTTCATCCTCAACAGTCGGCGGAAGCCGTTCACTTAGCATTTTCTTAAGCATCGCTCGGCGTCCGCGAAGCGCACGCGTGATTGCGGCGATGGAACTCGCAGCAAGCTTCTGGAGCGCAACCAGCAACAACATGCGAGCAGTCTGCTGTCTCCCCGATAGGCTCATGGCGTAGGCCCGCCCGTCAATGATGAACTCACTCATCGTGGTGTAGAACTGCGCTTCCGCGGGCACGTAGGAGTAATCGATAGACTCAGTGCTCACCGGTTGGAACAGCTTGTTGCCGTGTAGGTCCGTGACGGACGCCTTGTTGTTGCGAATCATAGCCTGCGGCAATGCGTAAAGCTGCTCGGCAATATCCCTGTTCGGGTCGAACAAGTCTCGTCGCAGCAACTGCATGAGAGCGAGGAAGCCAAAGTCCTTCCCTCGGTGGGGCGTGCCCGTCAACAAGACCAGCGAACTTATGCGCTCGGACTCATCCAGTTGGCGCAGCAAGTTGTATGTCAACGTCGACGCGCGCTCCTGCGCCTGGAAGTGGTGCGCCTCATCGACGAGCACCATGTCCCAGGCCTCAGCTCTCAACAACCGTTCCAGAGCCCTCTCCTGCCGCAGCGTTTGGAAGGAGGCCACCACTTGGCTGGCTGTCTCCCAGAACGATACCGACCCCTTGTCCTGCGCGGTGGAGTACTCCTGAAGGCGAATGTCGAACATGCTCTTCAGCCGGTCACGCCACTGAGGCACTAGGCGCGCCGGGGCAAGCACGAGGAGTCGCCTCACTCGTCCACCTGCCATAAGGGGCTCGAGAATCAGACCAGCTTCGATGGTCTTACCCAAACCGACATCGTCCGCGACCAACCAGCGCGTCGGCCACGTCCGCGTGACCTGCTTGCACACCCACAGTTGATGCGGTAGGAGCCTGACCCGGGACCGAGAGAAGACACCCCATTGATCGTTAATCGACCTGATAAGCAAAGCTTGGGCCTTGGCCAGCGAACCAAGCGATCCGTCGAGCGTCCCCTCGAGGAGGACATCCTTGAACGAACGAATGCGAACGAGTTCGTGAGCTTCAACCTGGTGTAGATTCGTGTCGAAGCGCACAACAACCGTCGGTCCAAGGTCCGTCACTACCCGGCCTTCACCATGAACGGGGTGTGAAACGACCTCGTCCTGCAAGTAGCTAACCACGAGCCCCCAGCGAGCCAGACACACCAGCACCTGAAAGTCGGTTAGGGTGCCTCCGTGAATCTGCGACTATCATGCCCCGTGGCCTCGGATCATTGCTGAACATGCAGTTGGAGAGGTAGGTCCAAGTCGCCCTGGAAGTCAGCTCGGTTACCCAGCGACTTACGGACCTTGTCATATACAACGCGGGAAAGGTCCATCTGGTTTCCACCCTGTGTATTGAGCCCGGCTTCCTCCAATCCGAGGAAGTCGCGTACGCGACGCGTGGCTGACCAGGCATAGGGATGCAAGAGCGCTGCCTCGCCCGGCCGCCACAGGCCATTGCGGGCGGCCTCACGGATCATCCAATTTGCCCCCAGGCCGAGGCTTTGTGTTAGCGGACCGCCCTCCAACCCTCTGCGTTGCCAAATAGGTGACGCGCTCAACCGCCAGGCATCCGACAGCGAAAAGGGGCCAGTCTTAGCAACCACCGGCAGCAGCCGAAAGGCCTCGGCATACTCAGGCAACCAACGAGCTGCAGCATAGAGATCAACGACGGCCCGGTGCCACTGGGGATAATCGATATAGGTTGCGTCACCGGATGCAAACGCTTCGAGACGGGATATCCACGGCTCCGGGGCCTCTGGAAGCCTCGCGCTGGCCATCTCCTGCCACCAACCACGCTCCGTAGCACGGTCAATGAAGTTGCGATGTGCACTGTCCCTGGTCCGGCCTATCGTTCGGAAGATGCCCAAGGCGAAGAATGTGAACCACGTCTCTCGGTCAAACTTCTCATCCATTGCCTGGAGCCGTTGCCAATCGAACCTGGTGGGATACACGTCATCAAAATACCGGCTCGCCTTGTCTTGCCGATTACGGTTCCACCATGAATAGAGGTCCTCTAGCCGCGCGTCAAGAGCGTAGGTGTCTGCGCTCTGAAGCGCGTGGGTCTCCTCCTCAAACTCGTCCTCAAGAACGAATGCCACGGCCCAGCGCCTTTGGCTTTCACGCGGGTATAGCCGGCTTAAGAGGATATCGCGGCTGCGTTCGTCCATCCCCTCAACCAACGGTGACTGCTTCATAGACTCGGGACTCGCTGGAATCCAGGCAGGTTTCAGGCGAGCGAGTTCATCCGCCATCTCGTCACCGGACGTCCACTTCACAAGATACTGGATGGCTGCTCGCTGCGCGGAAGGGTTGCTACACTCTGCCGCCCACCGCGCAATGGTGCGCGCATCCCTCTGGAACCCACCTTGCTCACTGGCCAACTGATAAAAGTCTAGGCCCATACCTACGTAACCAGGAGCTGCTACTACGCTCTTGGGAGCGAATTGAAGGAGTGTGCTCTCTAGCTTGTCGGTCGGGACGGAGGCTCTCGGCGGTAACGCAACCCGGCCCCATGTTCCATCCTCCATGCGGAACTGGGCGTCCTTCCTCAATAACTCACGTACCTCTGTCTGCTCGTTCCGGTCGAATTGCTCGAACCACTGCTTGGCCACAATCGTCCCAAGGCGCCCTGCCAGCTCCTGGTCAATCCGAGAACCCTTACCGACCTCCAGCTTCAGCAGTTCACGTAAGCGAAGTGCCGGTGGCTTAGAGAATCCAAGGTCAGCAAGTGTTTCGGCCGTCGCGCTGCCAATGCTCGTGGATAGCAACCCGCCTATTGACTTCCACCCCTCCAAGGTCGCCAGGAACCCGGCTTCTGCCATTGCACCTGACACCAGGTGTCGAACAGCACCCAACTCCACCAGGGGAGCGAACGGACCAGGTAGGCCAGACGGCAACGACCGCCTGGAACTGAGTAGATAACCTAAGCCTCGATCAGTATCGTGCAAACGTCTGGCCACGGGGTCTTTGAGGTCAGCGGAGAAGAGATCAAAGAGTTTCATGAGAAAGTGGTCGCTACCGCGGGACCCTTGCGTGTCAATCAGGCCTGCGGACTCTGCAAACTCGGCCCAACCGGTCGTTACCAACTCGTAGAGGTCGACCAGGGCCGCGCCAAGCGCGCGGCCCGTGTCCCGAAACAATTCATGCTTTTGCTCCAAGGTCCCGGCCAACCGTCCCCGACCAGGATCGACCCGGAAGGACCAGTTGTTCATCAGCCAACCGACGCGAAGTTCCTCCTCCAGTGGGGCAAGGCTCCACAGGCGTGGTACGCCAACCTCGGCGGGGACGGGTCCAACCCCATCTAGACACAAGAACAGGCGCACTTGATCACTTAGTTCTAGTGCCAGGGCCTTACGTACACTTGAACCTCCCAAGGTGACGAGCCGTACACCTGGCTTCCTCGTTTGATCGAAATGCGCGGTCCACGTCAGCACCCGTTCATGGCCGAGCTCAATCCTCCTAATGTGCCTTGTCATGGCGGGAAGCCAGGGTGCCGACGCACGAAACCCAGTGATGGCTGAGTTCACCTGCTCTTCACACTTCGGATCCTCGACCAATTCGATTATTGTGGCCGAACGCCCTCCAACCTTGTGAGCAGACGACACTCTCCGACCGCTGGCCCAAATCTCAGGTAGCATTCCGCCCCGAATTCTGCACGCGACGAACCTACTTGCCACCCCTACCTCTTTGCAGAATAGGTGCACACCCTTGAACCCAAGCCCGAACCTGCCAGTTACACCTTCCCGCTTGTTCGAAAGGTTCAAGGTCAGCATATTGGAGAGGTCACGCCCCCAGCCCATTCTCTCACCAACCTTGGGGTCTTCGCCCAAGTGGTTTATTGGCCTGCCCCAATGGACAATGCGCAATTGATCGGGCGACTCCTCACTCTGAACGATCTTGAAGCGGGCCTCGCCAGCGACAGGCTGCTGCGCATAAGCATCATCGGCATTCTGAAAGAGTTCGAAGAACACGCGCTTTGAGTCGTAACCCAGCTCGGTCAATGCATTGCGAACCGCGTTGAGCAGGGCGGCGTGGCCGTTTGGGGTGTTGAGCTTGTTCCACAGGGTGAACTTCGCTCTCCGTCTTGCTAGGTATCTTTCTCTAGGGGCCACCCGGTAGATGTCCGAATCGAATAGGTTCAAAGCGTCGCTCACCAGCCCCACATTCGGTGGCTTCAACTGTCGAATCGTATTATCCAAGTGGTCGTTGACTTCGTCCAGAACGCTCTGAACATCCACCTGGTCGGGAATTGCATGGTCAGCCAGAAGGCTAGCGAGCGCATCTGTAAATGCGGTTTGCTGGGTCGGCTCTCCGTAGACAATCCGGGAGACTTCCAGGCAGAGGGCTTTGAGCCCCGATTCATCAGGAGTGCCGCCGGCAGGAGTTGCGACCTGGAGGGAGTAGATGCGCCGACCGGTAATTACTTCCGATTGTGCGCTTCCACGCACCCTGAAGCCCCCGATGACCCCCAGGGGGCGGATGTCATCGCGCGTTGGAACGGTAGCCATTGAACCCGCAAGCGTCTCCACGTTTACTGAGGCTAGGTTCTCCGCAAGGGCCGTAACCACGACCAGGCGCTGTTGGCGCCGCCTTTCTGACCCTGCCGTACCGTTAGGAGCGAATTGAGACTCGACCCGCTCCTCAAGCTCGGTCCACACGCGAGAGATGTCAGCCTGGGAAGCTTGCCTTAGTTCGGTCCGCACGAGGTTCTCGAATGCGTCTGAACGCCCAAATAGCCCGACGAGGACTAGCAACAACCCGTGGGGCACAAAGGGCTCCGCATACTGAAGGACACCTCGCAGACCTCTGATTACGTCGCTCTCGAGGCTAGCCAATTCGGCTGGCGAAGGCGTTAGAACGTTGGCCTTTGACGTTGTTTCGTGTGTCTGGACCGGTCCATTGCTTGTCTGCGGCTGGAGAAGTTGGCGAAGATCGACGCTCAGCAAATGACTGTCGGCTATCCCCTGCCCGTGGGCTGCAACCTCACTCCCGTTCCTGAAGGCGCCTGACGCAGTTGGCACGAGCACACTGCCGAAGACGTGCCGGCGGACCGCCACTGGCCACCGCGAAACGGCTTCGAATGCGAGCTTATAGGCATCGCGCGCTTCGGCCGCACCATTCTCCCACTCGGCAGCCATTGCCGAAAGGTAATTGCAAGCGAGTATCGGCTCATGATTGTCTACGCTTGCGAACGCTTGAATCAGAACGCTCGGGGGGCGACCATCCTTGAGGCGCAGCAGCGCCGACAGCAGTGGCCAACCAGGGAGGTTTGCCGAGATGCCTCTTCTCGCCAAAGCCGGGAGGATCGTCGTGAGTGAGCCCGCAGCACCAAGAAACCCGACCAAGCGCCGATTGGTGGCCACGCGCAATACTGCGTCCTCAGCACCAGCGACGCCGGGAAGCAAACCCTTCTCGTGCAATTTGGCGAAGCCAGCGTGATTTCTGACTTCGGGTAAGACCGTACTTGCAAGCGCAAAGGCCCCATGGTCAGTCCCAAGCGCCTCCTGGACGGCCTGTTCAACTTCTGGAGGAAGTTCAAGTACCTCTTTGGGACACCAACAGTTGTCATGTACATCCCTTATCCAGCGACCCCTGCGCACGTTCTCCGGCAGTTCCATGGAACCCATATGTTGCAGAGCCTCCAGGATGGGTAGAGCGTACAAATGGGGATCCGGCTGACCAGCTGCCACCTCTAACTGAGAACTCGGCGACCATTCACCAACGAGCTGCTCGGCCCGGGTGCTGGCCTCGGAGGGCTCTGTGGGTAGCCATCGGTGTACGACGCCTGCCATACCTGCCGGAATGGGCCATCTTAACGTCTCACGCCAAAGATCCAACGGACGACAGAGCTGGCCGTGCTGGTTCCTAAGGATTGGAATGCTACGCAAATGCTCGTTAGCTAAGTTCGAGCAAAGCAAGTCCCTGACAGTTGCTTCGTCCAGCGAAGGGGCTTCGAGGGCACTTGCATTGTCAACCAGCATCCTGCCAAATTGCTCGGTGTCAAGCTCCGTGATACGCAAGAAATTCCTCTGCTGGGGTGAAAGGTTGGATGCAATCTCTCTGCTGACCAATATTGCGTCTCCCGACCCCGCCAGGAGGCGCAGGGCCAACTGATCTAGCTGAGCCGTCCGTTCCGGGAGTGCAACGAGAGCGCGGCCTAGCGAGGCAGCTTGCTGGTCGCCGGTCGCCAACACCCGAAGAGCGCGAGTCGCTTCTAAGCCGCCGCCTTCCGCATATACCTCAGACAGGAGTCTCTCGCGGTCCGAGGCCGGGCCAAAATGGGCAGCACGCGTTGCGAGTGAGGCAAATGCCTGCAAAGTCGGTTCGGTGGCCTTGAAGGGTTCGCCTGCAAGTTCGTCAAGCAGCGCTGCGGCCGCGCCCCTAACGATAAGTGCGCCTGAACCAGGAGCTGCCTTACTGAGCAGGCCGAATAGTCTTTCTGTCCTCGGGTCGGACTTGAAGAGGCGGCCCTCACGGGAGGCAGCGGTAACCTCTTGGAGACTTACGGCTACAGGTTTACCGCTACCGTCGTCCGCGCGGAAGCAACGGAGTTCGGCAAACCGAGGATTGCTCACGGCCCCTGGCTCGTGGACAAGGACCAGCCCAGCAATCGCAAGTGCTGCGGAGCCAGCCACATCGCTCCGCGCACCAAGCGCGGTTCTGTCCTCGCGCACATCCTGGTCCAGGAGCGGTTGCAGCGCTTCAAGCAGTCGTATCCCCGCTGCTACAGATAGTCGCCGAACCTTCGCGCTTTCGGGAAGCCACTCATCGCGTAGGCATGCCTCTACATCATCAGCCGTAGCAAGCGCTTGCAAAACGTAGACCCTACTCGCTGCGTGGGGGAGCGGAACCGCAGAGCACGCGGGGAGGAACCGCCATATCCCCCGCATCGCTTCGTCACTTGCAAGGTTCCGCGCGTCTGCTATTGCTGTTCGAAAGGCAGCAAGAAGCGCGTCGGCGCCAGGTTTCGACAACTGCTGGTCACCCAGGGCCACTTCCAACATGGCGGCAAGCGCCCTGGCACGTGCGTCATTGATGAAGACATCTGCCGCCAGGGAAGACAGCAACTCATCCAGTTCCTTGTGAGTCCACTCGGCACCTTCCAACGCAAGGGACGTTGAGAGCCCCGGTGCAAGCTTCAGCCCACGCTCGGCTGCCCAGTTCGTGAGGCCACCGACCACTAGCCCATCCAACTCAACCGCGCTGACGGGACCGAGCACCGGTAAAGGTCGCAAGTTTGTCCTAACGGAGACTAGTTGCCAGCCCGAGTGGTCAATGTCAGCCCGAGAATCGAATAAGCGGACCAACATGACACGTGAGGTAAGACTGGCTATGTGCCTTCGCCCAAACTCGCTCTGCCTGATTGCTGTTACGAGCGTTGATAGGTCCGCAGGTGAAACCACGTCCGCTTTCAAGGCATCATGAAGCACCGTCGGCAGGAGTGGGAGTAGCACTTTGTCCCTCAGCGCCTCATTCCATTCGACCGCTACGGAACTACTACCTTCGCCGTCCCCGGCAGCCAAGACGTACTGCCTTCCAGCGTCCACAAAGAAGTAGCCGTGCAGGAGGATCTTGATCGTCCGCGTCGTACCTTCAAGCGTGGCAGCAGGTTCTATGGGTAGGAAAACTCCCCAATCAATAGTTACTTCATGACGCCCGCAATCACGCTCCCCGGAGTCCCACGTCACCAGGATTACTGCAGCGTGCGAGGCAGCCTTTCTAGGAAGGTACTTCAGACCTTCCCCAGAAATCACAGGGTCCCGAGGCCACTTCTCGCCCTTCTGGAGCTCGGTGAGGTCGTCAACCAGTGGTTGTACTTCCCTGCCCACATATCGACAAGCTGAACCGGAATTGGTATGGATGGATCCTTGGAACTCAGCCTCCGCGCCTTCTCCAAGTTGATCTGGACCGAGCATGCTGTTAGAGCCAAGCCCCAGTCGATGGAGTGACAGAAGTGTGCGGGTCTGATCTGCGATCTCGATGCTCGTCAGTTTGCGCAGAGAAGCGAGAATCAACCTGAGTTCTGGCTCTTGCTTCAGCAGCTCGGGCAACAGTCTTTCGGCCGTGGGCCTGGCCTCAGTAAAACTCAGTTTCGGCGCAGGTAAGAGATCATCGCGGCGAAAAGGAACCCAAATCAGTAGCGCTCGCTCCAAAGATCCCGCTGACCCCTCTAGGAGAGAAAGATCCTCGTCATGAAGAGGATCCCACTCACGTGCGTTTGAATTGGGTAGCCCGAAGCAAGGATTCACGACCATTGAGAAGGCCGTCTCATATCCAAGCGCATGCACAACAAATGCATCGCATAGGTGGAAGAGTGCCTTTTGACCGAACCCGAACCTACCAATGTCCGTAACCCGACCGGTCTTGTGGCTATCGCCAAGCGACATGATGCCTTCACCATCCTGCGCATCAAACTTCCCGTTGTTGACTACCAATAGCCCCGGAACCCTGAACAGAGGATTCCGCGCGTTGACCCAACCCGGCAGGGCGTGGAAGAAGATGTCATTGGCGTCGGCATCCTCGGCGTTTTGGATGAGTTCCTTAATAATGGGGAACCCACTCTTATACCGATCACCCAAGTTCTCCCTTATCAGGTTGAACTGGGCTGTTGGGCTCGTCTTCAGATCAGGCATCCAGTACCCCCACTCGACCCTCAAGACACATTTCAACTCGAACGCCAAGTGGGAGAATAATACGCTCTGAGCGGCGGACCCTGTTCTTCGACAGCCTTCCCTTTGGTCCAACCTGTTACCACGACCCCAACAGTGTGGAGCTAGAGACCAAGCTTGGTCGGAGGGGGACTGCCCCGGGGCGGCTTCAATGGCGGTTTTAATCCATCAACGCAACGCCCGCCTGCTGACGTCGTAACGTCGGCGGCGCATTGGAGGCGTGCATGCGTGGACCGAACCGTCGTCGGGAGGGCCGCCGCTTCTCGGGCGCCGAGAGGTTCCTTGCGTACCAGCGGATCCTCGAGGGCCGCTCGTACGTTGAGATCGTCGCCGAACTCGACTGTTCTTCGAACTCTCTCTACCGGCAGCGCGGGGCGCAGAAGGAGCGCGCGGCGCGAGCCGGTGAGATTCCCGTCGCGTCTGTCGCCGACGGAACGCGAGGAGATCAGCCGCGGCTTGCAGGCAGCGGCTTCCTTTCGCGGGTTGGCGGCGCGCCTTGGATGTTCCCCGTCGACTGTGTCGCGCAAGATGAGCGCTCACGGCGGGCGCGACAAGTACCGCGCCTGGCGCGCTGATGAACGTGCCGTGCGGCGCACCGCCAGACCGATCGCGGAACGGAGGGCGGATTCAAGTGGTCGTCGCAACACCTCGGTTGTGGAGGTGCTAGATGGGCCAGTCGAGGAAGCAGGTGCCTGAGGTTCCGGTTGGGGCGCGGCGCCAGTGGGCGGCGGATCGGGCTTTACGGCCGCCGATGCGGTCACCGGGTCGGCCGGAGCCGTCGCGTGCGGTGCAGCGTGAGTTCTGGCGCCTGATCGCGTCGGGGATCACGACGGTCGAGGCGGCGGCGGTAGGCGTGTCATCGCCGGTAGCGGTGCGCTGGTTCCGGCATGCTGGTGGCATGCCGCCGTTGAGCCTGGTTGAGCCCTCGAAGCGTTACCTGTCTTTCGCTGAGCGTGAGGAGATCGCGCTGTTACGCGCACAGGATGTGGGTATTCGTGAGATCGCCCGCCGTATCGGGCGTGACGCCAGCACCATCTCACGGGAGGTGCGCCGTAACTCCGCGACCCGCGCCGGGAAGCCCGAGTATCGGGCGCTGGTGGCTCAGTGGAAGGCGCAGCAGGCCGCCAAGCGCCCCAAGGTAGCGAAGCTCGCGGTCAACACCCGGTTGCGGGAGTACGTGCAAGACCGGCTCAGTGGGGCTGTTCGTCGGCCTGATGGCACGAGCGTTGCCGGACCCACACCGCCAGCGTGGAAGGGGTTGAACAAGCCGCATCGGGCTGACCGGCGCTGGTCACTCTCGTGGAGCCCGGAGCAGATCTCTCAACGGTTGAAGCTCGATTTCCCTGATGATGAGACCATGCGGATCAGTCACGAGGCGATCTACCAAGCCCTGTTCATCGAGGGTCGCGGCGCGCTCAAGCGGGAGCTGGTCGCGTGCCTGCGCGCCGGGCGAGCGTTACGGCGACCGCGAGAACGATCACGCAACAGGCCGCAGGGGCATATCACTGCGGATGTGGTGATCTCCGAGCGGCCAGCGGAAGCATCTGATCGCGCCGTTCCCGGGCATTGGGAGGGAGACCTCCTCATCGGCACGGGCCGCTCCGCCATCGGCACCCTCGTGGAGCGCAAGAGCCGGTCCACGCTGTTGGTGCACCTACCGCGGCTGGAAGGCTGGGGTGAGAAGCCCGCGGTGAAGAACGGGCCCGCCCTAGGCGGTTACGGCGCGGTCGCCATGACCGCAGCCCTAACCGCGTCGATCACGAAGTTGCCCGATCAGCTCCGTAAGACGCTCACCTGGGATCGCGGCAAGGAACTAACGGCGCACGCCCAGTTCACCCTGGCCACCGGCACGAAGGTGTACTTCGCCGACCCGCACTCACCCTGGCAAAGGGCCACGAACGAGAACACCAACGGGCTGCTAAGGCAGTACTTTCCCAAAGGCACCGATCTATCGAGGTGGTCAGCGGAGGATCTGGAAGCCGTGGCCTTCACGCTGAACAACCGCCCCCGAAAAGTCCTCAACTGGAGAACCCCTGCAGAGGTATTCAACGAGCAGCTACAATCACTCCAACAAGACGGTGTTGCAACGACCGATTGAACTCAGAGAGTACTTCGCCCGCGAGTTCCAGGAGGCCCTGGCACGAAACGCGATCAAGTTCAGGCCGGTCAGGCCGCGCTCGCCGCATCTCAACGGCAAGGTGGAGCGTTCCCAGCAGACCGACCTAAGGGAGTCCCGGCCCACGGTTGACCTGAGAACGCGAGACTTAGGCATGCAGCTTGAGTACTGGCAGTTCCACTACAACTGGCATCGGCCGCACGGCGCGCTGGGCGGCAAGACCCCGATCGATCGCTGCGCGAAGCCAAGCGACATCACACCACCACACGAGTACCTAGACCATCTCTACGATCCCTCTCAGGAACAACCCAGAATCAGGGACAGCGCCGCCGATACCACCGCCGGCAAATTGAAACGAACACTATGAGTTCCACACGTAAACGGTCCTCGATACCCGGCACATACCGCCTTGTGCAATAAGAGACGCGCCAGCTCAGGGGGGTCCGCTCCGGTACAATGCCTTCCATGCAGGGGAGTGAGTGGGTGCGCAGAAGCAATACTCGGCCGGCGCGAACGGCCGAGTGAGCTAACGAATGCGCATCATTGACAACGTCAACGCGTTCCTAGGTGACGACCTCAAGGGTGCGATCAAGCCCGGTTCGCAACTGCGCATTGCGGCGGGCACATTCTCGATCTTCGCCTTCGAGGCGCTGAAGCGCGAGTTGCAATCTATCAAGGAGCTGGAGTTCATCTTCACTGCACCGTCGTTCACGGCGACGACTGCTACAGACAAGCCCGCACCTGAGAAGCGGCAGTTCTTCATCCCGAACCACAAGAACCAGGGCGTCGCTCTGTACGGCTCGGAGTTCGAGATCCGCCTGCGAAACAAGCTCACCCAACGCGCCATCGCTCGCGAGTGCGCCGACTGGGTGCGGCAGAAGGCAACGTTTCGCTCCAACCGCACCGGCGCGCCGATGCAACCGGTCGCGACAGTAGATGAGCATGCTGCCTACTTTCCTATCCAGGGTTTTACAACGTCCGATCTTGGTTACGAGCGTGGACCAGCGGTGTCGAACTACGTCACGAAGTTCGAGGGCGCCGCGGAGACGCGGCAGTTCGTACAGCTCTTCGACCAGATCTGGCACAATGCCGAGCAGCTCGAGGATGTCACGCAGGCGGTCTACGACCACATCGCTAGTGTCTACGCCGAGAACTCACCACAGCGGGTCTACTTCCTGATTCTCTACAACCTATTCTCCGAGTTCCTCGACGACATCAGTGAGGACGTGCTGCCGAACGATCTAACCGGATACCAAGACACGGCAATCTGGCATTCTCTATACAGCTTCCAGAAGGACGCCGCGACGGGCGTCATCAACAAGCTGGAGACCTACAACGGCTGTATCCTGGCCGATAGCGTCGGCCTTGGAAAGACGTTCACAGCTCTGGCGGTGATCAAGTACTACGAGCTCCGCAATAAGTCCGTGCTTGTCCTCACGCCCAAGAAGCTGGCTGAAAATTGGACCAACTACAACGCGAACCTGACAACAAACATCTTCGCGAAGGACCGATTCAACTACGACGTGCTTGCTCACACGGACCTTACGCGGGACTCCGGCGAGTCGCTCGGTATCCCACTCGAGCGCGTGAACTGGGGCAACTACGACTTGGTCGTAATCGACGAGTCACACAATTTCCGCAACGCCGACTTCGCGGAGGAACGCGAGACGCGTTACCAGCGCCTCATGCGCCAGGTCATAAGGGAAGGCGTCAAGACGAAGGTTCTGATGCTCTCTGCTACACCAGTCAATAACCGATTCAACGACCTCCGCAACCAGCTCGCGCTTGCCTACGAAGGCGAGTCGGCCCAACTCGCCGCAAAGCTAAACCTCTCGTCCAGCGTAGAGGTAGTTTTCAGACAAGCGCAGCGAGCCTTCAACGAATGGTCCGATCTACCGCCGGCAGAACGCACACCAGAAGCCATCCTCGCTCTCCTCGACTTCGACTTCTTCGAATTACTCGATTCCGTGACGATCGCCCGCTCCCGCAAACACATCCAGGCCTTCTACGACACGACCGACATGGGCGCCTTCCCGGAAAGGCTCAAGCCCATCTCCGTCCGGCCACCCCTAACGGACATCGCTAACGCCCCGTCATTCAATGCCATCTTCCACGAACTCGAATCTCTCTCGCTGGCCGTTTACGCACCGTTGGCGTACGTGTTTCCAAGCAGGTTGGACAAGTACGAGGATCGCTATGGCAACGCGGGCACGGCTAGAAACCGGCTCGGCGGCGTTATTGGCAATCTCGGTGCGGCGAGTAGAGAAAAAGGCATTCAGAAGCTTATGACCGTAAACCTTCTCAAGCGCCTTGAATCGAGTGTTGAGGCTTTCCGGCTCACGCTTCAGCGCCTTGAGTCCACAGTACAAGAAGCGCTTGATGCTGTCGGCGATCCTGCAGCAACCGTCAAGGACCTTTCGACGGCGTTCGGCGACCTTGATGCGGATGACGACGATTTCGACTTACCGACCAGCGCAACAGTCGGCAAGAAGGTGCAAGTAGATCTGGCTGATATTGACGTAGAGTCTTGGCGCCGCGATCTCGAGCTGGACATTAGCATCATCGCTGACCTGCTTGCAGCGATCGCCGGGGTCACCGCCAAGCATGACCTGAAGTTGCGTGCGCTAGAAGAGCGAATAGAGGCGAAGCTCGCCAACCCGATCAATCCCGGAAACCACAAGATCCTGGTCTTCACGGCCTTCACGGATACTGCCGACTATCTGTACCGAGAATTGGCGCCGTGGCTATCTCTCAAGGGTTTCCACACTGCCCTTGTAACCGGCACAGGTAACCCCAAGACGACTCTCGGCAAGGGTTACAGCTTCCAGCAGACACTGACGCTGTTCTCTCCGCGCTCGAAGCAACGACATCTAACGATGCGGAACGAGACAGCCGAGATCGACGTACTGATCGGCACCGACTGCATTAGCGAAGGGCAGAATCTCCAGGACTGCGACTACCTGATCAACTACGACATCCACTGGAACCCGGTCCGCATCATCCAACGCTTTGGTCGCATCGACCGAATCGGGTCGACGAACGAGCGCATCCAGCTTGTGAACTTCTGGCCCGACATCACTCTCGATGAGTACATCAACCTGAAGGAGCGCGTCGAGAACCGCATGGTCATCGCCGACCTGGCCGCGACGGCCGACGACAACGTACTCACGCAGGAAGCTAGTGACGCCGCCTTCCGCAGGGAGCAACTCCGTCGACTCCAGGAGGAGGTAATCGAGCTGGAGGATGTGCGCACCGGCATCAGCATCACCGACCTCGGCCTGAATGACTTCCGCATGGACCTGCTCAGCTACATTAAGGATGACCCAACTATCGCAACCTCGCCGAAGGGTATCCACGCGGTCGTACCAGCCCAGCCGGAAAAAGGGCTCAAGCCCGGGGCGCTTTTCGCCCTCCGGAACAGCAAGGCCGACGAGATGCTCAACCGCGGCAACCGCCTCCACCCGTACTACCTCGTCTACCTCGACACCGAGGGCAAGGTGATCGCCGACCACACTGAGGCAAAGTACCTACTTGACCTGATCCGGTCAGGGTGCCGAAACCGTGACGAACCCGCCTGGGATGTCTGTCGTGTCTTCAATGCCGCCACCCTTGATGGCGTCGAGATGGGCCAGTACAGTAGGCTACTGACAGAGGCGATCCGCTCGATGATCGACGTGACTGAGGAACGCGACCTCGACAGCCTCTTCAGTCCCGGTCACACCACAGCACTGCGGCAGACCATCTCCGGCCTCGACGACTTCGAACTGATCGCCTTTCTTGCCATCGTCGAGGAGCCCGCAACGTGAAGGATGTGCTGTTTCGCTGGCCACAGAACGCGGCGTTCGGGAGGTCTGTGCCGAAGACTAAGTTCTACGAACACGGGAGCGTCCGCACCGGGCTTCGGGAGAAGTTTGTCGACGAAATCCAGCGCATCACCTGGGCCTACAAGCTTGCGGAGGGGACAATCCGGCTCAAGGGCTCGGAAGTGGTGCCGGAGATCCAGGTCTTCACTATCGAGGCGAAGGGCGCAAACGTGGGCGACGAAGTGCTCGCCTCCATTGACCGCGCAGTGCACTTCCCGATTATCTTCGAGGTCGTCAGCGCCGTCGAGCACACCTCCCACGTGCGAATGACCGCAGCGCAAAAACTGCTCGGCGGCGCAGCGCCGAAGGTCGGCGCATACTTCACGACCGCGTGGCTTCCTACCGACACGCCGCGCTCCCCGCTGCCGGCCGCGACCGACCTCCTTGCGCTGTACGAAACGCTGCTTGCCTCCCTCATGCCGGTGGCAAAACGTCCAGGGGAGTCAGTGTCCGAGGCCACCGATAGAATGGGGAGGATGCGCAAGCTCGAACGCGAAATTGCCGCACTAGAGCGGAAACTCCGCACCGAACCGCAATTCAACCGCAAGGTTGAGCTGCAACGCTCGTTGAAGGAACGCCGGGCCGCGCTTGCGGAGTTGGTCTGAGCGAAGTGCACGACGAGGAGCGTGATGGAGAAGCTGAAGATGCATTCAGTTGACTTGACCCAGGCGAACATCAATCGAATCGCGGAGCTGTTCCCGAACGTCGTCACCGAATCGCTCGACACCAACGGGCGCCCGATTCGCACCATCGACTTTGATGCCCTCCGACAAGAGCTATCCGATCACGTCGTCGAGGGACCCCAGGAGCGCTACCAGCTCGACTGGCCAGGCAAGCGCGCGGCCGCGTTCGCCGCCAACGCACCAATCTCCAAGACGCTGCGTCCGATGCGGGAGGAGTCCGTCGACTTCGATACGACCAAGAACCTCTTCATTGAAGGTGACAACCTCGACGCCTTGAAACTGCTCCAAGAGTCCTATCTCGGCAAAGTGAAGCTCATCTACATCGATCCCCCTTACAACACAGGAAACGACTTCGTTTACAAGGATGACTTCGCCGAGTCTACAGCTGACTACCTAGAGCGTTCCGGGCAAGAGACCGAGGCAGGTGTCCGGTTGGTTGCTAACGCGGACTCCAATGGCCGGTTCCACTCCGACTGGCTTAGCATGATATATCCGCGACTGAAGCTGGCCAGGAACCTTCTGGCCGAGGACGGCCTGATCTTCATCAGCATCGACTCGCACGAAGTCCACAATCTTGTCAAGATTTGCGACGAGATATTCGGCCCGGGTAGTCACAAGAACACGATCGCCGTTCGCCGCGGGATAAAGAACGTCCAGGCCCAGTTCGAGGACGTGAACGCGCTGTCTCAGGGCCATGAGTATGTGCTGCTGTACACGCGGAGTGAGGCAGTCCGACTTCCGAAACTGTCCCTCGCCCACGCTGAATCCAAGCCGGGAAAGTGGGACACCTTCTGGCGCGGAACAGATCGCCCCACGATGCGGTATGAACTCTTTGGCTCTACTCCCGCCTCGGGGCAGTGGCGCTGGGAAGAGGGCCGTACGAAGGAGGCCGTCCAGAACTACGAGACGTACCTTGTGGAACACGAGGACCGCACCAGCCTGGACGACTACTACCTTGATCACCTCGCCGCTACGAACGTCAAGCTCAACTTCGTGCGCCTCAACTTCGAAGGCGTTGTGCAGTACTACGTGCCGCCAAGCGCGGGAAAGCTACTCAGTGATAACTGGATGGACCTCACTCTAGGCGGCAACGAGACCGACGAGTTCGACACCGAGAAGAGCGTCGCGCTCCTCTCACGAATCATCAGCTGGGCCACACGTGACGTAGACCTCGTGATGGACTTCTTCGCCGGGTCAGGGACCACGGGACACGCGGTCTTCTCCGTGAATGCAACTGACGGTGGCCGACGGCGCTTCATCCTGGTCCAGCTGCCCGAAAGGATCGCCGGAAAAGAAGGTACGTCCATTGCAGCAATCACAATCAGTCGCTTGAAGAAGGCAGGAGCAGTTCACGCAGCTCTAGGCGCAGATACGGGGTTTCGAGCCCTTCGCATCGATTCAACCAACATGCTGGTCGCCTCTTCCTCCGCAGGTGATCTCGCGCAAGACGAACTCTTGGAGTTGATAGACCGTGTAAAGCCCGACCGCACTGACGAGGAGCTGCTCTTCCAAGTTCTCCTCGACTGGGGCCTCGACCTTGGTCTGCCCGTACAACGTGGGGTTTCGAGAGAGAGAGAGAGAGAGAGAGAGAGAGAGAGAGAGAGAGAACGGCAGTGGCGCCCACCACGTACTTCCGCGTCGCAGACGACGCGCTCATCGCGTGCTTCAGCGAAGAGGTGTCCGCTGATGTGGTCACCGAGATCGCCAAGCTCCAACCACTCCGTGCCGTGTTCCGGGACTCGGCCTTCAAGTCTGACGCGGATCGCATCAACGCGGAGCAACTCTTCCGCGAGCTGTCGCCGAACACCGAAGTCAGAACGGTATGATCTCGCTGTTCTGGGCGGTGGCGCGTGATGGAGAAGCGCGCGCTGAACTCGCCAGATCTGTCGGCTCGCAATGTCGAACGCATCGCGGAACTGTTCCCGCAGGTCATCACCGAGTCGCGAGACACGGAGGGCAACGTGACTCTCGCCGTTGACTTCGACCTGCTTCGCCAGGAACTCTCCAACCATGTTGTCGAAGGACCGCAGGAGCGCTACCAACTCGACTGGCCCGGCAAGCGCGCCGCCGCCTTCGCTGCCAATGCACCCATCGCCAAGACCCTGCGCCCCGTTCGCAAGGAATCGGTGGACTTTGACACTACGAAGAACCTCTTCATCGAGGGAGACAACCTGGAGGCCCTCAAGCTCCTTCAGGAGTCGTATCTCGGCAAGGTCAAACTAGTCTACATAGACCCGCCCTATAACACGGGGAACGACTTCGTCTACAACGACGACTTCGCTGAGTCCAGCGCCGAGTACCTCGCCCGCTCGGGTCAGAAGTCAGAGACGGGTGATCGCCTCGTTGCCAACACCGAAGCCAACGGCCGCTTCCACTCCGACTGGCTGAGCATGATATACCCGCGGCTCAAGCTGGCCAGGAACTTACTGACCGACGACGGTGTGCTTGTTGTGTCGATCGACGAAAACGAGCACGCAAGTCTCGTCCGCTTGGGTGAGGAGGTGCTCGGCGACACGTCGTACGTCGGAGAAATCGTGCTGAAGAACAGCAGCAAGAACGATCAGGCGTACGTCTCGATCCAGCATGAGTACATCGTCTTCTTCGTGAGGAACCGGCAGGCCAACGCTGGCGACTGGGTTGAGAAGAAGGAAGGGCTCGAAAGGATCTATGCCGCGTTCGACGGGTTCCGAAGAAAATACGGTGACGATTGGGCAGCTATCAACGCCGCGGCAAAGGCGTGGTACAATCAGTTCCCTGCGAACGACCCGGTAGCGGCGAGCAAACACTACGACTGCATGGATGCCCGTGGTGTCTATTTCGGCAGCGATATTTCAGGGCCCAACGATGGTCAGTATGTTTACGATGTGGCCCATCCCGTCACTGGTGAGCCGTGCAAGCGGCCTTCGCGTGGGTGGGTGTTCCCCGAGCCGTCGATGCTGGCCAAGATCGCTGATGGGCGCGTACATTTCGGGCCGGATCACACGACCGTGCCGAAAATCAAGACCTACCTGCGAGAGACGGAGCACCAGAGTCTCACGAGTGTCCGTTACGTCGACGGCCGCGCGGCCTCGAAGCGGCTCGCAGCGTTGTTCGGCGAGAAGGTCTTCACGAACCCGAAGGACGAGTACCTGCTCCGGGACATCTATCGCGCAGTCGGCGTGTCTGGTGATGACATCGTGCTCGACATGTTCGCGGGTTCCGGGTCGGCGATGCAGGCCGTCCTCGAACTCAACAGTACTGAGTCGATGTCATGCCGCTTCATCGGAATCCAGGTCGCCGAGGACTTGAACGAGTCTCTCAAGACGGCGAAGGGGGCCGCGAAGCAGATCATCACGAACGCGATCCGGCACCTCATGCGCCTCGGGCGTCCGGCGACTGTTGCTGAGATCACGAAGCAGCGAATACGACTTGTCCATAACCAACTCGCTGGCAACCTGCTTGTCGATAACGGTTTCCGCGTGCTGAGGGTCGATACATCAAACCTGGCGGACACGCTTGCCTCTCCCGACGTTCTGACGCAGGGTATGTTGGTCAATGCCGTCGACAGCGTTAAGCGAGATCGCTCTGACGAAGATCTGCTTTTCCAGGTGCTCCTCGACTGGGGCCTCGACCTGTCGGAACCCATCGAGGTTGAGGAGAAGACTGGTTGCCGGGTCCTGACGGTTGCCGACGACGCGCTCATCGCCTGCTTCGCCAACGAGGTAACCGACGATGTCGTGCAGGCTATCGCGGCTCGCCATCCGCTCCGCGCCGTTTTCTTGGACTCCAGTTTCGCTAACGACGCAGCACGCATCAACGCCGAGCAGACCTTCCGCGAAGTGTCACCCGAGACCGAAGTGCGCACGATCTGAGGTTGGCCGCCCATGACTCCTGCTGAACTCACGGCGTTGCTCGACCGACTCATCGCCGGTTGGGAGAACGAGGTCGTCGAGTTCAAGACTACCAGCAACCAGTACTCGGCCGACAAGACGGGCGAGTACGTGTCGGCGATGGCGAACGAGGCGAACCTGCGGGGGCTCGCGACGGCTTGGATGGTGTTCGGCATCAACAACCAGCGCAACGTGGTCGGCACCGCGCACCTGCCGACACCACAGAGCCGGCAGTCGCTGAAGCATCACGTGCAGCAGTCCATCGACCAGGGGCTCACCATCCGCGAGATCTACGAGGCCGACTATCTGGGAAAGCGAGTCGTGATTGCGGAGATTCCGGCCGCCCCGGCAGGAATTCCGATCTCTTGGAAGGGCGACTACCGCGCCCGCGTGGGCGAGAGTCTGGCCCCGCTGTCGCTCGACAAGCTCGACCAGATTCGCAATCAGACCATCGGTGCCGACTGGACCGCGGTCGTCGTCAAGGGTGCCGCGATCGCCGACCTGGATCCCGCTGCCATCGCGCGAGCCCGGCAAGGGTTCGCGGAGCGGCATGCCGCACGCATCCCCGCCGTCGACATCGCAGCCTGGGACGATGCGACGTTTCTCGCCCGAGCGCGGCTCACGCGCAACGGTGGCATCACGCGCGCGGCGATGCTGCTGCTCGGGTCAGACACGTCGACTCACCTCCTGACCCCGCACCTCGCGCAACTCACATGGAAGCTCGTGGGCGAACAGCAGGCGTACGAGCACTTCCACCTGCCGTTCCTGCTCACCGCCAGCGAACTGGCCAGCCGCATCCGCAACGTACGCATCCGGCTGTTACCGCCGAACCAACTGATCTACCGCGAGATCCAGAAGTACGACGAGCGCAGCATTCTGGAGGCGCTCTACAACGCCATCGCCCACCAGGACTACGCGCGCCATGGGCGCATCGTCGTGACCGAGTACGTCGACCGCCTGGAGTTCGTCAGCATCGGCGACTTCTACGACGGTACGCCCGACGAGTACCGGCTCGGGCACCGCACGCCGGGCCGGTACCGCAATCCGTTTCTCGTCGCAGCAATGCACGAGTTGCACCTGATTGACCAGCTCGGGTATGGCATCCGCCGAATGGTCGAAGACCAGGTCCGGCGGTTCCTACCGCTGCCGGACTACGACCTGTCGCGAACCGGCGAGGTGAAGCTGGCGCTGCCCGGTGCGGTGATCGACGAAGCGTACTCGCGCCTGCTCATGGTGCGCACCGACCTGCCGATCGAGGACGTGCTGGCGCTTGACCGAGTACAGAAGGGGTTGCCGGTGACCGGGGAGGCGAGCGCTCGGCTACGCAAGTCGAAACTGATTGAGGGTCGCGGCCACGGTGTGCACGTGAACGCCGACATCGCCGCGATCACGGGCAAGAAGGCCGAGTACATCCGCACCCGCGCGCAGGACGACGCCCACTACGCCCGTCTGGTGATCGACTACCTCACACAGTACGGTGGGGCGTCCCGCAAAGAGATTGACGACTTGCTAGGCAAGTACCTGCCCGGCGCTCTCAACGCAAAGCAGCAGAGGTCGAAGGTCACGAACCTGCTCACCCGCATGCGCACGGACGGGGCAATCCGCAATGCCGGAACGCAACAGAAGCCGAGATGGGAGCTTGTTTAGGCATGGGTGGAAACGGGTTCACGAAAACAAGCCGTAAGCAAACAAGCTTGGCGAGATTGCTGGCCAGAGGCCTGTCATCTTGTCTAGAACCGGCGCATGACGTTGCCGCTCGCAGAAGGACTACCACCGCATGAAGCTCCAGTTCAAGGTCCAACCGTACCAGACTAAGGCCGTCGATGCTGTCGTCGAGGTGTTCGCCGGGCAGCCGTACGCCGACGGCGTACGGTACCGCATCGATCCAGGCAAGGATGCGGCGCAGAAGCTGCTGGAAGACGCGGGTTTGCGCAATACCGAGATCGCGTTGACGCCGCCACAGCTGCTCGCCAACGTGCATCGGGTGCAGCAGGAGCGTGGGTTGACACCGTCGAAGGACTTGAAGGACCCGGTCAGGGTGTCTGCAGCGCCGCTGAACCTCGACATCGAGATGGAGACCGGTACGGGCAAGACCTACGTGTACACGAAGACGATCATGGAGCTGCACGAGCGCTATGGGTGGTCGAAGTACATCGTGGTTGTACCGTCAATCGCCATTCGCGAGGGCGTGAAGAAGTCGTTCGACATAACTGCAGAGCACTTCCAGCAGTTCTACGGCACCAAGCCGCGCACGTTCGTCTACAACTCGTCTCGATTGCACGAACTGGAGCGATTCTCCTCCGACGCTGGCGTGCAGGTGATGATCATCAATATCCAGGCGTTCAACGCCACCGGTAAGGACGCACGTCGCATCTACGAGGTTTTGGATGACTTCCAGTCTCGCCGTCCAATCGATGTAATCGCGGCAAACCGGCCGATACTGATCATCGACGAGCCGCAGAAGATCGAAGGCGACGCCAGGAAGACCTCTAGGTCACTGGAGGCGCTTGTGCGGTTTAATGCCCTGTTCGCGTTGCGCTACTCGGCGACCCACAAGATCGAGCGCACCAAGGTGCATCGCCTCGACGCGGTCGACGCTTACAACCAAAAGCTGGTGAAGAAGATCGCTGTTCGTGGAATCACAGTCAAGCATCTGGCAGGCAGCACGGCTTACCTGTACGTGGATGGGTTGGAAGTCGGCAAGGGCGCGGACTTCCCGAAGGCGCGTGTCGAACTAGAAGTACGAACCAATCAAGGCATCAAGCGTCAGGTGAAGCGCCTTAGTCAGGGTATGAACCTGCACGACATCTCCGGTGGCATCGAGGCATACAAAGGCCTGTTCGTCCGGGACGTCGATGCGAACCGCGACATCATCGAGCTGAGTAACGGCGACATCATTGGCGCCGGCGAGGTCACCCAGGACGTGACCGACGCAGCCAAGCGGCGCATCCAGATCCGCGAGGTCATCCGAGCACACCTCGACAAAGAGCGCGAGTTGTTCGCCCAAGGCGTCAAGGTGCTGTCGCTCTTGTTTATCGACGAAGTCGCCAAGTACCGCGACTACGAGCGTGAGGACACTCTCGGGGAGTATGCGCGTGTGTTCGAGGAGGAGTACGCAGCGTTGCTGGACGACTATCTCGCCCGGCTTGACTTCGACAAGGCTGCCGAGCGGTATCGCAAGCATGTCGAGGCCATCCCCGTGCGCAAGACCCATGAGGGCTACTTCTCGATTGACAAGAGGACCGGCCGCTCAATCGACGGATCGGTGAAGAAGACCGGCGAGACCGCAGGGCAGTCTGACGACGTGGACGCATATGACCTGATCCTCAAGGACAAGGAACGCCTATTGTCGTTCGAGGAGCCCGTGAGGTTCGTTTGGTCGCACTCTGCGCTGCGCGAGGGTTGGGACAACCCGAATGTGTTCGTGATGGGTATGCTCAAGAAGAGTGACAACACCACGACGCGGCGGCAGGAGATCGGTCGTGGCCTGCGCCTGGCGGTCGACCAGCACGGTGAGCGGATGGACAACCCCGTCACCGTGCACGACATCAACGAGCTGACCGTCGTCACCGACGAGTCCTACACCGAGTTCGTCACGGCCCTGCAGAAGGAGATCGTGGAATCGCTGTCTGCGAGGCCGCGTAAGGCTAGCGTCGACTACTTCGTCGGCAAGCACATTACGCTCGCCGACGGGTCGACGAGCGTGATGGAGAAGCCCGTTGCGCAGGCCTTGTACAACCATCTGGTCCGCAGTAACTACATCGACGACGAGGGCCTGGTGACGCAGGTATACAAGGACGCCCGCGCCGACGGCAATCTCGCCGCGCCCACGGCCGAGGCTCTCAAGCCGATCATCGACTTTGTCTGGCCTCTCGTCGATGAGCTCTACCTCGCGGTGCCAACCCCGACCGACGGACGCAAGCCCAAGAGAATCCCATTCAATGAGTCGAACTTCAAGAGACGCGAGTTTCAGGAACTGTGGGGCCGCATCAACCACAAGGCTGTCTACCAGGTCGAGTTCGATTCCGCCGAGCTGATCACAAACTGTGTCCGAGCGCTTGACACGTCGCTGAATGTAACGGTCATGCAGTACCTCGTCGAAAGCGGCAAGCAGGTCGTCGGCCTCAAAGTCGAGCAGCTCGAGGCTGGCATGGGCTTCAAGGTCGCCGAGACGAAAGTGGCTCACTCGGCGATCTCAGCGGGGTCGACCGTCAAGTACGACCTCCTCGGGGAGATCGCGGAGAAGACAAAGCTCACCCGCCGGACGTGCGCTGCGATCCTGACATGCATTCAGCCGAGCACCTTCGCAAGATTCAGGCAGAACCCCGAGCAGTTCATCACGGAGGCCGCCCGGCTCATCAACGAGCAAAAGGCAACAGTCATCGTCGAGCACCTCACCTACGACCCGCTTGACCGCCGCTACGACTCCTCAATCTTCACCGAGAATCAGACCGCCCAGGACCTCTCGAAGGCAGGCGAGAAGCTCACGAAGAGCGTCTACGAATATGTGGTCACCGACTCAAAGGTCGAGCGGTCGTTCGTGGAGAGACTCGACGTCAGTGACGAGGTCGTCGTGTACTCGAAGCTGCCGCGCGGATTCTTCATCCCGACCCCTGTGGGCGACTACAACCCCGACTGGGCCATCGCATTCCGCGAGGGAGCGGTGAAGCACGTCTATTTCGTCGCTGAAACCAAGGGCTCCATGTCTACGCTCCAGCTCAAGGGAGTCGAGCAAGCCAAGATCGAGTGTGCACGTAAGTTCTTCGCATCCCTCAACGACAAAGCCGAGCATGGTGGCGTGAAGTACGACGTCGTCGACAGCTACGACTCACTGCTTCAGCTCGTGGGGGCGTAGTCGGGATGGGCATCGAGCTGCATTTCTCGTAGCACTTCGGGGTATCGCCGGAGGTGCTAGAGGAGTATGGCGCGTTCGACATCAGCCTCGCCTGCGACGTGCCTCTCTTCGTCGACCCGTTCCTGCTCTTCAACATCAAGGAGCAGGGGTATCGCGATCAACACGATGGGATCATCCGTCTTCTTCTCTTCCGTGACCGCGCCGCCCCCGGCATAGCAGCCAGTCCCGGATCAGCTACCGACAGACTAACAGGTGGTTCTGATCTTCCCGAACCGGGAAGCGTGCCTGCGACTGGTGACGGCCTTGTGCGTGGAGCAGAGCGAGGAGTGGCTATCGGGCAGGAAGTACTTGGATATGGAACTGCTCGACAGCGCCGTAGCTTCAACCCCGACCAGCCGTGAGGAGGTGAGCCTGGCGGCCTAGCGATGACTGACCTTGGAGGAAATTACAGACTTAACGGGGCTTGACTACGGGGCTTGACTGCGAGGTGGCTCCCGTGATCGAGGAATTGTTGCGTCACGGAGCTCAGTTGGAGGCGCGTGACGATGCGGACATGACACCGCTGCTGTTCGCCGCGGCCAATTTCCTTTCGACAGAGGCCATCAGGGCCGTCGCAAGTGCTGGAGCCGACCTTCACGCCCTAGGCGAGGGTGGTCGGAACGCTCTTGAAATCGCTCGATCGCGGGATAGCGATCCGGCGGATGAGGTCCATCTCGTTACTAGACCAACTGATGCCGGCTTGACTAAGGCGGCGCCGAGCATGCAACGCTGGCAAGCGGGTTGGAGGCTCCCGAAGTCAGTTGGCCACTACGTGGACCCGCGTGGAGCGCATGGGCGCGCCCTCTAATACCGTCCTCACGGCGTCGTTGATCTGCGCCTTTAGTTCCGGCATGGCCCGCAGAGCCGCCCTGATCATGGCGTCTCGGCAAACGTCGGCTTCGTGGTTGGAACGGAGCCCCAGGAAGTGGAAAAGGTCATGGTGGTCTCGAGCGGTAACGCTTATCTCGTCGAGCAGGTAGCGAGCTTCGCTGGCGCCACGGCTGAGCTCCAGTTGCTCCGCTAAGCAATCCAAGCCGACCTGGCTTCCAGCCACGGTGGCGAGCAACCAAGCTTCGGGCGCTTCTACTCCTGGCAGCCGGCCGACCCAGTGATAACTCTCATGGGAGAGGGGGGCCACACCGAAATCGCCTTGTGCGGGAAGCCCCAAGCACTCCTCTTCCGAGAGGGCGCGATAGAAGTCCCGAATCTCGCTGTCTCGGACGTCGCCATCGAAAAGGTAGAGGCACCGCGCCCGCGGGGACGACTGGTGCAGGAACTTGCCCACGGTGCGGAAGCTGTCCTTGCTGCCGATAGGCTCGATCCCGACCCTGACACGGAGGTCCGATTCGAGCGCGTTCGCAACGAGTTGCCTCGCTACCCTGTCTTCAACGTAGATGGCTAACTCCTGCTGGTTGGAGTTGGTGAGCGCACTTACGGCCATGCGGGACGTTGGCTTGGGGATAACGTAGACACGCCCGCCTCCCCGTTGGAGGAGGATGCGTGACACGCGCGGTAATGCATCGATGTAATGTTCAGAGTGACTTGTCGTGACGATCTGGAGGCCCTTATCGATGCTGATCTCTACCATGTGTTGAGCGAGCCGCCGTAAGGCACTCGGATGTATGCCCAGCTCGACTTCCTCGATTCCGAGGATCGAGCCTGGCTTCGCGCTCTGCAGGGCGTACAGCACCTGCACCACGGAATCCTCCCCCGCGCCCATGTTGAATCCGGAGTAGGTGGCGTCGCTCCTCAGAACCCTCAAGCCGTAGCGCTCATCGCCGTAGACGTGAGCGTCGCTGAACTCCATGCCCATGATCTGCGAAAGTCGCTGGATGTACTCCTGATCGAGGTTGGCCGTTGGCTTCACTACTCGAGAACCGCTGAACTTGTTCCGGAGAGTTCGTTGCTCGATGGCTGGCACGCAGCGCGAGATGCCCAGGTACGAAACGTACTTCCCGGGGCGCCGTTCGTACCTCATCCACTTGTTGGTTTGTTTCCTGATCGTGAGCTCGGCGCCGTCGGCGAACTCCCAATTGATATCCACGCCGGACACTTCGGGATCAGTTAACCCCTTGAAGAAGAAGTCGCTGAAAACGAAGTCTTGGTACGACTTCCGGGCCCTGCGAGCGCTACGGTTCGGCGTGCGCGCGGGGACAATGCTGGCCTTCGTCTTGCGGTCGGGATCGCTGTAGGCCAGCATGGCGAGGGCCAAGATCGTCGACTTACCGGCGCCGTTACGGCCGGAGATCACGGTGATGGGATAGTCGAACCTTACTTCTACGTTCGCTAGGCCGCGGATCCCTGCCGTCCCGGAGAGCGAGATTGCTCTCAGCGCAGAGGAGAAGCGCTTGTCGCTGACCCAAGCGCGTTCAAGCTTGCGTTCCATGTCGGTTAGGTGGATTCCCGGCATCGGCTCTCAGCACAATTCTATCCGAATCGGGGCTGCCGCGGCGTGGTCCTTCGGACTCAACGGCATGCGCGCTCAATGGCCGACGCATTTGCCACCTCCCCTCAGCAGGCAGCTAGAAAGGAACGACCCTAGGTGTCGCATACTACCGCTACCGTGTTCTTGGGCTGCCACTCCGCCTTTGCGGTGGCGCCCAGGCTTCCTCTGTGCCTGTTGGCTGGTTGCCGCTCTTTCCCTTCCCTTCAGTGAGTAGAGGGCAGGCTAAGGTCGGTAGTAATGAGTCAGGATCAGAAGCAGGAGAGTCAGGCGGGAGTGACCCCGTTTCGGTGGACACGTGCTCGCTCGGCTATTGTGCTGAGCAGAAGGAGTGGTCATGCCGAAGGCGCCGCCGCCTTATCCGCCTGAGTTCAAGGAGGAAGCCGTTCGTCATCACCGTTCGAGCGGTAAGAGTACCAGCCAGGTCGCAGCCCATCTTGGTGTCGCGCACGAGACGTTGCGCAGTTGGTTGAGACGTCACGAGATCGATGATGGTAACGCGCCCGGCATCACCTCGACCGAGCGTGAGGAGCTGCGTACGCTCAGGCGTGGGATCAGAGTATTGCGTGAGGAGCGCGAGATCCTGCGAAAAGCCGCGGTGGATTCAGTCCGTCAGTGCAACATGTTTCAGGAGGTGTTGCGTGGCGAGGATGGGTCGGCCGGGGTTGCCCGACGAGCGGAAGCGGGAGCTGTGGGATCGCTGGCGTGCTGGGGAGTCGATCAGCCAGATCTCGGTAGCGTTAGCGAAACCGCCGGGGCCGGTGTTCACGATCCTGCGGCACTACGGTGGCATCGCTCCAGCGTCACGCAAGCGCCGCCCGGAGTTCTTGTCGCTGGCTGAGCGAGAGGAGATCTCCAGGGGCTTGGCGAGCGGCAAATCCCTACGGCAGATCGCCCGTGAGCTGAACCGCGCCCCTTCGAGCATCAGCCGTGAAGTGAAACGCAACAAGGGCGCGCGGCATTATCGTGCGGTCGCCGCCTCGTTGACCCGAGCCGATTGGCGAGGACCAGCCACAGGTGCATGATAAGTGCATGGCGGTGAAGAGGATCACAATCGACATGGACGCTTACGAGCGGCTGAGTCGCTTGAAGCGGAAGGGGCAATCGTTCTCGCAGGTGATCAGGGAGCTGACCCCACCGGCGGTTTCAACCGGGGGCGACTTGCTCGAGGTGCTTGACGCCATCGACATCTCCGAGACCACACTCGACGCGCTCGACCAGATCGTGGAAGACCGCCTCCCGTTACCACCGAAAACCCTATATAGCGGTCTACCCCACCCACGGCCGCAAGGGAGGCCACCCGCGTGACCCGAACGAACGAGACGAAGGCCTACTGCATCGCAGGCGCCCACGTGGTCGCCGAGGAGTTCGACGGCGAGTACATGGTTCTCGACCTAGGAACGGGGCGGTACTTCAGCTTCGCCGGCGGGGCCGCCTTGGTCTGGGCGGGGCTGGTCGCCGGCGCCACCCCTGGCGAGCTGGCGGCGCGGCTACCGGCCGGTAGCCAGGCACGCGCCTCGTTCGCCGCGTTCGTGGAGAGCGCCATCGACGCAGGCCTGCTCAGGGAGGCGGAGCGACCCGCCGACGTTGACGCCAGCGATCTCGCCGAGCGCATCGCGGCCGCCGGCGACACGTTCGCGTTCGAGGCGTTCGATGACCTGACCGAGCTCCTCGCCGCCGATCCCATCCACGACGTCGCGAAGGAGGCGGGTTGGCCGCATAGCGAGCCACGTGACGCGTGACGAGCGAGGCCAGCCTCTCGCGAGAGACCCTCACCGAGGAAGCTAAGCACCGCCTGGGGGCGGCTCATGCGTTGCCGCCCTCCGCGGGGGCCGCGCTCACCTGTCGGCTGCCGTCTCTCACGTTGAACATCCGGAGCTTCACGCCCGGCTACCTCGACAACTGCGCTCGTGCGCTCGTGCACGAGCCGGGTACCGCGTCAGACCGGGTGCCCGCCGGGGTGCCCGCCGGGGTGCGCCTCGACGTGGTCGTGGCGGACCGAGCGGCGCACCCTACCCTCGCTCTGTCCACGCCAGCCGAGCCGGAGCCCCCTCTCCCGAGCCTCGAGGCCGACGACCTGGACGGTTACCTAGACACCGCCTACGGCGCCTGGCACCTGCTCCGCCGGGACTGCCCCAACGCGGGGCAAGGGTTGGTGCTCCTCGACGCTCCCGGTCGTTGGCCACCGTGGGAGACCTCGTTCCCCATGCGCCACTTCCTCAACTGGGGGTACGCAGCACAAGGGATGCGGCTCCTGCACGCCGCGACGTTGGGGCTTGGCAGCACGGGGGTGCTCTTGGCCGGGTCTGGGGGCGCGGGCAAGTCAGGCACGACGCTCACGGGAATACTGCACGGTCTGCGCAGCGTGGGCGACGATTACGTGGCGCTGGCGCACGACGCGGGCGGCGTGCGCGCCTACCCGGTGGTGAAGCTGATGAAGCAGGACCCGGCCGGGCTGGCGCGCTTGGGCGTGAACACCCACGGCCCAGCGCTGGGGCCGCTGAACTGGCAGGGCAAGCACGAGTTCGACCCGACCGACCTCGCACCAGGCTGCCTGGCGCCGCAACTGACGGTGAAGGCCGTGCTCTTGCCCAGCATCACAGCCGAGGCCACCACGCGCCTCGTTCCGGCCTCGGCCCAGGCAGTCATGTTCGCCCTGATGCCGACCAACCTCGGCCAACTGCCGGGCCGCATGCGGCAGGGGTTCGGCTTCGTCGGCCGCCTGGCGAGGGCCCTGCCCGGCTACCACCTGACCCTCGGTACGGAACCCGCCGAGGTGGCCGCCACCCTCGCTCGCTTCATGGGTAAGCTCGCTGCGTGAGGATCGCGTTGCTGATGGCCGCCTTCAACGCCGAGGCGCACGTGCGGGCGGCCCTGCTCTCGGCCCTGGCGCAGCGGCGGCCCGGGCTCAGCCTCGAGGTGTTCGTCGTGAACGACGGCAGCACAGACCACACCGCCGAGGTGGTGCGCGCTGTGGCCGCCACGCACGCCGGTGTGCACCTGATCGAGACCCAGAACCAGGGCCCTGCGGCCGCCCGCAACGTGGCCCTCGAGGCGCTCCCGAACAGCACGGACCTCGTTTCGTTCCTCGACGCCGACGATCTCCTCCCTCCCGACCGGTACGAGCGAGACCTCGCGCTGTTCACGGCCGACGCCGCGCTCGACCTTACGTACGGCACCACGGTCATGTTCCGCGAGGCCACCGCCAACGACACGGGGCCGGCACCGGGCAGCAAGACGGCCACGGGACGAGGGTTGCAGCTGGGCTCCGGCACGTACCGTTACGGCCTCATCCGCCAGGTGGGTGCGTTCGATACCTCGTTCGCCCAAGCCGAGGACCTGGATTTCCTGCTACGCATGTTCGAGCTGAGCCCCAAGTACGCCATCCGCGACGACCATTGCCTCTACTATCGGCGCCACAGCGGCAACCTGACCCGCGACACCGCTGCGTTGCGTCGTGAGTTCGCCAGGGCCCTGCTCTTCTCTATGCGGCGGCGCCGCGCCAACGGGCTGCCGCCCCCACCGCCAGAGGTCTTCGCTAAGGGCGGGCTGCAGGAGGCCCACGGTTGGTGAACCGCGCCACGGGCTACTCGGTCGTCATCCCAGCGTTCAACGCGGCCGCGACCATAGCGGAAGCGGTCCGCTCGGTGCTGGCCCAGAGCGTCCCTGCGCGCGCGGTCGTGATCGTCGACGACGGCTCTACGGACGCCACCGCCGAGGTCGTGGCCGCCCTCCCTGGGCCCGTGCGCCTGGTACGGCAGGCCAACCAGGGGCCGGGCGCCGCCACCAACGCCGGCTTCGCGCTGTGCGAGGACCCCCTTGTGGCCACGCTGGACGCCGACGACCTCTGGTTGCCGGGCAAGATGGAGCGCCAGTTGGAGCGCCTGCGCGCCGACGCGGACCTGGCGGCGGTCTTCTGCCGCCTCGCGACGTTCCAGGACGACCCAGCCCGTGCTGACCTGGCCGGCGCTCGCGGCGGCTGGTCGCGCAGCACGATGCTCATAAGGCGCGAGGTGATCGCGGCGGTGGGCCCCATCGTCGACCCGCCAGGCCGCGCAGGCGAGATGGTCGACTGGTTCGCCCGCGCCAAGGAGCAGGGTCACCGCTTCGAGCTGATCGCCGAACCGTTGGCCCTCCGGCGCGTGCGGCCCGGCAGCCTCACTTACGCTCACCCCGACCTGGCAGGGAGTTACCTGCAGGTCGCGCGTGCGGCACTCCTCAGGCGACGCGCGGCCGCACGTAAGGACGGCTGAAGCGTGCCGCCCGAGGCCCTAGCGGCAAGGCTCGCCCGCCGCGGCTTCCCGGCCCCGGAGTGGGCGTGGCCAACGGGTCCTCGCGACCTGCTGCTCCGCGCCGCCCTGCTGCCCGACTCCGGTGAGGCCCGGGCCGCCCTCAGGGCATGGCTGAACTCGCACGACCTAGATGAGATCTCGTTCGCCGACCACCGCCTGATGGCCGCGGTGGCAGAACGCCACGGCGCAGACCTGGCAGGCTCGCCCGAGTACCCTCGGCTGAAGGGCTTGCAGCGCCAGTTGTGGACACGCTCGCGGTTGAGCCTGGACGCTTCACGCTCCGCCGTCCAAGCCTTCGTTGCCGCCGGTTTGTCGCCGCTGCTGCTGAAGGGCGCCGCCCGCATCGCTCTGGACCCCGCCGCTCAGCGCCAGCGCGCTCAGCACGATGTGGACGTGCTGTTGCGCCCCGAGGAGGTCGTGCCCGCCGCCCGTGTGCTGGTGGACGCCGGTTGGGTCACCATGTACGGCGACTCGAAGTTGGCGGCAGTGGCGCGGGCGCGCGTAGCGCGGGCCATCAACTTCGTGCTGCTGCCCTGGGGGAACCTGGACCTCCACCGGAGTCCTTACCACGGGCGGCAGGTGAACGCGCACCTCGACGCCCGGGTCTGGAGCGACGCGCAGAGCGCGGAGTTCTTCGGGGTACCCGTCTTGGTGCCGTGCGCCGCGGAGCGCCTGGCCATGTGCTTGGCTCACGGCGTCACGTACCCCGAGACGCACTCCGACTGGCTCGTGGACGCCGCCGAGATCATCACTGGGGGCGAGGTGGATTGGGAGCGGGCCTGCGACGTCTTCGTACGGCGGCGCATGGTCACGGAGGCGCTGGTGGCGCTCAGCTACCTGCACGAGGGCCTGGGGATCGAACTGCCGCCGTCAGCGCTTTCCGCCTTACCCGCACTCACGCTGGACCCGCTCCCCTACCGGCTGGCAACGCTTCTCCTAGCGCGCCCCGCGCTGGCCACTCGCCCGTGGTTCGAACGCCTCCCCCGCCGGGCCCTGACGTCGGCGCGCTACTGGCAGCCGCAGCTGCGCAGGCTCTGGCTCCTGAAGGGCGGGCCATCGTGGGGCCGCGGCGGTGAGCCCCTGCCGACCATGGGCGGCGCCATCGCGCGTACGGCCAACAGGGCTACCCTGGGGAGCCACCGCCCCTCCCCTGCCGGCTCGCTGCCTGACCAGAGTGCGCACGACACCCACTACACGACGGCCGCCATTCTCCATGCCCCACGCACCGCCGCGCCGAACGCCGCCACCCACGTCGACATCTCGGTAGCGTTCCGGGCCCCCGGCGTGCGGCGGCGCGTGACCTTCGAGCTGAACAGCGAGACGGTGCACCTGGCCCGCTTCCACGTGTTCGTCTTCGGCGGGACCAACGGTGGGACCAACGGTGGGACCAACGGTGGGACCAACGGCGGGACCAACGGCGTGATGCGGGCGCGCCTGCAAGCGCGCGTGCACTTGCCCACCGACTGCCAGACGCTCACCCTCGAGTCCCGCCCGAGGAAGTTCCCGCTGCCCACGGCGCAGTCGACGCAACTGAGGAAGACCGAGCCGGTGCCGTTCACCGTGATCAGCTCGAACCTGGCAGTGCACCAGCCGACGGAGCCTCCGTGAGCCCGCCTTCGCCCTCGCCGGCCAGCCGGTAGTCCCTTAGGACTCGCCCGGGGTCACCCACGTCGACAACGGCGCCGCCCTCCAGGACGACGGCCAGGTCGGAGCCGGCCACGGTCTCGAGCCGGTGGGCGATGGTTATCACCGTTCGCGTGCCAGCGACTACCCTTAACGCGTCGTAGACGGCCTGCTCCGTGTGCACGTCCAGCGCGCTGGTGGCCTCGTCGAACACCAGCACCTGCGGGTTCCGGTAGAGCGCCCGAGCGATCCCGATGCGCTGGCGCTGCCCTCCCGACAGCCGCACCCCGCGCTCGCCCACCACGGACTCGTACCCGTTCGGTAGCTCACCCTCGATGAACGAACTCAGTTGCGCTGCCTCGCAGGCGCGCTCGATAGCAGCGCGGTCGACCAGTGCAGCTGGCATCCCGAAGGCCACGTTCTCCGCCACCGTCCCATCGACCAAGAAGATGCTCTGCGGGACGTAACCGAACAACCTGCGGTACGCCAGCAAGTTGGCGGCCGTCACCGGCACGCCGTCCACGCTGATGGTGCCTTCGGTCGGCGGCAGCAGGCCGAGGATCACGTCGGCCAGCGTGGTCTTCCCCGCCCCCGTGCGGCCTATGAGCGCGACGCTGCCGCGCCTCGGGATGCTCAGGTCCACGCCGTTCAAAGCGCGGCGCTCCGAGCCTGGGTAGCGGTAGGAGACGGCGCGCAGCAGGATCCGCTCCTCGAAGGCGAGTGGCGCTTCAGGCGCGGCAGCTTGCGGCAGTTCGGCCTCGGCCGCGAAGTCGGCGGCGATGGCCTCTAGCGCCCCTTCCGCGTAACGCAAGCGCGCCACCGCCCCGAAGATCGCTTGCAACGCCGGCAGCAGCCTCATGCCGGCCACCGCGTACACGCCGAGCAGCGGCAGCGCCGCACCGAACGACTCGGTGCGCCCAGCCATGCTGACCGCGATGAGGATCATGCCGCTCATCGCCATGGCCTCGAGCGCGTAGCGCGGCACCGTGGAGATGACGCCGCTGAGCGACTGGGCGTCGGCGTAGCGCTTCGATGGCACCCGGAAGCGAGCGCCCGCGCCCTCCTCCAGGCCAAGGAGCTTGACCTCCTTGAACCCGCCAAGGCCCTCGTTAACGAGGCGTAACCGCTCCCGGTTCGCGCTCGTCGCCTCTCGCCCGACCCGCCTGAGCACCCCCTTGACGGCGGCGTAGATCAAGGCATAAGCCCCCGCAAGTGAGGCGAAAGCCACCACCGCCAACATGGGATCGAGCACGAGCAGGAACGCCACGATCGCGAGCGCCACCACCGCCCTCGCCACCAAGGTAAGCGCCGCCACGAAGCCGTCGCTCGTCAAGCGGTAGACCTCCTGCATGACGTTGTTGGCCATGGCGGCCGAGTTGCGCGACAGCATGAACGTGTAAGGCTGCGCCAGGTAATGCGTGAACAACCTAGTGGAGAGCGTGTCGTTGAGCCCCCACGCGAAGCGCAGCAGGCGCCAGTTGGCAGCGATCCCGACTAGATTCATGAGCACAACCGCCACGGCCGCCCCGACCCCGGCCCAGCGCAACACCGTCAACGGGTCCGCTACCGAACCGACCAACCAGGCCCCCACCAGGGGAACCCCCGCGGCGCTGCCAGGATCGCCCAGCAGCGTGAAGAACGGGACCACGGCGGCCACGCCCACAACTTCGAACAACGCCGCCACGACGACCAACGGCAGCAGGCGCAACACGGCGCGCTTCTCTGTTGGGGAAAGTAGGTCGTAAAGCCTCGGCAGCATCGGTCGCCTCGCAGGGGGAAGCAGTCGGAGACCACTAAACCACGTGCGTCAACGCGCGTGCTCGACGGGCCCGGCCCCGCGCGGTGCATGTGGCATTTCGCGTCGTACCACCCACGCGGCCGGCGCTAGGCTCCCATGGAACGGAGGCAACATGTCACGACGTCTACTCTTGTTCATGATCGCCATCGTCGCCGCGGGCGGCCTATTGATCGGGTGTGGAGGCAGCACACCGGCCCCCCAACCGCCCACCGGCCTGAGCGCTACCCCCGGAATCGCTGCTGTTGGCGAGGTCGTCACCCTCACCGGCCAGCACCTCGGCAGTAGCGCCGGCACGCTCAGCTTAGGCGGCACGCCAGTGACGGCCACCAGCTGGGCCGACGCCGAGGTCGTGTTCACCGTTCCCCCCACGGCCGCGCAGGGTCCGCAAACGGTGACCCTCACCACGGCGGTAGGCTCGGCCACCACCGGCCTGTTCGTCGGGGTCGACTTCCCGAGCGGCACGCTCGAGAGCCTCGCGGCCCTTGCCCTACCCAAGGGCACGGCGGTGCGCCTCGGCGCCGGCACCTTCGCGGCCTCGTCGGAGGTGAGGCTGGATAACCTCAGCCTCTACGGCCGCGGCCCCGGCAGCACCATCGTCCAGAACGCCTTCCCGAACCCTCTCTACCTCCTCGCCGACGACGGCTACGAGCTCACCCTTGAAAGCTTGACGCTGCGCACCGACGCCACCGCGATCGTGCCAGGTGCAGCCGTCCTCCCTGCTTCGTTTGGAGCGTCCGGGTCCGGCCCCGCCTGGAGTACCTCAGTGTTCACGCGCGAGGACCTGGCGGCCGCCGCGGCCGCGCAGACCATCACCTCACAAGCGCTGGCACCAACGAGCTACACCCTGCGCGGCGTGGCCATCGAGCCGGCTTCCGCCACGCCGTTCGGCCTGGTCACCTTGGATCCGGCAGGCCCTGGCATCTACTACCCCGGGGCCATCCACGTTAGCGACGTCACCGTAACGGGGGTTCCACTTGCGATCATGGTGGCGGGGGACGTCGATCTCAACGAGGTCACGTCCACCGGGTCCGGCGGGGTGGTGGCGCTCTCGTTCACCCAACACGCGCAGATCAACGACCTTAAGGTCTCGACCGCGGGCGGCGGTGGCTTCTTGGCCGAGGGCACCTTACTCGGCGGCGGCCGCGGCCTCACGCTCACCAACTCGCAGATCACGGTCGTCGACGGCGACATCACGCTTTACGGCTCGGTCCCCATCAGCATGCCGCTGGGCGGGCCAACCGCGATCACGGGCAACAAGTTCATCGCCCGAGACACGGACCCGCTCGACGGCATCGACTGGGGCGTGATCGAGTTCATGACCCTGCTGGGCAGCGCCGACTTCTCCAACAACGAGGTCACCGCCGAGGGCGGTTTCGTGTTCGAAAGCCAAGAAGCGGCTACCCGCATGCGCGCGAACACCTTCACGCTCGGGTCGGCCGACTACCCCACCACCGAGTTCAGCTTCGGGGTGGCTGGCGGCATCCTCGCCCTCGAAACCAACCACGCCGAGTTCCTGAGCACGGGCGGGTTGCGCGTTGACGCCGAGGGCGGGCAAGCCACCCTCACAGGCAACACCGTCACTGGCCACAGCGACACGGGCACGGCCCTTTACCTCCACCACGAGGATGAAGAGTTGACCTTCACAGCCACCGGCAACACGTTCAGCTCGTTCGGCCAGGCCCTCTTCATCGACCGGGACACTGGGTTCGCCGAAACCCTGACCGCCCGGATCAACGACAACGTCTTCGACTTCCCGATCGACGCGGCGCCCAAGGCCGCCACCGTGAACGACTTCCTCGCGACGGACGGCACCCTCGACGCGCGCAACAACCGCTGGGGTAGCAACACCTCAGCGGCTACCGTCGCGAGCTACGTCGCGTACACGGGCACCAGCGACCCTGACACGCTCCAGGTCGCTCCGATCACGCAACCGTAAGGCGAACGAGCTACGAGCGAGCGGGGCTGATCCACCACGGGTCAGCCCCGCGCCGCCGCCTCCATCTGCATATGCTCGAAGGCCGGCGCGAAGTCCTGCAGCTCGCGCTCGCTAAGCCCCACCTCCGGGCTCTTGGCCACCACACGCCAGTTCGCGACAGCCCTATGCACCTCGCGGAGGGCGCCCAGTGCCTGGGACTCCGAGATCGAGAAGAGCCGGCACCGTCTCAGCAAGGTGCCGATGTCCGTGATCGGTCCGTCCTCCTCCGAGAGCCACGTCTTCGACTCCCGGTCCTTGTCGGGGAACGGGTTCAGGTCGAACGTGGGCGCCAGGCGCCATTGGCCGTGGCCGACGTGCAGGAACGCGAGGTTCTGGAGGTGATCGTCCACGTTGGTGATGAGCAGGTTGAAGACCAAGCGGCGCCACAGCTCCAAACGGTCGCGAGCCGGATCGTCGCCACGCGCCTCGATGGTTCGGACCACCTCCGTGTACGCCCGGTCTTCCTGGCGCGATGACAGCAGCATCGACGCGGCCGAGAGGTACGGGATGCGACCATCGCCCGCGTCCCTGTCGAACCGGCGAACGACGACGACGGGCGTCCCTTCCACCAGCTCGATACGCGCGGCAGCTCGAGGAGCGGCGGGGTGCGCCTGCGACCCTCATCGACGCTGGCTTCGTATCGACCGTCGGGGCCAACGAGGCGGAGCGCCCCTACCCGGCTGAAGTCGTCGACGGCAAGCAGGAAGTCGAGTTCCGTCAACGCCGCCAGCTCCGCCCCCGGCCGCACGTCGGCTCGCATGCTCACGCAAGATGATGCGGCGCCCCCAGGCATCGGGAGCGGTGTCGGCGATGGCGAGCGGGAAGTGCGAATCCGCCGAGGTTGGCGCGCGGCGGTACTGGTGATCGAGAGTGAACTTGAGGTCGGGCGAGACCTCGAACGCATCCGGGTTCGTCAGCCAACCCTGGTCGTACGCGACGGGGTTCCGCGTCCGGCGGGCGCGACCCGCCTCGCGGCGGGAGAGAAGCGCATCGAGGGGTACGGGGCCAGCCGCCAGCGGCAGGCGAACCGATCGCTTCTTGTCGGGCCGGCAGCGCGCCCAAGACGTCGCTTGCACCAACTGTAAATCCAATTTACAATCGGTGCATGACCAAGGTGATCCCGAGGACCCTCGCAGGTCCACTACTCGCCGCGGCAGCGCAGTACCCCGTGGTGACGGTCACGGGCCCACGCCAGTCGGGCAAGACGACCCTATGCCGCGCCACGTTCCCCGAGCACGCCTACGTGTCACTCGAGCCCCTCGACAACCGGGAGTTCGCCACCCAAGACCCGCGCGGGTTCCTGGCGCAGTTTCAAGGCGGGGTGATACTGGACGAAGCGCAGCGCACGCCGGAGCTGTTCGGCTACCTGCAAGAGGCCGTCGACGAGACCCCGAGCCCGGGCCGCTTCATCATCTCCGGCTCCGAGAACCTCGCCCTCACCACGACCGTGAGCCAGTCCCTCGCCGGCCGCACCGCCATGCTGGTCCTCCTCCCCTTCTCGCTCGAGGAGCGCATGCGGACGGATGCGGCCGACGCGACGCTCGACGAGGTCCTGTTCCAGGGCGGCTACCCTAGGCCGCTGATCACCGGCATCCCGCATGAGCGCTGGCTGCAGGACTACTTCACCACCTACGTCCAGCGTGACGTCCGCCAGCTCACCCAGATCAACGACCTCGGCACGTTCACCCGTTTCGTGCGCTTATGTGCCGGCCGCACGGCGCAAGAAGTGAACCTCAGCCAGCTCGGTTCGGACGCCGGGGTGTCGCACAACACTGCCCGCGCCTGGCTTGGGGTCCTGGAGGCAAGCCACCTGGTGTTCCAACTACCCGCCTGGCACGCCAACGTCAGCAAGCGCATCATCAAGCGCCCCAAGCTGCACTTCATAGACACCGGCCTGGCGAGCGCGCTCCTCGGCATCCGCGACCCGCGACAGCTGACCACGCACCCCCAGCGCGGGGCGCTCTTCGAGACCTTCGTCGCGAGCGAGGTCCTCAAATGGCATCTCGGACGCGGGCTGCCGGCCGACCTCCACCACTACCGGGAAGTGCGTGGCTCCGAGATAGACGTGATCGTCCCTGGTCGGCCGCGTGGGTTCGCTGTCGAGGCGAAGGCGGGGCAGACCGTGCAGTCGGAGTTCTTCGACCACCTTGCGGACCTGCCCGCGGACGACTGGAGGCGCTGCATCGTCTACGGCGGAGCGGGTCGGCAGGTGCGCGGGGGCGTCGAGGTGCTGCCCTGGCGTGCGCTGGCAGCCACCGATTGGGCTGCTGACTGACCAGAGTCATGGGCCGGACCGTCTGCCTCATCCCAGAGTACCGGGCCAGTCGACGCTCCCACACTCACGTCACGAGCCGCCGCCCCCCGGCGGCGGACCCCAGGTACAGCAACATCGCGACCCGTTGCCACACCCCCCGCCTTCGGCTATAGTCATCTCGTTCAAAAGACACCCTGCGCGTCCAAGTTTGTGACGCTAGGCAGGGCGAAGGGCTTCAGTGGCACGCCGGGCACCGTGAGCCGGCCTCCCCGCGATCACCCAATTCGCGGAAGGGAAGTGGCATGGAGATCCAGGGCAAGATCCTCCTCACCTACGGCGCACTGGTCGTGCTGACGCTCGCCGTCTTCGTGGTCGTGGCGGCGTCCTCGCGCGGCGCCCCCGAGCCTTACGCGGACGTGCAGCCGCGCGGCTACCGCGTGAGGCGGGTGTGGTTCTGGTCCCTACTGGCCGTGCTCGTCTTGGCCTTCGGGGTGTGGGGGAGGCTGACGCCTTACTCGAAGGCTGAGGCCGCCCCCGACGCGATCAGCTTCCCCATCGTCGCGCGGCAGTACGCGTTCGAGAACATGCCCGAGGTGGTGCCGTACGGCGTACCCGTGGTGTTCAAGCTGACTTCGATCGACGTCAACCACGGCTTCGCCATCTACGACACGCAGGACCGGATCGTCGGCCAGGTGCAGGCCATGCCGGGCTACGCGAACGACCTGCACGTCACGTTCACGGAGAAGGGCAAGTACATCGTGCGGTGCCTGGAGTTCTGCGGGATCAACCACGCCTTCATGCAGGGCAGCTTCGAGGTGAAGTGACGTGAGCGCCTCCACGAACGACACCACGGCCCGCCGCATCATGGCCCTCTACCTAGCGACCGGCCTCGGCCTCGCCGTTTGCCTCATGGTCGTCGGCATCCTCATGCGCATGTCGCAAGCCGGCTGGATCCGCCTCGCCTCGGTCGACTTCTACGCCCTCATGACGTTGCACGGTGCTGGCATGATCGCCGCCCTCGTGCTGTGCGGCATGGGTGGCATCTGGTACCTCATGCGCCGCGAGATCACGATGTCCGCAAGCCTCGCCCTGTGGGCATACGGCGTGACGGTCGGCGGCGTGCTCCTCGTCGCCGTCGCCGCCGCGTTCGGCAAGTTCGGGGCGGCCTGGACCTTCCTCTACCCGCTGCCGTTCCTGAACCCGACCTGGCCCGCCTGGTCGATCGGCGCCTTCCTGATCGGCCTGACACTCATCGTCTTGGGCTGGACGGTCTGGTGCATCCAGGTCCTGGAGGCCGTGTTGAGGGGCTTCGGCGGCTTCCGCGGCGTACTCGGTTGGGACGCGGTCTTCAGGCCCAAGGCGTTCGCGGCGGCCGGCCGTAAGCTGCCCCCACCGCAGGTGCTGCCGGCCTTCGTCATCGCCTTCGACGGCCTGCTGGCTGCCACCGCTGCCAGCCTCCTCGGCGTGGCGCTGTTCGTGCATTGGCTCGACCCGAGCGTGCCCCTCGACGCCCTCTGGGCGAAGAACATCACCTACTTCTTCGGCCACGACCTTGCGAACTTCATCATCTACATGCTCATCGCGCAGGTCTACGTCGGTCTACCCGCCTACGCGGGGCGCCCGTGGAAGAACTCGGCGGTCCTGACCCTCGGTTGGTGGGGCACCCTCGTGTTCTTGCTCCTCGCCTTCCCGCACCACCTCTACATGGACTTCGCCCAACCCGTCTGGATCCAGTACCTCGGCCTCGGCGCCTCCTACCTGTCGTCCGTGCCCGTGGCGGTCGTGACCGTGTTCGGCGGCCTCCTGCTCGTCTGGCGCTCCGGGATGCGCTGGGGGCTCGGATCGCTCTTCATGTACGCGGGGATGGCCGGCTGGATCCTTGGCGGCATCGGGGCGCTGCTCGACGCGACCATCAACTTCAACGTCCACCTCCACAACACCCTGTGGGTGCCCGCCCACTTCCACACGTACCTGCTCGGCGCGTCGTTCCTCTTCGCGATCGGCTGGGTCTTCGCCATGCTCGAGGTGCGTAGCCCCGACCCGACGCCACCCGCCATGCGTTGGACCATCGGCGTCACCGTGCTGGGCGGCATCGCGCTCCTCGTGGGCACGTTCTACCTGGCCGGCGCGGCCAGCGTGCCCCGCCGTTACGACGTGGAGCCAGACCCCGGCCCACTCCTCGCCGGCTGGGGCTCCGTCGGCGCCATCATCCTCGTGCTCGGGCTACTCATCGCGACCCTCGAGGGCGCGCGGCTCTGGCGCGGGCTGCGGCGTGCGAAGACGAGCGTCGAGTGGCCGTGGTCACCGGACGCGGCGGCACGACCGGAAGGCGGTGCACGGTGAGCGGCACCCGGAAGACCAACGCCGGCAAGAAGGGCGCCAAGGCGCCCCGACTGTCGCCCTTCGCGACGAACACCATCGTGCTGGCCCTGATCGGCTACTTCTGCATCGTCGTCGCGTGGCTGCACCTTGGCCTCCCCTCCCCGGATCACAGCATCAAGGACCACCACCTCCAGCACCTGTGGTTCCTGATCGGCGGCGGGCTGTGGGGTATCGCGCTCGCCCGTTGGCTGGCGCGCCGCCGCCCCGTCCGCGACCCGCAAGGCGCTTGGCTCTTCCCAGCCCTGCTCGCGCCCATGACGGCGATGTTCCTCATGTGGCCGTCGGCCTACCCGTACGTCGAGGCCCGCCCGCTCCTCCACGCGTCCATGCACCTCGTGTTCGTGGCGCTGGGGGCGCTGACGACGTTCGCCGGCTACCAGTACACGCGCGTGGTCGGCTGGTTGTTGGGGGGCTCGCTCGCCGTCATGGCGTGGCTCGCCGCCTTCTTCTTCGGCGTCACCGCCAAGCCGAACCCCGCTGTCACCGCCATCCTCGACGCGCGCCCGGCACCGGCACCCACGGCCTCGGCTGAGGGTCAGAAGGTCTTCGACCAGATCTGCGCCGCCTGCCACATGACGACGGGCGCCGGCCTGCCCGGGGCGTTCCCGCCCCTGGCGGGGCACCTCCCCGACCTCCTGGCGGCGTCGGGTGGGCGCGACTACGTCGTGCGCGTCGTGCTCAACGGCCTGCAGGGCACCATCTCGATCGGCGGGGTGACTTACAACAGCGTCATGCCCCCTTGGCAACAGCTGAGCGACCAGGAGATCGCCGACGCGCTCAACTACGCCGCCACGGCCTGGGGCAACGAGTTCCCCGAGGGAGCGCAGGCGTTCGAAGCTGGCGAGGTAGCGGCGGCGCGCGGCGAGCCGCTCGGCCCGCAACAGGTCCACGAGTTGCGGGGGCAGCTCGAGTTACCCTGACAAGGGCCCTGGGGCGCTACGCGCGGCCACGTCCTTATACTGGCCTCATGCTCCTCCGCACCCTCGGCGGTGTGGCGCTGCCGGGTGCCTCGTTCCGTCGTCTGAAACCGCTCCTGATGCTGGCCTACCTCGCCTTGGAAGGGCCGAAGGAACGTCGCTACCTGGCCGAGCTGTTCTGGCCGGACGCGGCTGACCCAAGGCAGAGCCTAGCCGTGGCCGTTTGGCAGTTGCGGCGCGCCTCGCCCGGAGTCGTGCGCGTGGACGACCAAGTGATCGCGGCCGTCGTCGAGTGCGACGCCACCTTGCTTCGTGAGGCGGCTATCGATGGCGAGTGGCGCGACGTGGTGGACCTGTACGGCGGGCCGTTCCTCGATGGTGTCGACGTCGACGCCGGCAACGCCGAGCTGGAGGAGTGGCTCTACGGCACGCGAGAAGCGCTGTCCGTGCTGACCCAGAACGCGCTGATCGCGCTCGCAGAGGAGCACCTGTCGGTCGGCGACCTGCGAGGCGCAGCGCGGCTTAGCGAACGAGCCGCGACGGTCGTGCGTGACCTGGCCACCGCTCAGCCGGAGTCACTGTCTCGCCTCCATGCGTTGCTGGTCGCGACCGGCAACCCGCGGTCCGTGGCGGTGGCGAAGGAGGCCGCGGCCTTCGGCGTCACGTTGTCCGAGCACGCCGACCGGGCCGCCGCCGCTACCGACGTCCCGCTGCCCGAGCACAACTTGCCCAACCTCATCGCCCCGTTCGTGGGTCGCGACCAGGAGCTGCGCGACCTGGAGGCGTTGCTCGAGCGCGGGGAGCGGTTGGTGACCATCACTGGGCTCGGAGGGATGGGCAAGACGCGTCTCGCGATGGCCCTCGCTAGGCGGATGGTGAGTGGACGCCGGTTCACTCGCGTCTACTTCGTTCCGTGCGGCGTCGAGAGGCCGGATCAGGTGCTGACCCAGGTCGCCGCGGTGACGGCCCCGCGAACCGGAGCGCCCGCGCTAACAAGCCTGCGGCGGACGTTCGGTGACGAGAGCGCTTTACTTGTGCTGGACGACCTCGACCAGGTAGCCGGTGACGCTCAACAGCTCGGCGAGCTGCTCGAGGCCTGCCCTCTCGTCAGACTGGTGGTCACCTCGCGCGAGCCGCTGGGCTTGACTGCGGAGTCCCTCTACCCGCTGGGCGGCCTCCCCCTGCCTGGAAGCGCGGCCGAAGCGCTCGCAGGCACGGGAGAGACGAGCGGTCTGGACCTATACGTCCTCACCGCTCGCCGCTTCGACCCCCGTTTCACCCTAGAGCAAGCGAACGCGAGGTTGGTGCTCGACATCTGCAGGCGCCTGGCCGGCGCGCCGCTCGGGATCGAGTTGGCAGCTTCGCTGTCCTCCGTGATATCGCCTGAGGAGCTGGAACGCGAGCTGGAGGCGGACCTCGACACGCTGGTCAGCGTCAGACCCACCACCAACCCGCGGCACACCAGCCTGCGCGTCGTGTTCGAGCGCTCCTGGAGCCTCTTGAGCGACGCCGAGCGTGGCGCGCTGTCGGGTTGCTCCGTCTTCCAGGGCGGCTTCACGCGCGTAGCGGCCGCTGCCGTGCTGCAAATGGACGTGCGGCTGCTCACCGCGCTCCTCGACAGGTCGCTCGTGTGGCGTGCGGGAGGGAGGTACGACTTGCATCCGCTCGTGAAGCAGTACGCGGGCGAGAAGCTGAAGGAGCGGCCGGACGCCGACGAGCTGCGAGCGCGCCACGCGGAGCACTTCTGCGGCCTCGTGGAGTCGAAGAGCCGCTTCGCCTTGAGAGCCGGTCAAAGCGCGGCGTTCGACGAGCTGGACCGGGATCATGCGAACGTACGGGCAGCGTGGGATTGGGCCGGGAAGGCCGGGCGCCATGACGTGCTAGAGCGGATGTTACCCATGTTGGGCAGCTACCTCGCTGACCGCCGGCCCTCGGACGAGCGTATCCGGACGGTTGACGCCGCTCTGGGGCGCGTGGACCCCGACTCGGCGTTGACGGCGCGCCTACTGCTGGAGAGAGGGCAGTTCTTGACGTACGTTGACCCCTCCGAGTCACGCAAGACCCTGGTGCAAGCGCTGCTCCTCGCCCGTAGACACCTTGGCGAGCGTCGCGCGGGGCCGTGGCTCTATGCCTTGGGTCGCACGCTCATGCACCTTGGCGACTTGCCTGGCGCGCGGAGCGCCTACCGTGAAGCCGCGGAGCAGTTGGCGGGCAGCGCTGATGAGCAGCTGCTCGGTGGCTGCCTCTCGAACCTGGCGATGACCAGTACCGACCCGAGGGAGATGGAGCGTCTGTTCACCGAGGCCATCTCGGTCTGCCGACGCACGGGTAACGTCTCCTATCTCGTCAAGGTGCTGCTCAACCTCGGCGGCACGCTCGTGGACGCGCACGGCGACTACGCGGGCGCGTTAGCGCTCTTGCGTGAGGCACTGGCCTTGGAGCGAGCCGAGATCGGCCGGCCACAGCTCTTGATCTACCTGGGTTGCGTCTGCGCGCACCATCTCGCGACGCTGGGCGACCTGGAGGCCGCGGAGCAGCAACTGGCAGACGTCAGGGACCTGACCGCCCCACGGGTGCCGTGGGACGTCGCGCCGTGGATGCTAGCGATGCCGAGCAACTGGGCGCGGGTCTTCATCCACTACGCCCGCGGCGAGGAGGACCTGGTCCGCTCGGTCGGTGCACAGGTCCAGGACGAGACCGTCTGGACACTCCTGGCGTGGATGGCGCTCGACGAAGGCGACACTGCCGCGGCGGCGCCATATCTGCACAGCCTGGTCGAGCTCTCCAAGGCCCCTTGCGACGCCCGGACCGGGTTGAGGTTGAGGGCGTCGGCCATCCTGCTGAGCGCCAGGAGCGAGGCGCTCGAAGCGGCCTCCTCCCTCCACGAGCTTGAGGGGAATGGGTCGAACCCCGGCCTGCCTCACCTGCTCGAGGCGCTCGAGATCATCGCTGCGTCCAACCTGGTACCCCTGGCGTTCGAAGCGTTCATCGTGGCGCACGCTATCGCTCCGGACGTGGTTGGGAGGGAGTGGCTCGAGCTGGCGGCCTCGCAAACGCGCGCGCCCATGCACGCGCGGCGGCGGGCAGGCAGCTTGTTGGCGGCGTGGCCGGCGGGCGAGCGCATGCCGCCCTCGTCACCACCCGTGTCTGCGGGTGTGCCCCTCACGTCAGAAGCCGTGGTGGAGGCGGCGCGAGACCTGATGCGGCGGCTGTCGCCTGCTTAGCCGAGGAACTGGGCGGATCCGTCCTGAGCACGGCGGACAGGCTGCTCCGCCACGCCCGGGCGCTGCCTGCGGCGGGCGCCGGTAGTTGGGAAGGTCGGGATAGTGGCGGGGGCGGGCCGAGGAGGTCCCGTCCCCGCATGCAGGCGGTTCGGAAGTTACTCGGCTTTGCGGAGGTCTGACCACCTGATCTCGGTGAACATCGGGTTGCGGTAGGCGCCGGACACCTTGTCGCTCACGACGAGCGTGTAAGGGAAGCTCGGCAGGAGGGTGAACGGTGCGTCCTCGTAGGCGAGCCTGCCGACCTGGCGGTACAGGTCGTCGCGCTCCGCCGAGTCGAACTCGGTGCGCGCCTGGGCGATCAGGCGGTCGATCTCGTCGTTCTTGTACCCGAAGCGCGCCGTGACCGACGTGGACGACTGGTACCAATCGGCCATGAACTCGTACGCGTCGGGGAAGCTCGCGTAGCCCGCCGCGTTGGCCCACGGCATCTGCATCTCGGCCCACATGCGCGCTTCTTGCTCTGGGCTCAAGTCGACGAGACCTATGGTGAACTTCGGGTTCATGGCCTCCAACGTCTCCTTGAACGCCTGGGTTATCCAGTCGTCGCTCGGGCCGGCCAAGTACATGCCCACCTCCCACAGCTTCCCGCCCCACGCGGCCCGGCAGTGCTCCTCGGCCTTCTCTAGGTCGAGTTTGTAGTGGGGGATGGTGGGGTCGTAGGCGGGGTAGAACGGTAAGAGGAGCATGTTCGGGTAGAACGAGCCGTCTCCGGCGTACTGGGGATCGTCCTCTCCGGTATCCCAGGCGTAGGCGAAGCACTTGCGGGCGTCGCCGTCCGAGAAGAAGTCAGGCGGCACCCCGGACCCGTCGAGCTTCCCCGTGCCGATCAGGGCGTTGTCCACAGGGCTCATCGCCTGGTTGAAGAAGATGGCTCCCACGACCCGTACGCCCCAGGGTAGTGACGGGTCTTTCGACGGGTCGAGCACCTTGACCCCAGGCCAGCCCTCGAGCTCGGAGAGTGGGGTCATGCGGACGTCGATCTGATCGGCCTCGCCCGCTACGAGCGCCGCGACCCGCGCCTCCTCGTCAGGGACCACCTCGTAGACCACCGTCTCGACCTGCGGCGCCGGACCCCAGTAGTCGGGGTTCCTCTCTGCGACCAGCCGCACTCCCGGCTCCCAAGACGCCAACCGGAAAGCGCCGGTGCCGCTGGCGTGGTCGTGAAGGTACCCCTCGCTCAGGTCGGTCGCGAGCAGGTCGCGCCAGGTCGCCTCGTTCCCGTCCCAACCGCCGTTCCTCTTGGCGAGCTCGCTGTCGATGACGAAGTAGCGTGGACTCATCAGGCTGGCGAACAGGATGGGGTCCGGCTCCAAGGAGTGGATGGCGACCGTGCGGTCGTCCAGGCACTCGACGGCAGCGTTGAGCCGGCCCCAGTACTCGGCGTACTCCTCGTCGCTACCTTCCACGCCGAGCTCGCTGAGGGCGTCGGTTGCCGTACCCATGAGCGCTTGGCCCACGAAGCCAGGATCGAGGATCAACGCCCGCTCGATGGAGTACCTCACGTCCTCGCAGGCGAAGGGGTTGCCGCTATGGAACTTCACCCCTGAGCGGAGGTGGAAGGTGTAGGTGCGCCCATCGTCCGAGAGGTCGTAACCGGTGGCCAGTTGGGGCGTGAGGTCGATCGTGGCGCCGCGGTAACCGTACAGGCTTTCGTAAAGGTTCTCGATGACGCTCTGGCCCCACGGTGAGTAGGAGCCGAGCGGATCCAGTGTCTCCGCGTCGAGCATCCGCTGGAACACGTAGGACCGGCCGGCGTGCACTACACGGTCCACATCACCGGCGTCGAGCGTCTGCGCGCCGAGTATTCGCTGGAACACGTAGGACTGGCCCGTGTGCACCGCGCGGTCCACATCACCGGCGTCGAGCGTCTGCGCGCCGAGCGTCCGCTGGAACACGTATGACTGGCCGAGCGCTAGGCACGAGACCAGCAGGGCCAGCGAGAGGATGACCTTGGCGCTCAGGCTCGTGGCTCGTCGAACTGTGGTGTTCATCATCCCTCTTCCTCCTCGGTAGGCTCGGTTCGTTCTCGAACCGTGCTGCGACGGTAGAGGGACGGGATCAACGGCGGCTCAACCCACGGTCAACGGCGACTCACCGGGGCCCGAGGGCAGGTCGACCGTGGCTCACCTAGCGGACGACGGGCGCGGCGTGTGCTTATCTCGTCATCGCTTCCTCGGTCGCCGCCGCCTCCCCCGTCATCAGTGTGCTCATGCGCGGCGGCGGGTCGGTCACTGCTACCGCAAGTCCTACGAACGATACAGATCGTCTAGGTCGAGCAAGACGATACGGCCGTCGTCCTCGGCCAGTCGCTCGAACTCGGCCGTGAAGCCTGCGGCGCTCAGGTACAAGTGGCCGGCCGAGCGCTCGGTCGCCAAGGCGTCCTTGGCCCAGCCGTGGCCGGACGCGGCGAGGCTCTCGAGGTCACGAAGCAAACGGGTATGGACGCTCGGGCCCACGGGTGACGACGACCATTTGACCTCACCCGTCAAGATCCGGTCGTCGTCCAACTTCGCGACCAGGTCTATCTCGATGGAGCGACGATCGCGGTCCTGCCCTTCCCAACTCGACCACTCGATGGCGCGTTGCAGACCTAGGCGCCCGCTCATCGTCGCGTAAGCCTCGCGACACATCCCCTCGAACACCTTGCCCATGTACTGATCGAGCTGCGGAGCCACCTGAGCGGTCCAGACCGCGTGGGGGTCACCGGTCTCGAGCCTGCTCCGGTTCGGCTGAACGAAGCGGTGCCAGAAGCGTAGGGCGTTGTCTGAGACGTAGTAACGCCACGGAGCCTTGGGCGGCGCCCCGAAGTTGCGCTCCCGCGACACCAGCTCCAGGCCTTCGAGCACTTCCAAGGCCCGCCTGATCACATGCGGGCGCTCGGCCAGGCCCGTCGCCTGGGCTATGCGCGCGACCTCGGTGTGGCCATCGGCGATCGCCGTCAGCACCGCCCGGTAATCGGCCGGATCGCGGATGCCTCGCTCTTGTTCGACGATCCTCTCGAGCTGCACGTGAACGCTGCCGCGCGGAGACAAGACTGTCTCCGCGACGCGTGGCCCCAACTCCTCGCCGGGTCGCACGGTCGCCAGGAAGCGGGGCGTGCCGCCGAGGATGCCGTAGAGAAGCGCCTTCTCACGCAGTGGTCGCCCGGGGACCATCTCGGCCGCGTGCTCGTACGTGAACGGGCGCAAGCGCGCGGCCCACGACCACCTCCCGTAGAGCGGGCCCGCTCCATCAGCGAGCCCCTGCAAGGTCGACACCTCCGAGCCGCAGAGCACGATCAGGAGCGGGAGGCCGCGCACCTCGCGGTCCCACACTGCCATGAGCTGCGAGGGGATGTCCTCAGCCGGTCCACCCAGGAGGTTCTGGAACTCATCGATGACCACGACCAGAGGGCCCTCCTTAGCCAGGTCCGCGAACAGCCTGAACACGTGCCGCCAACTCGGGAACAGCTCAGGGGCGCCGTCTCTAACGTCGTGGAGCAGCGGCGCGATCTCACCGAGCAGCTCGCGCTTGTTGAGCTCGGCGGTCGTATCGCCGGCCAGGAAGTAGAAGTACCGACCGCCGCGGAAGGCGTGGTCGAGCAGGTAGGTCTTGCCGACGCGTCGGCGTCCGTATAGGAGGGCCAGCGCCGGCTCGCCTCGTGCGGCGAGGTCGCGAAGCTCACGCAGCTCTGCGACGCGGTCGACGAACTCGGGGGCCGTTGGCCTAGAGCCTATCGCTACCATAGTCTATTTAGACTATAGTCTTATTAGACCGTAGTGTCAAAGCCATTCGACCGCCGTCTCCCACCACTCCCGCGCCGCCGCCACGGTTGCCCGGTACTGCACCTCGTGCGCCAGAACGAACTCGCGGCCATGCACGGTCTCGTCCGGGTACTCGGTGATGACCTGCACGGCCGGGCCTGGTCGCTTCACCTCGGAGAGCACCAACGGCACGCCCCCCTCCAGCGGGAAGAGGAGCTTGCCCGCGTGCGCCGCGTAGGCGGCGAGCTGTTCCGTGTTGAAGGCAACGAGCGCCGGGACCGCCTCTTGCACCTCGCGCGCCACGACACGCAGGAGCCGTTCGGCGAGCTCGCCGAAGCCGGGCTGGTAGCGCGCTATGAGGATGAAGCCCTGCGGCACGGCCCACCACTCGAACTTGTGCGGCAGGTAGCCGGTCAGCGGGCGCACCCACTCGTGAGCAGGGTAGCCGTGGAGGTTGACGAGGAGCCCCGCCCCGCTCTTCGCCATGAGTCGCCGCCGCACCGCGCTCTCGAAGGGGGCCTCGTCGCTCCGGTGCTCGAGGTCGTCGCCGAGCGCCGAGTAGCGCGCGGCGTGGTGCATGTGTTCGGCGTGGACCCGCGCGCATAGCTCGGCGTGCAGGGCGTAGCCGTCGGGGTTCTCCAGGGCGACGACGCCGACGCCGGCATCCGGGTCCGCGATGAGCTCCCGCGCTGCGCGCAGGGCGCCGACGACGCCGGACGTCTCGTTCGCGTGCTGGCCGCCGTTGAGGATCACGGCCGGCCTGGTTCCAGGCCGCCATACCCCGTGGACCATGCGCCCTCTCGCCGTACGCTCCGACAGGCGCTCCCCCGGCAGGTCGAGGACGGTGGCCAGAACGTCCGGTTCCGTCGGCGCTTCCCGTAACCGGGCAAGCTCCTCGGGGCCGAGCGCCCTGCCCGGTCGGTCCGCTGCCACCCCGCGCCGGCCGGCGCCTGCCGCGGCCCGGACGGAGCCACCGGTCCTGCCGGGAGGGGAAGGGGCCGATGGCTTCTCGCGAGCGGACACCCTCACGGTAGCCACGCTCACGGTGTTCTTGCCCCCGATGACGTTCCTGACGAGGGGAACGATCTGGCCCGGCTGCAACCGCCGGTCGCCGTCGGGGAGATCGGCCAGGCGCGTGAACCGCTCCAGCAGCGAGAAGTACAGCTCCTCGTGCAGCGCCTCGGCCGTGTCGAGGCGGTCGTGGCCGACAGGGAGGCGAAGCTCGATGCCGTCGTGCTCGACCTCGATGCGCAGCTGGTCGAAGTGCGGTCCTCGGCCCGACCACGGTTGGGCCACGACGGCCTCCAGCACGAGCCGGTACAGCCGCTCGTAATCCGTCTCCCACGGCTCACTGCGCGCCACCGTGCCGTCCGGCAGCGTGACACGCCACCACCCGCATGGGGTGAGGGCCTCGCGATCCAGCATGCGTACGACGCGGTTCGGTGCGAAGACGTCGAGAGCCCCCTCCCCGCCCGGGCGCACGATCCGCACGGTGTAGCGGAGTTCCGACGTGGCGGCCGGAGAGTGCGCGGCGCCGCTCGGAGGCACGTGCGACGCCGCGCTGGGCAAGGGCCCCCTCGCGAACGTCAGCGACGCACCCGGCCACCAACGCTCCACGAGCCGGGACAGCGGGTACGCCTCGAGCCGGAAGCGGTTCGCCGCGGCGGCCGGATGCGTCGGGTAAGCGACGGTGAAAGCGGTCGGAATGCCGAAGCGTTCCACTTCGGCCCTCCGCTCCAGGAGCTCGCTGACCAACGGCTTGAAGGCGCTGTGCAGGCGCACGTGCCATCCAGCCGCGGCCAGCTCGCGCTCGGTGGCGCGCCGTCGCGGCTCGCCCGCAAAGAGCCAGAACTCGTGCATGGCGCCCTCCGCGCCGCTCCTGGCGAGCGTCTGGAGAACGAGCTCCGCCGCGGACGGGACGGTCGAGCGAGGCAGGACGGTGGCCATGCGCAAGCCTAAAGGATGGTGTCACCCGGCGAGTCAGAACACCTCCGAGCCGGGGCCCACCCAGCCGGCGGCGCACCGACGCGCAGCCTGAGGGACTTCCCGACCTGGCAACACCGCCGCCAGAACGGTACATTGCTCCCAAGAATGCCCCTGTAAGAGCGGGCGAGGCGTCTTTCGGTGGGGAAGGTGACGCAGGTGCTTCGAGAAGCATTGATCGGTAGCGCAGCTTTCCTGGCCTACTACGTCGCAGTGGTCATAGTGCTCCTCGCGGTGCGGCGCCTGCTCAAACCGCCTGGTGAGCTGGTCCGCAAGCTGTTCCACATCAGCGTGGCTGGGTCCATGTTCGTGCCGCTGCACCTCTTGACCTCCTGGCAGCTCGCGGCGGGCATGCTCTTGGGGTTCGGCGTGCTCTTCTACATCGTGATCAGTTGGGCAGGTCGCTACCCACGCTTCATGCGAGCCCTCCACGAGCGGCACCCGGGCGAGGTCCGCTCGAGCCTGGCGCTCATGTTCTTCACCATGGCCGTGCTCTTCGCCCTCGGTTGGGGTTGGCTAGATCCGGACTCCAAGTTCATGGTCGTGGCCCCGATCATGGGGTGGGGGTTCGGCGACGCGGCCGCGGCACTCGTCGGCAAGAAGTGGGGCAGGCACAGGCTCAGCCACCCGTGGGTGGACAACAAGAAGACGACGGAGGGCACCATCGCCATGGTCGTGTTCGCCGCTGCCGCCATCCTCGTCACGCTCATCGGTTACACCGCCTGGCCGTGGTACGCGTGCCTCCTTGTTGCCTTGCTGGTGGCGCCCGTGACGGCCGTGGTCGAACTCGTGACCCGAAACGGCCTCGATACCGTCACCGTCCCCCTGGGCACGTTCACCTGGCTGCTCGCGGTCGTGACGCTGCTCGGGCGGCTAGGAGTCCTCTGATCGGCGCCCTCAGATGAACAGCGCCCCGCACGACGTTTCGCGACCGGGGGCCGGCCAGCACACTGCCAAGAGCGAACGCACGCTCCTCGCCTCATGGCTGTTGAGCGCCCCTGGTCCGGTCGTGACGGGTATCGCCGTCGCCATGAGTTCGTCGGCGACCCAGATCGCCGACGCCATCCGCCGGACGCTGGAGCTGGTGGCACTCTTCACGGGCTGGTGGACGTTCCGCCGGCGTAAACGCGTCGCCTCCGACGCGGAGCGGCTCAGCCTGGAGCGCAGGTCCGAGACGAGTGTGGCGGTCGCCATGGCGATCTCCGGCGTAATCATGCTCCTCATCGGTGGCTACCGCTTCTTGAACTACGCGCCGGGCGGCAACGTGATCGTCGGGTTGATCGTGGCCGTGTTGGGCGGGGGCGTCAACGCGACCTTCTGGGTTAGGTACACGAGGCTGCTACACCACTCCCCCGACCCGGTCCTGGCGGGGCAACTCAAGCTCTACCGAGCGAAGACCATGGTCGACCTCGCGGTCACGACGGCGCTCCTCACCGTAGCGCTCATCCCGACCCAGCCGGTGACGCGCTACGTCGACACGCTGGGCTCCATGTTCGTGGCCTGCTACCTGATCCTCCAGGCGCTGAGCTTCCGGCGGGCCAAGGCGCGGTGACGCCGCCAAGGAGCAACGCACGATGACCCCATGTCGTGCGCAGGTGATTACGGCAACGCAGCGCCGTAAGCCGTGCCTGCGCGAAGGGAGAGGCGCCCAGGAAAGAAGTCACCGTACCCGGGTTCATCCGCGGCACCGGATATCCTGGGGTCACAGGCGTCATCCGGCAAGGTGGCGCTGGACGGCTCGATCCTGAGCGGTGCGACGATGCCGGTGCCGGGGAAACGGGGTCGCTCCCGGGCTCCGTCGAGTGGTGCAGCAGCCGTCCCCCTGGCTGCGGCAGGCGGCCTTGGAACTTTTCCGCGCTCAGATGACTCCAACTAGGTAGAGGCCCAGGTTCGATGGGCGCTCGTCCTAGGAGGTTCGCTGTGAAGTCCCTTCGCACCATAACTTCATCACCACTCGCTCGCTGGCCCCGCATGGCCGCAACCGGACTGCTCGTCGTCGTCGGCCTGGTGGGGTGTGGGCAACCAACGGCTACGAGCGAGGAGGCAGCCGCACAGGTGGCGGCCCTGGCTGCCGTCGACGACGCGTTCTTCGGAGCTTCGCAGACCGACACGGCGGACATCGCGACTGCGAGCGTACTCGCCACCTATTCGGCGCTCGGAAGCGAAGGTAGCGGCGCTTTCAGCACGGCCGCGTCAGAGCCGTTACTCATGATCAGGCGCACGGACATGAGCCGTGAACGCGACCTCCTCAGCCTCGTGTATGACGGCCTATCGGAGCCGGCGACGGCAACGGCGGAGATCGGCATCACCGTCAAGGGAACCGCCCAGATCTGGCAGGTGTACCCGGACCTCTCTCTCCCCCGTTCCCTCGTCGGGAGCAAGCCCATCGAGATGGAAGGCGTCCTGACGCTTCACCTAGCGCGGACGGACGGGACCTGGCACCTGACGGGCGCCGAGAGCACTGGGCTGAAGCAGGGCGTCAACGCGGCGACGGTCGAAGACGTGACTCTCAAGCCTCAGGTCCTCCAAAGCGGTACGAACGATAACCTGGCCTATATCACCCTCACGGAACCGACTTCGAGCGACGACTTCATAGTCGCTGTGCGTAGCCGCCACCTGCGCCCCCACGGCTTGTTGACAGATGACGGCGTTGCGCCGGACGCGATTGCCGAAGACGATGTCTATAGCGGTAACGTGTGGGTAGGGGAGGATGCCAGGTCCGGCATGCACTTGGCCTTCGTCACTGCACTCAACTACGCTCGGACCACGGACCTTACCATGGTGGATGGCGAGTACCAGGACCCGTACACCGATACCGTGCAAGGCGTGCTTGTCGTCGTCGCCACCGACGAGTGATGTGACTCGATGTCCACTTCGTTCGCGTTAGCCCGCCGCCCCGCCTGCTCGACGCAGGCGGGGGGCAAGCACCTCGTTACGTCACTTCCGGCGTGGAGCGCTCCCAGCGCCTGGGCGCCGGATCGCAGTGAGGCCGGTAACATCGATGATACGCGCCTGGTAGCGGCCGCGAAGTACGGTGATCCGGACGCTTTCGACGCGCTCGTGATGCGCTACACGCCCGTTCTGCACGCCGTGGCGCGCAGGTTGGTTGGCAACGACTTGGCCAGCGACGTGGTGCAAGACAGCTTGATGGCGGCCTTCCGTAACCTGGGTAAGTACCGAGGCGACGCTAGCTTCGGTACTTACCTGCACGGCATCGTCGTCAACCGCTGCCGCCGGGTCGGTAAACGCTGGTCCCGACCGACACTGCCGAGCGATGCCTTGGAGGACGCGGCCGGCAACGAGTCCGGGCCGGCCGAGGTGACGGAGTCGAACGACACTTACAGGCTGCTCGAGGAAGCGGTCCTGCGGTTACCGCTAGCCTACCGGGAGGCGCTGACGTTGAGGGAGTTCGGTGGACTCGGGTACGAGGAGGTCGCGGAAGTCCTCGGCGTTCCGATGGGCACGGTGCGGAGCAGGTTGGCACGGGCCAGGGCTATGTTGCGCGACGAACTCTCGCGAGTGGGAGTCGCACCATGACACCGTTACATCCGTTAACGACCGAGCGGCGTGAGCGCTTGAGCGTCTACTTGGACGGCGAACTCGCCCCCGATGAGGTGGCGGTCGTCGAATCCGAACTGGACACCGACCCGGTGAGCCGTGCCTACCTGAACGACCTCAAGGTCATGTCCAACTCGCTGCGGGTCGATGATGACGACCGCCAAGCCGCCGACGCCATCCGTGCCGAGGTGAGGAGGCGGCTTGGGAGCCGCACCCTGAGCAGGCGCTCGGGATTGAAACGGTGGGGGTGGCCGGCCATAGCGGCCGGGTTCGCCGTGGCAGCCCTCGTGGCGGTCTCGTTCCGCATGGGCACCGCCATGCCTTCGCGCGAGAGCGAGTCGGTTCAACTCGAGGCCGTGGTGCTGCAGTACGGCCTAGCTCTCGAAGCGATAAGCCAGGAAGAACCGTGAGACGGGTACATAGGCTCGCCCACTGCGGAGTGGCCGCCATCGTACTCATAGCCGGCAGCCTGACGTGGGCCCAGGGGAGCAGGCGAGCCGAAGTGGTGCAGGACCCGGCGGCCGTGGCTATGCTAGAGCGCATGATCGCCGCCGAACGTGATTTTGACGTGATCGGCACGGTGGAGGAGCGAGTGCTACTTCCCGGAGTGAGGTCGGATGATGAGGCGAGAGGAGGGTTCGTCTTGCCCGTGGGCATCACGGCGGCACTGGTCCTCAGGGCGTTCACCTTGGAGGTCCTGCCGGCTGAAGCACTGCGAGCGGAAGCGGTTACGGACAGGCCTCTGGAGGTCCTCAGGCTCGAGGGACGTGGCCCCCTGACGCCAGACTGGACGTTCTGGCTGGACGCCGAGACGGGCGCTCGCCTCGCGTACCGTTTGACCGATTCCGCGGGGCAGGTCGTCGCGACCGGCCGCTACGAACGGATTAGGCGCATTGAGCAGCGCGCGGCGCCGCGCGACCTATCGACGCCAAGGGCCGCTCTCGGCGGTTTCGAGCTTGCGCGTCTCTTGAACCCTGCCACGGCGCCGACCGGTTACACCGCGATCGCCGTCCAACGCATCGAGTTGGGTAGGGGCGTGCCTGCACTCAGGGTCACGTACTGGGACGGGCTGGACGCCCTAGTCGTTCTCCTCTACGAACGGCAAGCGAAACTGCCTGCCGAGGCCGAGCACATCGCCAGCCGGCAAGTGGGTAGGTTCACCGTCAGCGTGATAGGCTCCGCCCCGCGGGAGGCTCTCGCCAACTGGTTGGAAAGTGTCGGGGACGGCCCCCTGGCCCGCCTCGACCCGAAAGGGGCCCTTGAAGGGCCGGGCTCACCTACAGGGGAGAGGCGAGGCGAGGAGGTCGTGAGGGACGGCCGAGGCGCTGATGGCCCTGCCCGACATAGACGACGAAGCGCTCAAGGCCGTCCCGGCCGAGATGGGGTCGTGCATGGGAATCGCTAGCGAGAGCCGGCTGCGGCAGCCCTACCGAGCCATGAGCGCATCTACCTCGGCTCCGAGCCAAGGGCCGACTCGCTGAACCGTTCACGCGCGTGCAACACCGGCCACTTGGGATCGTCAAGTGGAGCGCCCGCCCAGACGCTCTGACGTCTGCGGGTAGGGCTGCCTTGGGCGGGGTCTGCCCCTAGGGCGACCCCTACCCCCAATGGGCCTTCCGACTAGCGACCCGCGCCACGTACTCGGTATTCAGGGTTACCCCGATGCCGGCCCCGAACTTGGGGATCGCCTGCACCCCGTCACGCGCCTCCAACGGCTCGTTGATGATGTCGACGTCCCAGTAGCGCGAGCTGGACGACGTGTCGCCCGGCAGCCTGAAGTTCGGCAACGACGACAGGTGCAGGTTGGCCGCCCGTCCCACGCCGCTCTCGAGCATGCCGCCGCACCAGACGGGCGCGCCGAACGCCGCGGCGATGTCGTGGATGGCCAGCGCCGCGCGGAACCCGCGCACGCGGCCTACTTTCATGTTGATGATGCGCCCGGCACCGATCGTCAGGGCCTTGCGGGCGTCCTCCGGGGAGTGGATGGACTCGTCGAGGCAGATGGCCGTGCCGATGCGCGCTTGCAGCTCCGCGTGATCCAAGATGTCGTCGTGGGCGAGGGGCTGCTCCATGTAGGTGAGGCCGAACTCGTCGAGGCTCTCGAGCACGGGGGCGTCGTTCAGGGTGTACGCGCTGTTCGCGTCGACGGTCAAGGAGATGCCAGGCAGCGCCTCGCGCACGGCCCGCACCGGCTGCTGATCCCAACCGGGCTCGATCTTGAGCTTGATGCGTCCGTAGCCCTGCGCCACGCTCGCGGCGGCGAGGTCGACGGTGGCCTGCACGCTGTCCTGGATCCCGAGCGAGATGCCGACGGGGATGGGCCGGTCCGTGCCGCCAAGCAGTTCGAACAGGGGCACGCCCAGCTGCTTCGCCTTGAGGTCCCAGTAGGCCATCTCGACCGCGGCGACGGCCATGTTGTGGCCGCGGATGAAGCTCAGGGCGTGCAAGAGCGCGGCGGCCGACTCGAACTCCTTGCCGACGACCGCAGGGGCGATGAAGTCCGAAATCACGTGCCACGCGGTGTCCGTCGTCTCGTAGGAGTAGCCCGGGAACTCGCCGGCGACGCACTCGGCGATGCCGGTGACCCCGTCGCAGACCAGGGACGCTATGACGATCCGCCTGTCCTGCTCAACGCCGAAGCTGGTGCGGAACGGGGACTTGAGGCGTAGTGGCACCTCGGTGAGCTCCAGCCGGTCGATTCTCAACTTGACGCTCCTAACGTTTGCGCAGGCGCGGGTCGAGGGAGTCCCTCAGCCCGTCGCCGAACAGGTTGACGCTCAAGGTGGTGACGAAGATCATGACCCCTGGGATGGTGACGAGGTGTGGCAGCGTGAAGATGTAAGGCCTGGCCTCACTGAGCATGCCACCCCATGACGGGATCGACGGGGGCACGCCGAGGCCGAGGAAGCTCAAGAACGACTCGCGGATGATGGCCCTTCCGAACTCGATGCTCGCGATGACGAGGATGGAAGCGGAAGCGTTCGGTAGGACGTGCCTGACTACCACCCTCCAGGACCGCATGCCCATGCTCCGCGCCGCCGACACGTACTCGCGTTCCCGTAGGGCGACGACCTCCCCCCTCACGATGCGAGCGAACGCGGCCCAGCTCGTGGCGACGAGCGCGATTATCAGGTTCTGCAAGCTCGCGCCCAGCACGGCGACGATGATCAGGGCGAGCAAGATGAACGGGAACGACCAGGCCGCGTTGATCAGGGTGGAGATGGCGTAATCGAGCCGCCCGCCGAAGTAGCCGGCGATCAGGCCGAGGAACGAGCCGAGCAGGCCCGCCCCGAAGACCGCGGCGGCACCGACGAGCAGGCTGATGCGGCTGCCGTAGATGACGCGTGAGAGGATGTCTCGGCCGAGTTGATCGGTGCCGAGCGGGTTCTCGGCCTGACCGCGCGCGTCCCACGCAGGGGGTTTGAGGCGCCGGACGATGGCTTGTTGGTAGGGGCTGTGCGGTGCCACCGCTGGGGCGAAGACGGCTAGCAGCACGATGGCCAGGAAGACTACCAGCCCGATGCGTCCTGAGCGGCTGTCGAGCGACCGCCACAACCGCGCCATCAGTAGCGCACCCGGGGGTCGATGAGGCCGACGAGCACGTCGGCGAGCAAGTTCGAAGCTACGACGACCACGGCCGCGAAGAGCACGATGGCCTGCACCACGGGGAGGTCGGCGGTGGTCACCGAGGTGACCGCCAGGTCTCCGAGGCCCGGCCACGCGAAGACGGTCTCGGTGACGACCGTGCCGCCTAGGAGCGCTCCGAACTGCATGCCGAGAGCGAGGACCACAGGAGTTGCGGCGTTGCGCGCAGCGTGCTTCCAGACTACGGCCGCGCGGCTCACGCCCTTCGCCGTGGCTGTACGCACGAAGTCCTGCGAGACGACCTCGAGCATCGCCGAGCGCGTGAGGCGCATGGTCAGCGGTAGCACGGAGAAGGCGAGCGTGGTACCGGGCAGCACGAGGTGGCGGAACGTGCCGCGGCCGCTCACTGGCAGCCAGCCGAGCTTCACGCTGAACAAGACGATGAGCATGAGGCCGAACCAGAAGATGGGCATCGCCTGCCCCGCGACCGCGAGGGCTGACGCAAGCAGGTCGGCGACCGTGCCCCGCCGCAAGGCCGCGATGACCCCGAGGGGAACGGCGACCAGGACCGTGATGAGGATCGCGAAGCCGGAGAGCTGCACCGTCGCCACGATGCGGGGTGGCAGGATGCGGCTGACGGGCTGCTGGCTGAAGAGGCTCTTACCGAAGTCGCCTCGCACGGCAGCGGCGGCCCAACGCACGTACTGCAGCGGCACTGGGCCGTCGAGGCCGTAGCGCTGCCGGAGGAGCTCGACCTCGGCGGCAGTTGCGTCCGGCGCCGCGAGAGCTCGTGCCGGGTCCTTGGCGACGAACAACAGCAGGAAGGTGACGACGCTGAGGATGACGGCTACGAGCACGGCCTGGCCGAGGCGCTGGACGATGTAGTCGATCACGGTGCGTTCACCTTTTCGCTAGCGGTCCGTGGGCCGACCGTCGACCCACCGACCGCTCGGGGCGCTCAGCGCCAGGTGGCGTTGTAGTAGCGCTCGATCTCGTCGGGCGACGGCGACCAGTCGACGTCGTTGCTGACCCCGGCCACCACGCGGCCGGCGTACAGCGGGAACATGTAGGCGTTCTCGGTGATCTCGTGGATGGCCCTGGTGTAGAGGTCCATGCGCTCATCCAGGTCGACCGTCTGGAGCGCGGCGCGGATGGCGGCGTCGATGGTGTCGTTCGTCGCGGTCGCGAACTCGCCGACCTCGCCCTCCTCGAAATGGATGTTCAGGACGGCGGAGGCGTCGTACACGGAGCTGGAGCCCCACGAGCCGACGTAGATCGGCAGCTCGCCCGCAGCCAGGCGTTTGGCCACCACGTCGTACTGCCCGCCGTACCACTGCAGGTTCGTGCGGATACCGACTTCCTCGAGGTAGCCCTGGATGGCTTGGACGACCTGCTCGTCGCGGTAGCCGTAAAGGTCGACGGTGAAGCCGTTCGGGTAGCCGGCATCGGCGAGTAGCTGGCGCGAGAGGGCCGGGTCGTAGTCGTACACGACCGCGGCGTCCTCGACGCAGCCGAGCTGGACCGGATTGCATGGGACGTCGATGATGCGCCCATAGCCGGAGAGGAGGCCGTTGACCAGCTCGTCCTTGTTGATGGCGTGGGCCACGGCTTGCCGCACGCGCGCGTCGGTGAAGTAGTCGCTGCCGCTGACCCCGGTGGCGTCGAACTGGACGAACCAGATCCGTAGGATGTCGGCGGCCTCGGCCCTGGCGCGGTCGCCGAGGGCCGCGACCTGGTCGGGCGAGATCCCGCCCGAGCGCACGATGTCGATGTCGCCGGTCATGAGCGAGGCGATGCGGCTGGCCTCCTCCGGGATCGTGTGGATGACGAGGTTCTTGATGGCGGGCAGCGTCTTGGCGCCGACGAAGTAGTCGTCGAAGCGTTCGAAACGGAGCTGGTTGTTCTCGTTGCTCACGAACTTGTAGGGTCCGGTGCCGATGGGATGCTGCCCGAGCTGCTCGGCGCCGCCAGGCTGGCCGATGATAGATGCCGGGTAGATGATGCCGACCAGGGCTAGCGTCTCGATGGCCGTTGGGGTCATCGCCTTGAGGACGATGCGCACCGAGTAGGTGTCGAGCACGTCCACGTGGTCGATCCACTGTAGGGTGCCGGTGCCGGCCAAGCCGGCGCCTTCGCCTACGACCCAGTTCAGTGTGGCCGCGACGTCGTCAGCCGTCAGCGTCTCGCCGTTATGGAACTTGACGTCATCGCGGAGCTGGAGCACGAGCTCCGTCGGGCTGGCGTACTCCCAGGACGTGGCGATGTGGGGCTCGAACTCGTTCGTCTCGGCGTTACGGTGGATGAGCGTGTCGCCGACGTTGTGGGCGACGATCAGCGCTAGGCGCTCCGACGTCGCGTACGTGTCGAGCGTCAGCATGGTGCGCTCGAACGCCACGTTGAGGGTGTCCGTGCCGCGCCCCGCGAAAGCGGTGGCCAGCAGGACGGCGAACAGGACGGCCATTACTTTCTTCATGACTCCTCCTCCGATGGTGCTTCCTGCACCTTGCGAACCGGTGCCGGATAGTGGCACCTTCCGAACATGGACCCGCTCACTGCTCTTCCGAGTAGGTGCCGAACTCGCGCCACAGCTCCTCGGCCTGGTTGAGGCGTTCCCGCGCGCCCGGGGTCTTACGTGCGACCGCCATGACCAGGGCCTGCGTCATCGAGAACGCGGCGGTGCTCGACTTCCAGCTGCTCACACCGGCCGTGGCGAACCGCAGGCAAACGGTCGCATGCGGCAGCAGCGGCGAGGCGAACTCGTCTGTCAGGAGTACGACGGGCATGGTCTCGGCCAGGTAGCGCGTCAGGTCGAGCGTGGCTTGCGAGTAGCGTGAGATGCAGACGACGAGCGCCGCCTGGCCTGGTCCGACATCCAAGAGTTGGTCCGGGGTGACGTGGACATCGCCGGCAAGCAACCGCACACCCGGCCGGGTCATGTTCAGGAAGTGGTTGGCCACGCTCGCCACGAAGAGCGATGCCCGGTTACCGACGAGCCACAGCGTGCTGCAACCGGCCAGCAGCCCGGCCGCGGCCTCGAGTTCCTCGTCCTGACCGAGCATGTAGTTGAGGTTGTAGACCTCGGTGTTGATGAAGGCTGTCAGGAACCTGCCCTCGACGGGCGCCATGTCCACCAGGCGCTGCCGCTCGGTGCTCTCGTGTTTTATGGCCGCCTGAAGCTCGAGCCAGCCGCGAAAGCCAAGGGACTGAGCGAACCTCACGACCGTCGAGGCGGAGATACCAAGCTGCTGAGCCAGGTCCGTCGCGCTAGCGAACCCCGTCGCGACAGGGTCGCCAAGCAGGCGGTTGGCTATCTGGCGCTCGCTGGGTGTGAACGAAGCGGCGTGCTCGGCTATCAGCTCCGAGACGTGCGCTCGTACCTGACCTCGCATCTCGCTTTGCAAAGACTCGTTCAGAGTGGTTCGAGTATTGCATGAATAATTGCAGCAAGCAAGAGCCGGTCAGAGGGCGCGGACGACCCTCGACCGGACGCTGCGCAGCGAGCGCCTAAGCCCTGCGCACCCCCACCCCCACCACCCGCGACTCCCGCCCCGCTGCGAGGATCGCTTCCATGACCTCGAGGACGTGCAGCGCCAGTTCGCCGCTCGCCCGGTGAGGCTTGCCACCGCGCATTGCCGCCGCCATGTCCTCCAGGCCGATGCCCCGGCTGTTCTCGTGCGGGCCGGCCACGAGGGGCGTTTCGCTCCAAGCGTCCTCGCCGGCGAGCTTGAGCTTCACCGGTCCACCGAACGTGTTGGGGTCCGGCACGCTGAGCGTGCCAAGCGTGCCGTAGACCTCCATGCGCGGCAGTTGCGTGGCCCAGACGTCGAAGCTGAACAGCAGCGTGGCGACGGCGCCCGATTCGAACGTCAGCAGGCTGGAGACGTGCGTGGGGGTGCCGACCTTGATGGTCCTGCCGCTCGCCGGTCCGCTCGTGATGGGTCGCTCCGCCTGAGCCGTGTTGACAGCGCCCGCCACCTTGCTCACCGGCCCGAGCAGGTTGACGAGCGCGGTGAGGTAGTAAGGTCCGATGTCGAAGAGCGGCCCGGCTCCGGGCTGGTAGAAGAACTCCGGGTTGGCGTGCCAGTGCTCCATGCCGTGGTTGGCCATGAACGCGACTGCTCCCACCACCGCGCCGATGGCGCCGCCGGCCACGAGCTCGCGGCACGTCTCCTGACCGGCACCCAGGAACGTGTCCGGCGCGCAGCCGACGTGCAGCCCGCGCCTCGCGGCCTCCGCTAGCACGAGCGCGCCGTCCGCGAACGTCGTAGCGAGCGGCTTCTCGGAGTAGACGGACTTGCCGGCCCTGAGCGCCTGCAAGGCCACGTCGGCGTGGGCGTGGGGCACCGTCAGGTTCAGGATCAGCTCGACGTCCGGCATGGCCAGGAGCTCCGCCACGCTCGCCGCCGCGACCACCGAGTGCTGCGCGGCCTTCTGCCTCGCGCGCTCCTCGTCGAGGTCGGCGACGGCGACGACCTTCACACTCTCCGAACGACCGAGGTTCCTCAGGTAGACGTCGCTGATGGTGCCACAGCCGACGACGCCCACACCGACCTTGTGCTGCATGCTCGACGTCCCTTCCGACTGCGCCCCTCGAAGGGCGGTCCTGCCGCTCGCGCTCTTCGGCATCGGCGCTCCCGTCACCCGCGCGGCCGCCGACCGCGCCGGGCTCAGTGGTCCGACCCGAGCTCCTGAAGGTACTGGAGGCTCTTCTTGACCGCCTCGAACATGTCCGTCTCGCACGCGTCTAGCTCGACGATGAGCCACTCGGTGTGCGCGGCGTTGGCACGGACGATGCCCGGGACGTCGACCACGCCCTCGCCGAGGGCCACCATCGGGCGGCCGACCTCGGCGGGTCCGTCCTTCACGTGTAGCAGGCGCGCGCGACCGGCGAACTCCGGCATCACGGTCGCCGGGTCCACACCCGCGGCCTGCATCCAGTAGACGTCGAGCTCGAAGAACACGCTGGGATCCAACCGCTCGAGCATGGTGCGGTAGGGCGGCACGCCATCGACGACCTCGAACTCCCACCAATGGTTATGCACGCCGAACGGTAGACCCTGGGCGGTCACGACCGCGTTGGCGGCGTTCAGGCGCTCGCACACCCTCACTACCTTGTCGAGCGCTCCGAACTCCGCCTGGCCGAGGCCACCTACGACGCGCTCGGGCGCCAAGGCCGCCACCGTGTCCAGGACGACGTCGCGCGCGGCGCCCTCCGGCAGCCGCACGTGGACGCTTGGCACCGCCAACCCGAGCTCGTCGCAGAGGCGCCTGGTCTGCACTGCCGTCTCCGGCGTGAGCCCGAACGGCTCCACGCCGGCGTAACCCATGGCGGCCACGCGGCGGAGGGTACCTTCCATGTCTTGTGCGATGGCATCGCGCAGCGAGAACAGCTGGAGTGCGATCCGACCCTTGGTCATCGTCTCACCTTCCCGCAGAGTCTATGGCACGGCGGAAGCGCTCCGTGGCCCGAACGACGCCGCTCGGCTCGTTCCCGGTCACCGCGAAGCCGATGAGGAAGTTGCCGATCCCGTTGTCCACCAGGACAGGGATGTCCTCCTCCGTGAGCCCCCGATCGGTCGGCAAGACGAGCGGGGCCATGCCGCCTAAGGCAGCCATACCGGCTCGCAAGTGAGCCAGGTCCTCGACCGTGAGGGGCGAGCCGAACTCGGCCGGCGGCAGGAAAGACGCCTCGATGACGTCGATGCCCTCGGTGGCGGCTAGCGCGGCGAGCATGGGTCCGGTGAAGTGGCCCTTCGGGGCGGCCCATCTCTCGATCCCCGGCACGGCGAGGAGCGCCGCGTTCATGACGTTGGCGTAGAGGTCGACGAAGGCGAAGCCGAACTCCCTGTACCGTTCGACCTCGCGCACCGACGTTCCGGGCCGGCCCCTCGGCACGATGCCGACGGGCACCGCCACGGCCGCGATGACCTCGGCGAGCGCTTCGGCCTCCTGCTCGAAACTGCCGAGCTGCACCTTGGCATAGGGGTGATCGAGGTTGACGTGCACCTTGATCCCGTCCGCTCCGGCGTCCTGGACGGCCTTGGCCAGTCCGGCATCGTTGCTTATCAGGCTCACGCAGAGCGTGGGCCTGGCGCTTCGCAACAGGTCCATCAAGCTACTCATGTAAGGCTCCGGGCATCGTGACTCATCTGTCTTCCGATCCGGTGCGTCCGTACGCACCGCTGGTTCCGAACGGTAGGTCTCGCGGCAGCCGGCGGATCTCGTCCGGCCACTCGAGCGGGATGGCGAAGGTCGCCTGCAGGACGTCCTGGAACTCCCGTAAGCGCCTCGGCTCGTTGCGGACCTGCCTAGGGACTCGACCGCGCTCGAGGCAGAACGCCGCCAGGGCGCCCGCCACCTCGCCCACGTTCCACTCGACCGGGTGCAACCGATAGCAACCGTTCGTGACGTGCGTGGTGCCGATGTTCTTGGCGGCGGGCAATAGGTTCTCCACCCGCTGCGGTATCAGCGACCCGAGGGGTAGCTGGAACGGGTAGTTGCTGATATCGACGAAGTTGCGGCCCCGCGTGCTGGGGTGAAGGTCGATCCGGTAAGAGCCGGTGCCCACGCTGTCGTCGAACACGGCCGCCCCCCCGAACGACTCCCGGCACGCCTTGCTCACGTGCTGCTCCAGGACGGTGAACTCCGCGCGGATCCTGCGCGACTCGCGTACGTACGCCTGAAGGGCCAGCCCGTCATGCGACCCGCTCACGTCCGCCCTGAGCTTGAGCCCCGGGTAGCCCGTGCCGCCGTCCAGGCGCGGGGCCTCGGTCTGCATCCAGTACAGCATCGAGAGGCTCAGCTGCTTGGCCCCGTCCAGGTTCTTGGCGCGCTCCTCCAGGGCCACGCCCGTGAGCGGCCCGAGCGTGTAGTCGAGCTGGGGCCAGTTCGCGACCGTGACGTCGCTGGCGAACTCGCCGTCCGGGTAGTAGCCGCGGTACAGGATGCGGCGAAAGTGCCACAAGTCGTTGATGTTGGGAGCATCCGTACTGCCGACGAAGATGGGCCGCGTCTGCGGCTCGAGCGTGATGGGGTGAACGACCGTCCAGCTGAGCTGCGCCTCCGGCCAGCCGGGTATGTGATGCTCGCGCCAGAAGGCGTAGTCCTGCGGCCGCACGATGACGTGGTCATCGCCCGGGTAGTAGCTCAAGGGGAAGCACCAGCTGTGGGACTGCTGGTTCAGGGGGTCCGCCTCGGCGAGGGCATGGGGCTCGCCCGTCTCCCCTTGCCCTTCCGCGCCGACGACGTGCTCGATACCGCCAAGCTCCAGCAGGTCGCCCAACTCGGTGGCGTCGAGGAAGTACTGCGCCACCACGGACGTCCTCTCGCCGCTCCGCACATCCTCCACGACGACGGCGGCCACGCGGTCGCCGTCCATCTCGACCGCGACGGGGCGCGCGCGCTTCTCCACCGCCAAGCGCCCGGCCGCCCGGTAGGGCGCGAGCAGCTCGTCGATGACCGCCACGGCGACGCGTGGCTCGGCGCACAGCTCGCTCACGAACCCCATGCCGGGGTTGAGGCGCTCCTGGCCCCTGGCAGCCTCGGTGAGCGGATAGTTGCGTCGATAGTAGTCGCGCACGCGCCGCCTCAACTCCCGGTAGCGCCCCGTCGAGCCCATGCTGTCTATCCACGGGTGCTCGTCCGGCGGGACGATCTGGGTGGTCAGCTGCCCGCCGAGCCAACACGTCTCCTCCGTCAGCAGGACCCGCGCGCCCAGCCGAGCGGCGGCCAGCGCAGCCGCGACGCCGCCCAGCCCTCCACCTATCACCGCCACGTCTACTGCCAGCTCCCTCGGCAGCACGGCTACCTGCCCCCGAGGCGAGCCGGCGCCGGGCCGGCAGTGCCGCCGGGCACGAGAGCGCAGCCGAGCACGATCTGCCGAGACGCCTCGCCCGGAGCCGTGCCACCGACCGCGGCGGCGTCCGAGCCCGGCCCGGAGGGCCTCGCGGCTAGGAGCGAGGCCAACAGCCTCACTGCCTGCCTGCCCATCGCCTCTCGGGGGATGCGGAACATGGTCCACGGGACGTCCGCCTCGACATGCTCGAGTGCGTCACCCAAGAGCGCCACCGAAACGTCCCCCGGAACGTCGAGCCCTTTCGCGGACGCCACCTCGAGTAGCCGCGTCGCCACCATGTCGTCCTCGACCACGAAGGCGGTGACGCCAGCGCCAAGCCACGCCTCCAGCTGTTCGCCGCTGATCTCGTCCGGCTGGATGCGGCGTTGCCGGGCCGGGTCGTCCGGCAGCCCGAGCGCGGCAAGGGCCCGCGCGTAGCCGAGGCGCCGGTCCAGGTTCGCCTCGTGGTCGCCGAGTGAGCCAACGTACAGGAAGCTCCGATGCCCTAGGCCAGCCAGGTGCTCGACGACTTGGGCCGTGGCCGAGACGTAATCGGCCCCGACGTACGGCACGGAGACGCCGTCGATGACGCGGCGGCCCAGGTACACGAACGGGTAGCGCTGCTCGATGAGCCGACTCACCTCCGACCTGTCCTCCTCGCGGCCGAGCAGTATGGAGCCGTCGGCGAGGGCCAGCCTGTTGACCCCGCCGCGGAATATCTGCCTCTGCCTCCTCCCCGGGTCGCTCCGGGCGCTGGTGAAGAGGAGGAGGTCGTAGCTCAGGTCCTCGGCCTCCTGCTCGATGCCGATCAGGAACGGATGGTAGAAGTTCTTCTGCGTCAAGGGGAAGATGGGTTCGAACGTGAACACGCCGAGGATCTGGTTGCGACCGCGCGCCAGGCGCTGCGCCACGGGGTTCGGCGAATAGCCCAGCTCGCGTGCGGCCTCCCGCACGCGGTCGGCCGTCTCCGCGCTCGCCCTGATGGTGCTCGCCGCGCGGTTGTTGAGGATGGTCGACGCCACGGCGATGGAGACCCCTGCGCGCTTCGCGACGTCGACGAGCCGCACCCGCGCTCGCGGCCCGCGCGGGTCGCTCAGCGGCTCAGCCACGGTCGCTTCCGAGCACCCGCGCCTCTATCGCCGGTTCGAACGTGCGCGGCCACGGGAGAGTGACCCTGAAAGCGAACCTCGCCGCGACGCGAGGCTCGAGCGTACGCCTGGCCTCGGCAGCCAGCTCGGTGGCCACCTGCGCCCTCACCTCGTCCGCTCGCTCCGCCAGATCCCACGGGTTGACCCCCTCTCGCTCCAGACGGTCGTTGACCTTCGGCCTGACGATACCCTCGTACACGTAGTCGTCGAGAAGACGCTCGAGCAGGAGGCCGCGGTTCATCTCGCCCGCCGTGGGCTCGCCCCGCGAAGCCACGGCGAGGACGATCTGGGCCAACGCGGTTCCAAGTGAGTTGCACGCGGTGTTCCACGCCGAGTAGGCGCTGAGCCTGTCGAGCTCGATCCTCTCACTCAGCGCCGCCATCAGCGCCAGGTCGGCCTGGTTCGTAGTCGTGTCGACGAGCGCAACGGGAACGGCCTGGTCGACGAAACGGGCGATCTCGTCGCAGAAGGCGGCGAGATCGGGAGGCTCGCCGTACGGCGTGTGGCCGGCAAGCACCGCGTCCGCCTCGCCGACGTCGTCCGTGAAGCGACCGCCGACGGCCGCGACGAAACTGGCGAGGTTCTCCCCGAACGGCCGGTCCTCGAAGGTAGGTACCTGGGAGGCGCCGTCGGGGGCCGAGTAGCGCACCGCGAACTTCGGCTCCAAGCCCAGGTCCGTCGTTACGGAGCGCGCGAGTAGCGTGCACGCGCCCTCATCGGTGCCGTTCTGCAGGAAGACCCTTCCCTCCACGCCCCGTTCCCGGGCCAGTCGACGGAGCGCGTCCTGCTCCTCCTTGTGGATCCCGTACTTGTCGCCTTCGGGGCCGACGTCCTCCATCAGGAGATGCAGCACGTCAACCGCGCCCGCGGCCACGAGCTCCACGGCGCGCAGGTTGACGGCATGCTTGCGCTTCCGAACGGCGCGGTACCGGTGGACGACCTCGGACGGGATCGCGCCGGCCACCCGTTCGTACTCGGCCGCGGTCGCGGCGTCGGGAGCGCTGCGGAGCTTGCCTTCTAGCGTCGTGAACCGGTGCAACAGCCGGTGAACCCGCCGAGACTCCATGTCCCTGGCGGACAGGGACGTGCGGATGATGGTGTCGAAAGCCATGACCCGCAGGCCGGGGCGCTCTTCACGCAGGCGTTCGAGGTCGCTCAGGCGTTCCAGGGCTTCGCGCTCGTCGCTGGCCTCGGAGCGCGAGGCCAGCAGGCCGCCGCACGTGAGCATGTCGAGCGCGACGATGACGGTCCCCACGTCCTCGGGGAGCTCGAGCAGCCACCGCCCGCACTCGGCGGGCCGCCCGGGCGTGAAGAAGGTGCCGAGCATGTCGGACGGCGGCACCAGGAGCTCCCTGCCGACGAGCCGGGCCAGGCGGACGACGTACGCGAGGTTGTACGGCCGATCGTCTAGCGGGAGTAGCGCGGTCCTCACTTGGTCGCTCCCGTCGCGAGGCCGCGGATGAAGAGCCGCTGGTTGAAGAGGAAGACCAGGACGACGGGCAGCACGATGAGCACGGAGGCGGCGAACAGCGCGCCCCACTCGGAGCTGAACTGGGAGCGGAACACCGACAGCCCGATCTGGGCCGTGCGCATCCGGTCGGTGGTCGTGACGACGAGCGGCCAGAAGAAGTCGTCCCACGCGGTGACGAAAGAGAAGATCGCGATGGTCGCCACGATCGGCAGCGAGATAGGCAGGTAGAGGCTCGTGAAGACGCGCATCTCGCTCGCACCGTCTATGCGCCCGGAGTCGCGGATCTCCGCCGGCAGGTCCAGGAAGAACTGCCGCGCGAGGAAGATAGTGAACGTGAGCACCAAGTGCGGTAGCGCGATGCCGAAGTAGGTGTTGAGCAGGCCCGTGCCGCCGGCCCCCATGAGGTCGTTGCCGCCGATGAGCGGGAAGTTACGGGCCAGGATGAACAGCGGGATGGTGGTCACGTGCGAGGGGATCATCATGGTGCCGAGCACGACGAGGAACGCAGCGTCCTTGCCTGGGATCGGGAGGCGCGCGAAAGCGTACCCGCATGGCAACGCGATGAGCAGGTTGGAGACGACCACCACGACCGCGACGATCGTCGAGTTGAGGAAGTACCTCGGGAAGTTCGTGCCCTCCAGCACCCTCGCGTAATGTTCGAACGTCACGGACGACGGGAACAGCCTCGGCGGCCACGCGAAGATGTCGGAGAACGGCTTTATCGAGCTCATCACCATCCATAGGAGCGGGATGCTCACCAGTGCGGCTGTCACGATGATGCCTAGGTTGCAGGCGAAGCGGGCGCGGCTCAGGGTCTCCTCCCGGTGGTCCGGAGCTCCGAGCCCCGGGGCACGCCGTCATGCGAGCTATCGGCTTCCCGGCAAGGCTGCTCGCTCGAGCGCATCAGGTCATCCCCTTGCGGGCCAGCGCGAAGCTGCCGAACGAGAGCGCGAAGATGACGACGAAGAGCACGAAGCTCGTCGCGCAGGCGAGCCCGAGCTGTCCGTACTCGAACGCCTGCCGGTAGATCAGGAAGCCGACCGTGGTCGTCGACCCGAGGGGGCCGCCGGAAGTGAGGATGTAGATCTCCGCGAACGTCTGCAACGTGCTGATGAGCCCGACTATCACTATGTACGCGGTGATGGGCCGCAGGAGCGGAAGGAGTATCTGCCGGAACAGCTGGAACGCCGAGGCGCCGTCCACCTTCGCCGCTTCGATCACCTCGCGGGGGACGCCCTGGAGAGCCGCGCGATAGATCACCGTGTTCCAACCGGCGCCGCGCCAGACCCGCATGATCACGAGGCTGGGAAGAGCCCAGGCGACCGTGTTCAGCCAGCCGACGTTGGATAGCCCGAAGGCGTTCAGGATCTGGTTCAGCAGCCCGAAGTCGCGGTCGTAGAGGAGCAGCCAGACGACGCTGACTGCGGCCACGCTCGTCACGATCGGCAGGAAGAGCACGACCTGCAGCCACCGCAACGCCCGCGACGCCCCTTCGAGCAGGAGCGCGAGGGCTAGGGAGATGACGACGTTCAGGACGATGACGGCCGCGGAGAAGCGCACCGTGACCCACAAGGCGTTCTGGAACTCGCGCGAGAAGATCATCGCCCGGTAGTTCTGCAGCCCGACCCATCTGGGCGCGCCCCTGTTGAGCGGCGAGTAGTCGGTGAAGGACACGTACAGGGCGTAGATCACGGGCAGCAGTTGCGTCAGGACGATGTAGACGAGTGCCGGGAGGACGAAGAGCAGGCCGGCCCTGGCGGGCGCGGACAGCTTCGACCTGCCGCGGTTCGCCGCTGACCGACCTGCTCCTCCGGCTATCACGGGTTCAGCAACGCTTCGATCTCTTGCTGCGTGGCCTTGGCCGCCGCCTCGGCGGTCTCCCGTCCGTAGACGGCAGCCTCGAGGTGTGCCGCCGTGATGTCGCGGGCCTGGACCCAGACGGCGACGTTGGGGTTGCCGTGCGCGAACCGCAGGTTGTCCGAGTAGGCCTTGAGAGCCGGCGAAGAGGCCAGGAAGTCGGCGTCGGCGAGGCTGGAGCGGGGCGGCAGGGAGCCGGCAGCGCTGTTGAAGGCTTCCAGCCACTCGGGGCTGAGGGCGAAGCTGATGTACTGCCAGGCCTGGTCCTTATGGCCGCTGTCCTGGGAGATGAAGAAGCCGGCGAACGAGTAGAAGGCGGCCTGCTCGACGTCCTTGGTCGGGGGCGCCACCGCGAGCAGTTCGAAGACGTCCGGGTTGGTGGTGCGTAGCCCGGAGACCATCTCCATGGAGCCGAACATCATGGCCGCTTGGCCGGTGACGAGCGGGTTGACGGGGCTGGCGCCGGGGTTCTCCCCCAGGCGCGTGACACCCGTGTCCGGGTCGAAGAGCGCCTGCATGAACGCTATGGCCTTGACGGCCGCTGGGCTGTCGAACGCGACCTCTGTGCCATCGGCGCTGAACCAGGAGCCACCCGCTTGCCAGAGGAGGGAGGAGAACGGTTGCTGGATGGCCGTGCCGCTCGAGCCTATCAGGAGACCCGTGCGCCTGATCTGGCCGCTCGCGTCCCTGACGGTGAGCTTGCGAGCCGCGTCAAGGAGCTCCTCCCAGGTGGTCGGGGGCGCGTTGGGATCGAGGCCGGCCTCTTCCCAGAGGTCCGTGCGGTAGACGAGCAGGTTGCCCGACCCGTAGACGGGGGCCAGGTAGTGCTTGCCGTCCACGGCGCCCTGTTCGAAGGTCGGTCCGAAGTCCTCGACATCGAACCCGGTGAGGTACTCGTCGAGTGGCGCTAGGCGATCAGCGGCGACGAGCCCGGCGGTGGCTGCCTGGCCGTGCATGAAGACGTCCGGCACCATGCCCGTCGCGAAGGCGGTATTGAGTTTGGCGGTCAGGTCGCCCCAAGGGATGAACTCGACCGTCACGTCCACGTCGGGGTTCGCCGCCTCGAAGGCCGGCACGAGCTCGTTGTTGACGAGGTCCATCTGATCCTGGAAGTTCCCCGCGTACCAGACGGTCAAGCTCTGTTGTGCGAGCGCCGTCGCGCCAATACAAGCGATCACCAAGGCGGTTCTAAGAACAGATCTCACGGTGGTACTCCTAGTCGTTCGGCGAGGGGACGGAGCCGCCGACCCGCATCGTGCAAGGTCCTAGGCTCTCCTGTGTGCCCGGCGGTCCGGATGACCGGCGCGCGTCTTTAGGCGAGAGATGGTCCCTCCTTCCGTTGGGTCACGACCGAGCGAGATCAGATAAAGCGCTTAATTAGCGTTGGGCTATAGGCTAGACGAAGCGCGTCCTCTCGTCAAGCCCACCGGCAAGCTGTCGTGGAAGATCGCGCGAGCACGGCCCACGAGACGAGACCGCCCTCACCCCGTTACCCGGGGCGAGGGCGGCGAACGAAGCCTGGTTCGGCGGACGTCAGCTCAGACTGGGCCGACCAGGTTGAAGTACAGCTCCTCCGTGTCGTCGTTCCCGAACACGACGCCGGTCACGTCACCCGTGTCCGGGTCGTGTTGGAAGGACAGCGCTACCTGGTTCCAGCCGGCCGTCAGGTCGAGCTCGACCGTGAGCGGGGTGCTATCGAAGCTGCACGTTGCCGCGCCGGACGTCACGCTCACGTCATCGGTGGCGAAGAGCCAGGTTACGATGGTGTAGTCGCTGATGTCGCCGGGGCCCTCGAAGTCCACGGGGGCCGTGGTGGCGATGCTGAAGCCAGAGCCCATGATCGACAGGAAGGCCACCCCGGGCAGGTTGATGAAGCCGGCCGTGTAGAGGTAGCTCACCCGCGCGGTGATCGAGTCAGCGGTCAACGGACACTCGATCAAGTCCTCCATCTCGGCGAGGTCGGCGGCAGGAGCCAGCACAGACGCCGGGATGTCCTCGGCAGCTGGCAGGGGCAGCTCGAACGTGCCGTCGGCGGCGATCGCCGCCGGCTCGGAGGCGAACAGCCCGGGGATCACCTCCGTCATCGTCGCGGAGGTGAGCGCGCTGGGGTCGAGCATCACCATGCTGGCGCCGAGGACCTTGAAGTCGGGGGTCGGGTAGTTGACCGTACCTGCCACCGACGGCACGGGTGGCGGCTCCTCGGTCCTTGGCGCCTGAGTGCACGCTGCCAGGGCGACTACTACCCCCAACATGAGGACGGGAAGTGAACGCTTCACGGGTAGACCTCCTCTCGACCGCCCGGGGTTCCGGCGGCCGGTGAACAGGTGACGGTTGCATACCTGGCTCGGCGAGATAGTGAACGGCTCCACACGACGGCCACCGCCTAAGCGGCAGGAATGACGAAGTGATGGTGCGGAGAAGCGCGTCCAGCACGACCGCCGCAACCGGCGCCCCCGATGCGAACGGGACAATGGTAACGTTTCACGAATGGCCGAGAAGGCGAAGAACGACCTGGTCGCCCTCGCGAAGGCGCGGGGCGTGCGGCTCACGGGGCCGCGGCGGATCATCCTGGAGGTGCTCGGGGCCTCGGACGACCACCCCGACGCGCTGGAGCTCCACCGTCTCGTCGCCGCCGCCGACCCCGGCATCTCGCTCGCGACCGTCTACCGCACCGTCGGCCTCCTAGAAGAGAAGGGCGTGCTGGAGAAACACACGTTCACCGACGGGCGCGCCAGGTACGAGGCGACCCTCGGCGGGCACCACCATCACATGATCGACGTGGAGACTGGCGCGGTCATCGAGTTCGCCTCGGAGGAGTTCGAGCGGCTGCACGAGGAGATCGCGCGGCTGCACGGCTACGAGGTCGTCGACCACAAGCTCGAGCTGCACGTCAGGCGCCTGAGGAAGCGCACCTAGGCCGGCCCGGCGCCCTACGTACGCCCGGCCACGGCCCGCCCCACCGCCACCACCCCGAACACCCCGGCCTGCATGAGGATGAGCATGCTGCTGGTAGGGGCGTCGAACAGGAACGCCCCGAGCAGGCCGGCCCCCGTCGTGGCCACACCGATCGCGACGGCCTTGACGGTCATGCCGAGCAACGTGAGCGAACCGAGGCGCGCGGTGGCCGCCGGGATGACGAGGTACGCGGTCATGAGCACCACCCCGACGACGACGGAGCTCGCCGCCACGACGGCGGCCGTGGTGCCGACTAGCAGGTACTCGAGCCTGGCCGTGTTCACGCCGTCGGAGCGCGCCAGCTCCTCGTCGAACGTCGCGTAGGCGAGCTTCCCCCACGCCCGCGCCAGGACGGCGCCGGCCAGGGCCGTGATGGCGGCGATGGCGATGAGGTCCACCCGCCCTACCGCTAGGATGCTCCCGAACAGGACGTCCATGATGTCGAAGCCCAGTGGCGTGTCGACCGGGATGCGCGTGAAGAAGAAGAGCCCGACGGCCACGGCCACTGCCAGGAAGACGCCGATCGTGGTGTCGCTCGATAGTTGCGTGCGCCGCTTGACGTACGTGATGAGCAGGCCGGTCGCCAAGGCGGCCGGCAGGGCGATCAGGAGCGGGTGCCTGAGGAACTCGCTCCTGGCGCCGTACTGACCCGCCGCCACGAGCACGAAAGCGCCCACCCCCGTGCCGCCGAACGCCGCGTGCGCGAGCCCGTCGCCGAGGTAGGCCAGGCGCCTCTGCACCACGAACGTCCCGAGCAGGCCGCTCGCCACGGCGATCAGCGAGCCTGCGAGCAGCGCGCGCTGCATGAAGGTGAAGGCGAAGGCGTCGCGCAGTTCCCCTAGCATCAGTCCTCGCCGAAGGCCTCGAGCAGCACGCCGGCGTTCCAGAGGAGCAAGTCCGCGTAGCCCTGCCTGCCCGCCACGCCGCCGAGGGGGTCGAGTTCGAACAGGTCCACGCCGGCCTCGTCCGCCAGGACCTCGGCCGGACGCCTGTTGAGCTGCGACTCGCTGAAGATGACGGTGGCGCCGCTGTTGCGGATGAGCCCGAGCGCCTCCTTGAGGTAGGCGGGGCTAGGCTCGCGGCCGGGGTAGGGCTCGATCTCCACGACCAGGTCGAGACCGTACCGGGAGGCGAAGTAGGGCCACGCGTCGTGGAACGGCACGAACGGCGAGCCCGCGATGGGCGCGAGCAGGGCCGAGAGTTCGGCGTCCAGTTCCAGGAGGCGTTCTTGCGCCTCGGCGGCGCGCGCGCGGAAGCGCTCCGCGCTTGCCGGCGCGGCGGCCGCCAACGCCTCGCCGAGCGCGGGCATGGCCGCCGCCATCACCGTCGGGGTCAGCCACAGGTGGGGGTTCATGCTGATCACCGCGCCGTCGTCAGCGACGGCGACCGACTCGGGGAACTCCTCCGTTACGAGCTTGCGCACCTCGGGCAGCTCGGTCAGCTCGAGCGCGGCCGCCCGACCACCGCTCGCGTCGAGGAGCTTCCCCGCCCAGAGGTCGAGGCCGCCGTTCATGACCAGCAGGTCGGCCTGCGCGATCCGCTTGAGGTCACCGGGGCTCGGGTCGTACGTATGGGGCGAAACGCCGGGGGGCAGGAGCCGCGTCACCTCGGCCTCGTCGCCCGCGACCTCCCGCACCAGGGCGTAGAGCGGGTGGAGCGTCACGACGACCTTGGGCACCTCGGCGCGCGCCGCCCCGAACAGGCCGGCGACCAGCAGCAGCCAAGCGACCCTGGCCCGAACCGACTGGGCGGACCGGCCCGCGCCCCAGGGCAGCTTCGGGCGGCGTGCGAACTCGCCTAGGGCGAGTGGCGTTCTCAATGCAGCACCGCCCCGGGAAGCTGGAGGAGCGCGATGCCGTCCGGCCTGAAGTCGAGCGCGAGCCGGTCGGTGACGGTCATCGTGTGGAGGTCGACGACCACGACGGCACGAGCCGTCGGGTCGGTCACGAAGGCCAGGTCGCCTGCCGCGGTGATGGCCGGTCTGACGGCGCCGGGCAGGAGTTCGTCCACCACGGCGACGGAGCCGAGTTCACGGCCTGTGGCCAGGTCGAAGCTGCGTAGGCGGCCGTCGCTGCCCAGGCGCGCGAAGCGCTCACCGTCCTCGAAGAGCGCGCCACCGAGCTGCGTGCCTTCGGTCCGGTAGGTCGCGAAGGTGAGGGCGACCGGGTCTACCACCGCGAAGCCGGTGCCGAAGTTACCGACCACGTACTGCTCGGCGCCGGCGGCCTCGAAGTGGCTCACGCGGTCCTGCGACCCGGCGGGGTTGGGCAACAGGCTGGCGGTGAACACGCCGCCCGGGAGCTGGCGCACGACCATGACACCGTTGGCGCAAGCGAACACGGCCCTGCCACCGAGGCGCGCTTGGCCGTGAACGGCGTCACACCCCGGGAACGTCGCCCGGAGCACGCTGTTCTCGTCGCGCACCTCCAGGGAGTTGGCGGAGTAGAGCCCGAGGGCCATGTAACCGTCCAGCGGCACGAGCGAGCCGTGGTCTGGCGCCGAGGCCGTGATGGTCTCGTAGTCGATGGACGCCCCGAGGAGGCGTGAGTCGAACCAGGCCGCGGTGCCGTCGGCGTCGTTGAACACCGCGATGTCGTTCCCCATGCTGACGAAGTGGATGGGCTGGCGACCCGTGTTGATGGTGGCGAGCACGTAGGGGTTGCCGAGGAGGAGGTCCATGTGGTTCCCGTGATCGACGGCCGAGAGGCCGGAGTACACGAAGGTCACGCGGTTCGCGTCCGTATGGACGAGCGCTCCGTAGCGGGTGTCGGCCAGCTGCTGCACGCTGCTGGCGCCTGGGACGCTGAAAGTCCCGAGCACCGTCCCGTCCTGCGCGCTGACGACGTAGGCCTGCGACCCACCTGCCTGGCCGAGGAGCAGGCGTATGCCCGCTACGCCCGCAGCGTCGTGATCGTGGTCATCATGATCGGCGTCCTCATGGCCATGATCGTGGTCGTGATCCGCGTCCTCGTGTCCGTGTTCGTCGTCGTGATCCGCGTGGTCGTGCCCGTCCGCATCGTGCTCGTGCGCGGGCGCGCCCTGCGCCTGCCCTTGAGCGGACACCGCGCCCGTCGCGAACCACAGGCATGCCAACAACGCCATCAGAAGTCTCGAGAGCGCGCTAACCCGGTTCTGCGTGTGCATCGCTTTCTCCCTCCTTGGCTTAAGATGCAGTTGCGACTCATTCGCAACACCAAGGATTCGGAGTATATGTGTCCGACCACCGACATGCAATACCGACTCGCGGGACCGACCAGCGGAGCCGACTCGGAACCCACCCGGGAAGTCCGTCGCTGAGGCTACCGACGCCGACCGGGATGCCATCCGCTCAAGGCGCGGACCGGCGCAGGCGCCCTTTGGGCGCCTCGGCCGGCGCTACGACCCGCGCTCGGCCGCTTAGTGTCTGGATCGTGCGCGACCGTCACCCCCGCCTTGCGTGCGCGCCCCACCCCGTATGAACCCCGCCGACCCGACGCTACGCGGCATCCTGCTACGCGTCGTATCCACCGCCTTCTTCGCCTGCATGGCGGTGTTCGTGAAGCTCGCGAGTCACGAGGCGCCGGTCGGTCAGGTCGTCTTCTTCCGCTCCGCCTTCGCCGTCATACCCCTAATGATCTTCCTCTTGGCGCGCGGCGAGTTCCCCCGGGGCCTAGCCACCAAGCGCCCGCTCGGCCACCTCGCCCGTTCGGCCCTCGGCACCGGCGGGATGTTCTTGTCCTTCGCGGCGATCGCCCGACTGCCGCTCGCCGACTCGACGCTCGTCGGCTACGTGGCGCCGCTCCTGACCGCGCTCCTCGGCGGCCTCCTCCTCAAGGAGGTCCTCACTCGCTCCAAGCTGACGGGGATCTTCCTGGGGATGTGCGGCGTCCTCGTGCTCACGCTGCCGCAACTGGTGGGGACGACGATCGACACGCCGCGCCTCGTCGGCTACGGCCTCGGCCTACTCTCCGCGGTCCTCTCGGCCGGCGCGATGATCCAGGTGCGGCGGCTGGGCACCACGGAGTCGCCCGGCGCCATCGCCCTCTACTTCGTGCTCGTCTCGGCCGCCGCCTCGCTCTTCACGCTCCCGACGGGCTGGGTCTCACCGAGCGCAGGCACCCTCGCCATGCTCGTGCTCGCCGGCCTGGTCGGCGGCCTGGCGCACATAGCCATGACGCTCTCGTACCGCTACGCCGAGGCCTCGACCCTCGCCCCGTTCGAGTACCTCTCGCTCATCTGGGCCGGCGTCCTGGACCTCACCGTCTTCCACGTCGGGCTGAGCCCATGGTTCATCTTGGCGGTGCCGCTACTCCTGACGGGCGCCGCCGTCTCCACCGGCACGCTCGGCGAGCTGGTGCAGAAGCGCGCTAGGCGCGGGCGGGGCCGTCGACCGCCGGACGAGCGCCCCTTACGCAAACGAGCGGCGTAGGGCCAAGGACCTAACGCGACCGCCGTCAGCCGCAGCAGGAGCCCTCGCCCGCCGACCGCTCCTCCAGCCTGCAGAAGCACGACGAGCCTATCCGTACGTCCGCCCGCGCGAGCGCCACCGCCAGCCGCTGCCTGAACGGCTCCGCCTCCGCCTGCCTCCCGAGGCGCTCGTAACACTCGACCAGGCCGTGCAACGCCCACACGTTGTCGGGGTGCTGCAACGCGCGCGGCACGCTGCCGCTCAGGCCGAGGTCCTCCCGGTACGCCTCCAAGGCCTCCGCCGCGCGACCGCGTTCGAGGAGCAGCGCGCCTAGCGCGTGGCGTACGGGCTGCATCCAGGCCCAAGGCTCGTCGTAAGGCAAGGTGTCGGAGAGGGCGATGGCTTCCCGCAGCGCCTCGAACGCCGCGGCGTACTCGCGGGCTCGGTACAGGATCTCACCTTCGAGCATCTTGGCGGCTACCGCCAGGATGTCGAGGCACGTGTTATTGAACACGGTCCGGCTGGCGGGCACCCGCGCCACGGCGGCCTCGAACGCGCGCTGCTCCTCGCGCGCGCCCGGCACGTCGCCGAGGGCCGCGAGGGCCACCCCGCGCGCGTAGCGCGTCATGGCGGTCGTCACGCAGTAGAGGTCCGGGTCGGCCGGCAGCGGCAGGGCCAGAACGTCGTGCCAGCGCCCGAAGCGGATGAGCGCGTGCACGCGCATGCTCAGGAAGCCCTCGAGCCAGTCCGCCATGGGCGGCAGCTCCACGCGCAGCAGGCTCTCAGGCAACGCCTCCTCCAACTGCCTGGCGCCCTCGAGCGCCGGTCCGAGCTGGCCGAGGAAGAGCGCGGAGTAGATCTTGAAGTGGATGTTGTGGCAGCGGTAGAGCGTGTAGAAGTCCCCGCCGCCTCCGCGCGCGAAGAGGCGGTCGTCCGCCGCCATCCCCAGCTCGTTCGCCACGAGCGAGTCGTGATAGTTGCCGCACAGGACGTCGATGTGCGAGGGCATGTGGCGCAGGTGACCCGAGTCGGGCACGAGATCGCGCAACGCGTCGGCCGCTCGCAGCGCCGCCTCGGGACGCGGCGACATCTCCATCGTGTGGATGTACAGGTGCAGCAGCCCGGGATGCCCTTGCCCGCCGCCGGCGTCGCGCTCGGCCAGCGCCTTCTCGAGGACGGTCTGCGCCTCGAGGGTATCGGCCCCGGTCGCTGGCTCACCGGTCGCCAATTCCCATAGCTTCCACGGCGTCCGGTTGATGAGCGCCTCCGCGAACAGGGCCGCGACGTCCGGGTCGTGCGGGTGGGCCGCATGGACCGCGCGCATCGCATCCGCGTAGTCGTCGTTCCACGCCTGGAAGGGCGGCGCGTCGGACGCCACCTCGGAAGCGGGGTAGCGGCGCACGAGGGCCTCCGCGAGCGCCGCCTCGACGGGCCATGCGTCCGCCCCCGCGGCCCGCACGGCCTCGACGGCCGCGCGCGCGGCACCGTGGGCCAAGGCGAGGGCCTCGCGCCGCTCCTCCTCGAGGAACGCTTCCCAGGGCTTGTTGTAGTTGCAGCCGGCCGCGTACGCGACGCCCCACCATGCCATCGCGCAGCCGGGGTCGGCGCTCGCCGCGCGCTGGAAGCAACGGATGGCCTCCTCGTGGTGGTAGCCGTAGCACCAGGCCAGGCCGCGGTCGAACCAGAGCTGCGCTTCCGGGGAGGCCGTACGCACTCGCCGCGAGTACGGGCCCAGGTCGTGATGGCCGCCGCCGGCCGCGCCGAGATCAGCCGCTCGCTCCACTTTCGCCTCCTGAACGACGGCCGCGCGGACGCGGTCCGCTGCGGTCCGACCTAGAGTTTCTGCTCGAGCATGTTACCGGGTGCGGGAGCCGGAGGCCGCACGAGGGCTGGGCGTCACTGCCCGCCGACGTACCCCAGCGCCGCGGAGATCTCGCCGGCCGCCGCCTTGACCGCCGCGACGGCCCGCCCCTGGGCCTCCTCGGTGAGCCTGCTGTCGGGCCCCACGACGCAGATCGCGCCGAGCACGTGACCGTCCGTGCCGAAGACGGGCGCCGCGATGGAGAACGCGTCGTTCGCGAAGTCCCCGACGGCGACGTGGTAACCGCGCTCCTTGATGGTGCGGGCGAGCTCACGGATCCTGGTCGGGTCGCGCTCCATGAGCGGGGTCTTGGGCTGCAACTCGCGGCTGAGGATCTGCTCCTGCAGCTCGCCGGGCAGGTACGCGAACATGCATAGCCCCGTTCCGCCGTAGTACATGGGGAACTTCGTGCCTATGGGCGTCGAGACCCTAACCGGCTGCGGCGACTCCTTCATGGCCACGATCACGCGCTCGAGGCCGGCTCGGAGCACCAGGTGCACGGTCTCGGACGTGGCTTCCACCAAGCGCTCTATGACCGGTTGGGCGACCTCGTTGACCGGCAGGCTGCGTTGCGCCTGGTAGCCGAGGTACATGGCGCGCGACCCGAGCGAGTAGCGCCGGTGATGGTCCCGGTACACCATGCCCTCGCCCTCGAGGGTGGCGAGCATCCGGTAGATCAGCGAGTTGCTCATCGCCAGCGACGACGAGAGTTGCGAGAGCGTCTGGCGGGGCGTCTCGGCCAACCCACCTAGGATCTTGAAGGCTGCGCTCACCGCGCGCACCTGGTACTTGGTCGAGGCCCCGGGTCTGTCCGTCACATCGTCCCCCTGGCGCCGTGGGGCGCGTCCGCCCGGGTCGTCGTCACGCCTCGACCCCCGTACGCCTGCGCATCGAGGCTAGCAGTCTCGAGAAGGCCAGCAACTCCGCAGGCCGGTCCGCCATGAGCATGACGCTGCACCCTACCTCCGGCGTCGGCACCGAAATAGAACTCTCTGAAAGCAGGTTAGCAAACTTCGTCAGGCTCCCTAGGGCCGCCGGAGCGCCGAGCTTCGGCGGCGGCACGGGGAGCGTCGGCAGCAGGAGCGGCGCGTCCTCGCGTTGCCTGAACGCCACCAGGGGGGCGAGCACGCGGCTCCTCAGCTCGTCGACCCGGGCATCGCTCCAACCCAGGTAGGGGGCGAGGCGCCCCCGCACCGCGGGCGACACGTCCTCGACCTCGCGGAGGAAGTCGGCGAGGCTCATGGCTATCTCGGCCAGGACGAGGACCCCTTCTCTTCGCTGTACCCGCTCGCTCTCCATGAGAGCGGCGCTGTCGCACGCCTCGACCGCGACACCTTCCGCCCGCAACCGGCCGACGACGCGTCCGAACCGCCTCGCGACCCCGCGGCTGCAGTGGGCGGCGACGAGGTCTTCCGGCACCACGACGCGTGGCGGATGGCTCGCCTCGGTCAGGTCGATGAGTCGCTCCACGGCCCGGCGCAGGGAAGCGTGGTCGGGCGCGAGCACGCCGAGCTGGTCGCACGTCGGCGAAAGCACGACCGCGTCGCGTAACCATGCGCCCAACGCGCCGAGCGAGAGGCCGAGCACGCCGCAACAGGCCGCCGGGATCCTGGCGCTGCCCGCGCTGTCCGTGGCGAGGGAGAACGAGACCGAGCCGCTCGCCACCGCCGCGGCGCAACCGCTCGAGGAGCCGCCCGGCACGCGACCGGGCCACCGGGGGTTGACGGGCACCGGGTAGAACCGGCTCTCGCCGAGGCTAGAGAAGGCCAGCTCGCTCTGGATGGTCTTCCCGAGGAGCACCGCCCCCGCCGCCTGGAAGTGGCTCACGACGGCGCTCGTCGGCCGGCTCCCGCGCAAGGCGGCGAACCGCGGGTGACCGCAGGTGGCGGGGTGGCCGGCCACGTCGAACATCTCCTTGCAGGCGAAGGTCCAGCCTTCCCCGGCGGAGGGCGCGCGAGCTGCCCGGAGGTCGACGCTGAACGGCGCCGTCACCGTCGGTACGCCGCTCACTCCCCCGTCGACCCCTGGCGCCCAAGGTTGTCGAGCAGGAAGCCGAGGATCCGTGGCACCGCCTTGCGCCATGCGTCCGCCGTGCCGAACACGTGCTTCTCGCCAGGGAACGTCACGGTCTCCACGCTCTTGCCTAGCCTCGCCGCGTCGGCCTCCAGGAGCAGCTGTTGGGGGTAGTCGACGGATTCGTCCAACGTGCCGTGCAAGCTGAGCAGCGGGGCCTCGAGCTGCCCGGCCAGCTCGCGAGCGGAGGCGCGGGCGCGCTCCCGGGTCCCGAACGCGCTCCCCATGCGCCCGTCGAAGTAGATGGGTTGGCCCGTCTGCAACTCGTTCCAGTACCTGGCGCGCTGGTCGAAGTCCCAGATGCCGGCGAGGCTCACCCCGGCCGCGAACGTCTTCGGATGCCGCACGAGCGCCTGCAGGGTCAGGGTGCCACCCCAACTTAGCCCCCAGATGCCGATCCGAGCCGGATCCACGTACGGCAGCGCCGCCAGGTAGCTCGCTGCCGCGGCGCAATCCAGGGTGTCGGCGACACCGCACGCCATGTGGTTCGCCTGCTCGTGCTCCAACCCGAACCCCATGCTGCCCCGGTACTCGACGGACATCACGACGAACCCCAGCTCGACGAGGCCAAGGTTGATCTCGTGCAGGAGCGTGTACGCGTAGCTGGCGGGGTAGCCGCGCGTGAGCTGCCTGAACACGCCGCCGTGCGCGTAGACGAGCGCCGGGCGTCTCTGCCCCGCTCCGATGCCGCCAGGCAGGTAGAGGTCGGCAGGGACGGCGCGGTCGGGCGTGCAGACAGTGATGGGCAGCGGCAACGGCACCTCACGGCCGCGGGGTTTGATCGCGGCCTCCGCCGGGTCGCGGGGCGCGGACCGGCCGCCAGGCGACCGCGCGGAAGCGTCGCCCCGACCGCGCAGGGCGTCGGCGACGCCGATGGTCGAACCGTCGGGAAGCAGTAGCCGCAGCGCCGCCCCAGCACCGGCATCCGACTCCACGAACACCAACGCTTCGTCGCCCAACCACGCCTTGGCGCCGGTGGCGCCCAGCGCTTCGGAACGCCGCGCCAGGACGCCGGCGGCGACGTCGAACGTGTAGAGGTGCCGCTCGCGCAGGCCGGCGGCGCTGCTGTTGAACGCGAGGAACCTGGCACTGGGCGAGAAGGCGGGCTCGTCGTGCACGTCGGTGAGGTCTTCGTGCCGCCCCGGGTTCACGACCCGCTCGCGGCCCGTAAGGAGGTCGAGCACGCAGACGAGGGGCCAACCTTCGACGTAGCGCACGTAACAGATGGTGTCGCCGGCAGCGACGGCGGGCGGCAGGGGGGCGAACCCCTTGCCGCTCGTCTCGGACACCAGCTCGGTCATCGCTCCGCTCGCGAGGTCGAGAACAGCGACTTGGCGCCGCTGCGAGTCGCGCGACATGCGGGTGACCACCAGCCGCCCGGCGCCCGCGAACGACGGCGCTAGCATGCACCACCCCCGCTCGTGCCACCGCCGGAGCTCGACCCCGTCGCGCGCGAGCGCCAGCAGGGACGAGGAGCTCCCGTCGCCCTCCGCCACCCGCACGGCGACTGTCCCCCCGTCAGGAGCAGCCGCGACGTCGCCGAGCAGGCGAGCGCCCAACCCGACCTCCAACGCTTGGGAGCCGTCGGGGGCGTGGCGCCAGAGCGTATCGGGCCCGGCCAACCAGAGGTCGGGGCCTACGGCGGCGGAGACCCTGCGCCCGGGCCACCGACCCAGGCGCTCCGGCTCGTCGTTCTCCCAGGACCAGCGTTCCAGCCCTGCCTGCGCGTTGCGCACGAACCCGCCGGCGTGCCAGCGCGCCTGCACCACCCCGGGCAGGTCGTGCGCCACGGTCCCGTCGCGCTCGATCAGCCTGGTGACGTCGCCCGCAGGGGAGCGGACGAACGCGGCGAAGCCGCTGCCGTCGGCGGCGGCGAGCAGCGCCACCGGGTACGCCGTGCCGACGACGCGCTCGGTAACGGCGGCGATCGTCGCAGCAGCGGAACGGGAGGCCGTGAAACCCGAGGTGGCCGCCGGCAGGCGCTGCGTGTCCGACACTCCCACCTCAGCCCCTCTTCCCTGCCGAGCGCACGTCGTAGACGTCGCCGAGCGCGTCCCCCACGAGGTTCATCGCGAGCACCAGGCACGTGATGGTGAGGCCGGGGAACACCGACATCCACCAGGCCTGCCGCAGGTAGGCCCGCGCCTCGCTGAGCATGGTGCCGAGCTCGGGGGTGGGCGGCTGGGCGCCGAGGCCCAGGTAGCCGAGCCCGGCGGCGGCGAGGACGGCCGAGCCGACGTTCACGGTCGTGATGACCAGGAGCGGCGGCACGACGCCGGGCAGCAGGTGACGCAGGAGGATGCGCCAGTCGCCGGCGCCCAGGGCACGAGCGGCCTGCACGTAGTCGCGCTGGGCGAGGGCGCGCGTCGTGGACCGCACGGTGAGGGCGTAGATGGGCACCGTCGAGGCCGCGATGGCGTACACCGTGTTCATGGTCCCCGGGCCGAGGACGGCCACGATGGCGATGGCCAGGAGTATGGACGGGAACGCCAGGTCGATCTCGAGCAACCTGACGATCAGCGCGTCGAGACGCCCTCCCGCGTACCCCGCCACGAGCCCGAGCGGCACGCCGATCACGAGGGCGAGGCCGACCGACGCCGCGCCGATCAGCAGCGACGTCCGCAGGCCGTGAAGCACGCGCGCGAAGACGCTGCGCCCCAGGTCGTCGGTGCCGAACCAGAACTCGGCGTCGGGGCCGACTTGCAGTGCGCGGTAGTGGATGGCGGTCGGGTCGTGGCGCTGGATGCTCGGTGCGAGGACCGCGGCCGCGAGCAGTACGAGCAACAGGACGACGCCGAGGAGCGCTCCGGGTCGGCGGAAGCGCCGCAGGAGCGCGCGCCTGACGCGCCGCCCGTGGGAATCGCCTCGGGCGGCCTCCGAGCGGCCCTCGGGCGCGGCGCCTGCCACTCCCCTTCCCTTCGTGGTTCCCGTCGAGCGGGCCATCAGCTCTTGGAGATCCTCGGGTCGAGGAGCGAGTACGCCATCTCGGCGGCGAAGTTGACGAGAACGAACACCACGGCCGACACGAGGACCACGCCCTGGATGACGGGAAAGTCGCGGGCGAGGATGGCCTCGACCGCCAGCCTGCCCAACCCCGGCCGCGCGAAGACGCTCTCGACCACGATGGCTCCGCCGAGCAACGCGCCGAACTGGAGGCTGACCACCGTCACCACCGGGATGAGCGCGGCCTTGAGCGCGTGCTTGTAGACGACGAGCCTGCCCGGCACGCCCTTCGCCCTGGCCGTGCGCACGAACTCCTCGCTCATCGTGGCGAGCATCGTCGTACGGGTCATCCGGGCTACGACCGCCGAGGTCGGCAGGGCCAGGGCCACGGCGGGCAGGACCAGGCTCCGCCACCCGGCGTCGCCGACCACCGGTACCCACTTGAGGACCAGACCGAAGAGCGTGATGAGCAGGAGCCCCGACCAGAACGTCGGCAACGAGAGGCCGACGAGCGGGAACACGGATACGAGGAACTCGACGACCCTGCTCTTGCTGACGGCGGCCAGGACGCCGACGGCCAGACCGGAGAGCGTGGACAGGAAGATAGCCCCGATGGTCAGGTAGATAGTGGAAGGGAAGCGTTCCTTGATCGCCTGGATGACGGGCTGGCCCGTCCTGATACTGGTGCCGAGATCGCCCTGCACCGCGCGGGCCACGTACCGCACGTACTGCTCGGGCAACGGTCTGTCCAGGCCGAGGTCGCGGCGCACGCGCGCGATGTCGGAGGCAGTCGCCTGGTCCCCCAGCAGCGCGAACGCCGGATCGCCCGGCACCGCGTGGATCATCAGGAACGTGGCGAGCGAGACCCCCACCAGCACGACGACGAGGGCCAGGAGCTTACCGGATAGCCGAGACGCCATTCAGGTTCCGATCTTGCCGGCGCTGCGCCGCCGGGGGCGGTGGGACGCCGGATCCGCGTCCCACCGCCGCGTGACTCGTTACTTCACGTAGGCGTCGAGGAGGGCGACGAAGCCTTCCTTGCTCAGCTGCGCACCCTCGACGCGCGGCTGCAACGCGATGTAGTTGTCGTTGATCCATAGAGGGAGCCAGAGGCCCAGGTCGAGGACCATCCGCTGGAGCTCGGCGTAGGTCTCGGCGCGCAGGGCGTCGTCCGACGTGCCGCGCGTGAGCGCGAGGCGCGAGTCGATCTCGGGGTCGGCGTAATGCGCCCAGTTGTAGCCGGTGCCGATGTTGGCGGAGTTCAGGTAGGAGTTGAGGATGTCCGCCGACGTGTAGGTGTAGCCGAGGAAGATGGCCTGGTGCGCGCCCTCGCGGCCCTGGGCGAGCAGCGTCGTGTGCTCGACCAGCTCGACGTCCACGGTGATGCCCAGCTCCTTCAGCATGGCCTGCACGACCTGCGCGGACTGGGGCCAGCCGTAGGTGCTCGACGTGATGATGGAGAAGGCGAGGGGTTGGCCGTCCTTGACGAGCTTGCCGCCCTGCTGGGTGTAACCGGCCTCTGCGAGGATCTCGAGGCCACGCGCCGGGTCGTAAGGCGCCGCGTAGTCGCAGATGCCGTCCCAATAGCCCAGGATGCTGGGCGGAAGCGGCCCGCAGGCGGGCTGGCCGAGACCGCGCAAGGACACGGCGACGAGCGCGTCCTTGTCGATGAGGTACGCCATGGCCCGGCGGACGAGCGGATCGTCGAACGGCGCCTTGTTGACGTTGTAGGCCATGTAGAGGCCCAGGCCCTTACGCATGAAGCTGAGCATCGTGTAGCCGCCGGCGTCGCTGAGCTGCTCGACATCGCTCGGCGCGACGGTCAGGAGGTCGACGTTCCCGGCGAGGAACGCGGCCGTAGCCGTGGCCTGGTCGGGGATCACCTGGAAGACGATCGTGTCCAGGTAGGCGGCGCCGTCGTGAGCGTACTCGGGACCCCAAGCGTAGTCGGGGTTGCGCTCGAGGGTGATCTGGCTGCCGCTCGCCCACGGCCCGACCTTCCAGGGACCGGTGAGCACGGGTCGGCGGTTGAAGTCGGCACCGAGCTCCGCCGCCGCTTGCGCGTCGATGACGGCGAGCGCCTGCTGGGTGAGGTTCTCGATCAGCAAGTAGTACGGCCTGGCGAGGTGGAACTCCAGCGTGTACTCGCCCACCGCGACGACGTCGTCGACGGGTGCCAGGAGCCCCGCCGCCACCGCGCTCTGGGTGGCCGGGTCCTTGGCGCGCAGGAACGACGCCCGCACGGCCTCGGCGTTCACGGGCCTGCCGTTATGGAACGTGACGCCCTCGCGCAGGGTGAAGGTCCAGACCGTGTCGTCGGCCGACGGCGCCCAGGAAGTGGCAAGGCCGGGGATGTAGTTGCCGTCCAGGTCCTTGTTGACGAGGGTGTCGCCGATGTAGCGCATGACCTGGTTGACGACGGCCGTGGCGCTCTTCTGCGGGTCGAGCGAGTCCGGCTCCGCGTTGATGGCGATGACGACCGAGCCTCCGGCCGTCTGCGCCAGGCCGACGCCGGTGAGGGCGATGGCCAAGCAGGCTAGCAACGAGCCAACTACCGTTCTGAGCTTCATCTTCTTCCTCCTCATGCTGGGTTGGACGCCGAGGGCGGCGCCGAGTTCTGGTCTCGGTGAACGACTACCCCGCCCTTCACGACGAGGGTGGGGGTGCTGAGCGTGGTCAGATCGGCGGTCGGGTCGGCGGCCAGTACGAGCAGGTCGGCCCAGGCGCCCGGCTCGAGGCGACCGATCTCGTCCGTCTGCAGGATCTCCGCGTTCGTCCGCGTGGCGGCCGTGAGGACGGCCTCGGCGGGAACGCCGAGGCGCTCGATGAAGAGGAGCTCCTGCCAGAGCTGCCCTTGCGGCATGTAGGTGCCCGCGTCGGTGCCGGCCCCCCACTTGACGCCGGCGGCCACCGCTGCGAGGAAGGCCTCCGCCTTCTTCTCGAGCACCCGCGCGGCGAGGTCGCGTTGGAAGCCGCCTAGGGTCTCGGAGCGGGCGATCACGTCGTAGACGATGAACGTCGGGACGATGTAGGCCCCGCGCTCCACCGCCAGCTCTACCCCGCGTTCGTCGATGAAGCTCGCGTGCTCGATGGTGCGGACCCCCGCCTCGAGGCAGAGCCGGATGGCCGTCGCGGGGTGCGCGTGGGCGGCCACGTAGGTGCCCGTCGAGGCGGCCTCTGAGACCAGCGCCCGCAGCTCTCCGGGCTCGAACTGCGGGGCCTCCGGGTCCTCGCCTTCGTCGGCGACGCCGCCGCTCGCCATGATCTTGATGAAATCGGCGCCCGCGGCGCGCTGCTCGCGCACGGCCAGCCGCGCTTCCTCCTCGCCGGTCGCCTCCCGCCCCCAGTAGCTGACGTGACCGCCGGGGGCACAGACGAAGGAGCCGCTGGTGTCGACCCTCGGACCCTCGACCATGCCGGCGCGGATGGCCTCCTTCAGCTCGACCGCGATCCGACCCGGGCCGCCGACGTCGCGCACGCTCGTCACACCGGAGCGCAGCTGGACACGCGCGTTCCTGACGCCCTTGAGGACCCGCGCGCTCAGCGGCTCGGCTCGCGCCGCATCCTGACTGAGAACGAGATGGGTGTGAGCGTCGACGAGGCCAGGGATCACGAAGGCCCCGCCCAGGTCGACCTCGTTCACGTCCGTCCCAGCGCGGCCCGGGGCCGTGGAAGCGTTGATGGCGGCGATGCGCCCGTCAACGACCTCGATGTCAGCCCTTTGGAACCGTCCCTCTCGGAAGAGGCGTCCGTTCCTGAACGTAGCCTGCATCGCGAAATCCTTTCGTACAGTAAAAACTCTTTTCGTACTGAGGGAATGGTAGCACCCCGGCGACCGGCAAGCAAGGCGTGCGGCGTTCGGTAAATCGTTATACTCAACTGAGTCCACCCCAAGGGAGACGCTCATGCGCGCACTATCCCTACGACAGCCAGGCCGGTTGGTGGCAGTGGAGCTCCCGGAGCCACGGCCGCCGGCGCCGAACGAGGCGCTGGTGAGGGTGCTGAGCGTCGGCGTGTGCGGCACCGACCTCCACGCCTTCCTCGGCGATCAGCCGATGATCGAGTACCCCGTCGTGCCTGGTCACGAGCTGGCCGTCGAGGTCCTCGAGCTCGGCTCGCCCGCGCCCGGGCTCGCCGTCGGCGATCGCTGCACCGTGATCCCGTACCTCGACTGCGGTCGGTGCGGCGCATGCAAGCGCGGCAAGGGCAACTGCTGCGAACGGCTCACCGTGCTCGGCGTCCACGTCGACGGGGGCCTGAGGGAGCGCTTCACCCTGCCGTCACGGCTGCTGCTGCCGGCCAACGATCTCGACGACGACCGTCTCGCGCTCACCGAGATGCTGGCCATCGGGGCGCACGCCGCGGCGCGTGCCCGCCTCGAGCCCACCGACACGGTAGCCGTGATCGGCGTGGGCCCCATCGGCCTCGGCGTGCTGGCGGCCGCGGCCCGCCGCTGCGCCGGCCTCGTCGGCGTCGATCGCAGCCCCGACCGCCTGGCCTTCATGGAGGGAACGCGCCTCGCGACGCCGGTGGCAGGGGGCGAGCGACTGGCGGAGCGCCTACGCGACGCCTTGGGAGGGGAGCTACCGACGGTCGTCTTCGACGCTACCGGCAACGTCGCCTCCATGCAGGCCGCTCCCGACCTGGTCGCCCCCGGAGGGCGGGTGGTGCTCGTCGGGCACACCCGGCACCAGCTCACGTTCGAGAACCCCACCGTCCACCGCAAGGAGTTGAGCATCCTCGCGAGCCGCAACGCCACGCGCCGCGACTTCGAGGAGGTGCTGAGCGCCCTGCGCTCGGAGGCCACGGACCCGCGCACATGGATCACGGACCGCACGGACCTGCAGGGCGCCGTGCGCGAGTTCCCCGGTTGGGCGAGCGGGTCGACCGCGCTCGTCAAGGCGCTGGTGCGGCTGTCGTGAAGGTCGTCGCCCTCGGTCGCACCGGGCTGAACGTGAGCGTCGTCGGCCTCGGCGCCTCCGCCATCGGCGGGGTGTACGGGCCGGTCGCGGAGGCGGACGCCATCGCCACGGTAGCCGCCGCCCTCGAGGCGGGCATGACGCTGTTCGACACGGCGCCGGCCTACGGCGCCACGCGCTCCGAGGCCCTGCTGGGGCGCGCGCTCCGCGGCGTCCCTAGAGGGAGCTACGTCCTCTCGACCAAGGCGGGCAAGACGACCTCGAAGAGCGGCGTCGACAGCTTCGACTTCTCGGAGTCCGGCGTCAGGCGTTCCGTGTCCGAGAGCCTCGAGCGCCTCGGGACCGATCGCCTCGACATCGTGCACCTGCACGACTTCGACTACCAGGGCGGGCGTCACATGGACCAGGCCATCGCCGAGGGGTTCCCCGCGTTGAACGCCCTCAAGGCCGAGGGGATCGTCGGCGCGATCGGTGCCGGCATCTACTTCATGGAGCAGTGGAAGCGCACCCTGCTCGAGGTCCGGCTGGACGCGGCGCTGCTCCACAACCACCACACCCTGTGCGACGTGCGGGCGCACGAGCTCCTTCCCCTGCTCGGGTCCCGCGGGATCGGCGTCATCAACGCCGCCCCGTTCGCCAGCGGCCTCCTCTGCGGCAGCGAGCCGGCGGCGTGGCACCCGGCGCCGCCCGAGGCGCGCGCCCTGTTCGCGCAAGCCGCCGCCCTCACGGCGAGCCTGGGCGTGCCCATCGCGCGCCTGGCGCTGCAGTTCGCCGCCTCGGAGTCTCGCCTACCCGTCACCCTCTTCAGCTGCGCCGACCCGGGCACCCTGAGGCGCAACCTAGGGTGGCTCGGCAGCCCTCCCGACCTCGACCTGGTAGCCAAGGTCCAGCGCCTGCTCGAGCCCGTCATGAACCGGCGATGGGCGTACGGGGCATGAGCGTCGCTCCCTGCGACGCCCCGGAAGGACAGGCCCCTCCCGAGACGATCGACGCCCACCAGCACTTCTGGCGCTACCATCCCGCCGAGTACCCCTGGATGTCGGAAGAGCAGGCCGCCCTCAAGCGCGATCACCTGCCCACCGATCTCGCCCCGCTCATGCGGGCGGCCGGCGTCACCGGCACGGTCGCCGTGCAGGCCAGACGCATGCTGCGCGAGACCGAATGGCTCCTCGAGCTGGCGGTCGCCGAGCCAACGGTGCTCGGGGTGGTCGGCTGGTTCGACTTCTCCTCGCCGAGGCTCGAGCACGACCTGGAGCGACTCGCGCCCGAGCCGCGCCTGGTGGGGGCCCGGGAGCTCATCCACGACATGCCGGACCTCGACTACGCCGTCTCGCCCGGGCACGTGAGGGGCGTCAAGGCGGTCCAGCGCGCCGGCCTGGCCTACGACCTCCTGCTGCGGCCGGAGCACCTGCGCCCGGCCACGGCCCTCGTCGACCTCCTGCCCGACCAGCGCTTCGTGATCGACCATCTGGCGAAGCCGCGCGTCGCCGACGGCGCGTTCGAGCCGTGGGCGAGCGACCTCCGGGCCATCGCGGCGCGCGACAACGTCTACTGCAAGCTCTCGGGGCTCGTCACGGAAGCGGACTGGGTCGACTGGCGAGCCGACGACCTGCTCCCCTACCTGGAGGTGGCGCTGGAGGCGTTCGGGGCCGAGCGCGTGATGCTCGGCTCGGACTGGCCGGTCTGCACGTGCGCGGCGGACTACTCGACCACCATCGACCTGGCGAGGCGGTCGCTGGCCGGCCTGAGCGCCGCGGAACGAGCCGCCGTGCTGGCGGGCACCGCCCGCCGGTTCTACCGCCTCGTATGAGCCTACGCGCCTCGCGCACCAGACCGGGCCGGTCGGAAGGAGCAGCATGATCACGCTTCAGGAACATAGGGAGAGACGCTCGCGGTTGATGGCTGCCTTGCGAACGCGCCACGCGGCGCCGGTCGCGCTGCTCCAGGGCGCGCCGCAGCCTTCTGCCCACGCTCGCTTCCGCCAGTACAACGACCTCTACTACCTCTGCCCCGTAGAGTCTCCACACGCCTACCTGGCCATCGACGGACGCGACGGCGACACCGCGCACCTGTTCCTGCCCTACCAGCCGGGGCACCGCCTCAAGAGCGAGGGCGTCATCGTTAGCGCCTCCGACCCGGCGCACGCCGAGCGCGTGACGGGCGTCGACCAGGTGCACGGCCTGGACGAGCTGGCGGCGTTCCTCGAGCGGGTGCGGTCGCTGCACACGCCGCTGCGCCAGGGTGAGGGCGCGCTGCAGTCGTGGGACACCCTGCAGCGCGCCGGCCAGGAGCGCGTCTCCGACCCGTGGGACGGGCGCCTGGACAGGAACCGCCACTTCGTGAAGCTCCTGCGCGAACGGCTGCCCGCGGCCGAGCTATGCGATCTGGCGCCCGTGCTCGACGCGCTCAGGCTCGTGAAGTCGCCCGCCGAGGTGGAGCTGCTCCGCCGGGCCGGGCGCCTCAGCGCCCACGGCCTGTTGGCGGCGCTGCGCGCGACCAGGCCGGGGGCCGCCGAGTACCAGCTGGAAGCTGCGTCGCGCTTCGTCTACCTCGACCACGGCGCCCTCGACGTGTCCTATCGCGCCATCGCCGCCAGCGGGGACAACGCGTGGTACGGCCACTACAACGCCAACGACGCCGTGCTGCGAGACGGCGACCTCGTGCTGTTCGACTGCGGTCCCGATTACCGCTACTACGCGTCCGACATCACGCGCATGTGGCCCGTGAACGGGGCCTACACCGCCACCCAGCGCCAGCTCTACGGCTACATGGTGCGCTACCACCTGACGCTGCTCGAGCTGCTGGCCCCCGGCGTCACGGCCGAGCGGGTCCACGCAGAGGCCGCCGAGAGGATGCGCGCCCACGTGGACTCGACGGCCTGGGAGAAGCCGATCTACGAGCAGGCGGCCCGGCGCGCGCTGGCGTTCCCCTACCACCTGTCCCACCCCGTCGGGATGGCGGTCCACGACGTCGGCCACTACCGGGGCGAGGAGCTGCGGCCCGGCATGGTGATCAGCGTCGACCCGCAACTGATCGTCCCGGAGGAGCGCAAGTACCTACGGGTCGAGGACACGGTGGTGATCACCGAGACGGGCACAGAGAACCTCACGAGCGACGCGCCCTACGAGCTGGACGAGATGGAGTCCTTGATGCGCGCGGCCGGTCCCGGGCCGTTCGAAGGCTACGCGCGCCTCTGGGAGCAGACGGCCTGAGCGGGGGCCGCCCACCGACCCACGCGCGCTACGGCCTCACAGACCGGCAGCTCTCCCTGACGACGAACTCCGTCGTGACGATGCTCTCGGTAGGCGCGGCCGCCGGACCCGACGGATCGTTGAGCATGGCGAGCATGGTGTGCAGGGCCAGCCGGGCCATCTCGACCCTTGGCGTGCGCACCGTCGTGATGCCCGGCCGCATGAACGAGGTCCAGGCCGGGTCGTCGAACGCGACGACCGAGACGCTGCCCGGCACGTCCACGCCGCGGTCCTTGAGGCATTGCAGCGCGGCGCCGGTCATCAGCTCGTTGCAGACGAGGAGCGCCGTGGGCGGGTTCGCCAGCGCCATGAGCGCCTCGACCGACCGGTAGGCGGGCTCGTACCTGTACTCGCCGAGGCCGACCAGCGCGTCGTCCGGCTTCAGCCCGGCCGCCGCGAGGGCGTCCCGGTAGCCCGCCAACCGCCGCCGACCCGAGCTCAACGCCTGGTTGCCGGCGACGATCCCTATGCGGCGGTGCCCCAAGGCGAGCAGGTACTCCGTGGCGCGCTGGGCCGCGGGCCGGTCGTCGATGTTGATCCGCGGCGCCTTGAGCTCGGGGTTGGCGCACTCGACGAGGACCATGCGCACGCCGTCCTCGATGAGCTTGGCCACGAACCCCTCGTTCTCCGGCGCGGGCGAGAGGATGATGCCGTCCACGTTCCGTTCCTGGAGGGCCTTGAGGTAACGGCGCTCGACCGCGGGGTCGTCGGCCGTGGTGCCGAGCAGCACTTGGTAGCCGCGCTCCTGCGCCGCGGCCTCGATGCCGCGGATGAAGGTCGTCCAGTGGTAGCTGACGATATTCGACACCACCACTCCGACGGCCTTGGTGCGGCCGACGCGCAGCGAGCGGGCCAACGCGTTCGGGCGGTAGTCCAGCTGCTCGGCGGCCGCCATGACGGCGCTCTGGGTCTTGGCGCTGAACGAGCCGTAGTTCGAGAGGACGCGGCTGGCCATGCCGACGGAGACGCCGGCCTCCTCGGCTACCTCGCGCAAGGTCACGCGCTTGGTCGTGCGAGTAGAACGTCTCACCGCCATCCGGCGCACCTCGAGCCGGCTTGCGCGCTTACGCCAGATCGCCACCCCTGACCGTTCACCGGCGTGGACCCGTCGCTCATGCTGCAGCCCCCTTTCATCACTCCCGGGAGTCTAAATGATTGACAGATGCCGACCCTAGGTATAACGTTACACTCAAAGCCGAAGCCACAACGGAGGTGCAACATGTCGCGAGTCCGGAACGCCGTAAGGGTGCTGCTCGCAGCGCTCACCCTCCTCACCGGCCTGGTGAGCGCCCAGACCTTGAACGTCACGCTCGACCAGAACACCGCCGTCATCGACCCGACGGCCAACTGGTTGTACGATCTCACGTCCAACCAGTTCGTGCCGCTCGTCGAGTACGACTTCGACACCGGCCGCAGCGTGCCGGCCGGCGCCGAGTCCTGGACGGTTTCGGACGACGGCCTCACCTACACCTTCCACATCCGCGAGGGCTGGAACTGGTCTGACGGGAACCCAGTGACGGCCCAAGACTACGTGAACGGCTTCAGGCGCATCGCCGACCCCGCCACGGCCGCTCCGATGGCCTACCGCATCTACATCGTCAAGGGCGCCCGCGAGATCAACCAGGGCGAGGTCGCCGACCTCACGACCCTCGGTGTGACGGCCGTCGACGATCACACCCTCACCGTCGAGGTCACCGCGCCGGCTTCCTGGTTCCTCTCGTCCCTGGCGACCATCGGGCACGCCGTGCCGCAGTGGACGATCGACGCTTTCGGCGCTTCCTGGACTCAGCCCGAGAACGTCGTGGTGAACGGCCCCTACAAGCTCACGCGCCTCGACCAGGAAGACATCGCCGTCCTGGAAGCCAACCCCAGCTACTACGCCGCTGACGAGGTCCAGATCAAGACGGTCAACCTCTACCGCGTCGCCCAGGAGTCCACGGCCCTCGCCCTCTACGAGAGCGGTGACCTCGACACCGTCGCGGTCCCAGCCAACGACCTCGACCGGATAAAGGCGGACCCCGTCCTTAGCCAACAGTTCCATAGCGGCCCGTCCACGACGCTCTACCGCTACGACTTCAACGCCATCAGGGCACCGTTCGACAACCGCCTCGTCCGCCAGGCGTTCGCAGCAGCCACCGACAAGCAGTCCATCGTGGACTTCATCACCAAGGGCGGCGAGATCGTCGCGCCGACCCTCACACCTCCAGGTTCCGTCGGGCACGTCCCCGCATCCGCCGGCGTCGGCATCCCGTACGACCCCGAGCACGCCAAGGAACTCCTGGCCGAAGCCGGCTACCCGAACGGCCAAGGGCTGCCCACCATCACCCTCGCCTTCAACGCCTCCGAGACGAACAGCCGCATCGCGCAGGCCGTGCAGCAGATGTGGCAGAACACGCTGGGTGCCAAGGTCGAACTGCAGTCGGTCGAAGGGGCCACGTACTCGCAGGTCGCTAACGACGGCGCCTACAACGTCTGGCGCATGGGCTGGGGCATGGACTACCCCGATGCCAACAACATCCACGCCGAACTCTTCACTTCGGACGTCGGCTCCAAGGCGCTGCTCAGGAACGCCGAGTACGACCGCGTGGTCGCCGAGGCGGCCGTCGAACAGGACGTGGGCAAGCGCACCGAGCTCTACACCCAGGCCGAGCGTATCCTCGTGCAGGAAGAAGCCGGCACGCTCCCCATCTACTGGGGCGCCGTCAACCTGCTGATCCGCCCGGGCCTCCACCGTGACATGGTCGCGCCCGGCTACAACCGCGCGTTCTGGAAGTGGACGCTCGACTGAAGTAGACCTAAGGTCGGGGGGCAACCGGGTACACTCGGTTGCCCCCGACAGCCGCGCGCGGGCCATGCCCACGCGACACCACTACGGCGCGGTCCATCAGGCCGCCACCTTTCAAGGGACCGACCGCAATGGCAGTACTCGTAGTCAGACGCGTCCTCGCCTTGGTGCCGGTACTGCTCGTCATCTCGGTCGTCACGTTCCTGCTGATGCACTCGGTGCCGGGCAGTCCGTTCGCCACGGAGGACAAGCCGCTGCCACCGCAGGTGAAGGCCAACCTCGAGGCGTTCTACGGTCTCGACAAGCCGCTCGTCACGCAGTACCTGGACTACATGGGCCGCGCCGTACGCGGCGACCTCGGCCCCTCATATCTTCAGCGCAACCGCACGGTCAACGAGATAATCCGCCAGCACCTCCCGCCGTCCGCCGTCCTCGGAGTGCTGGCCCTCGGCGTCGCCCTCGTGGTCGGCGTCCCTATCGGGGTGCTCTCGGCCGTGAGGCAGAACACCCTCGTCGACTACCTCGGGATGTTCGTCGCCATAGCCGGCGTGTCGGTTCCCGCGATGACCCTGGGGCCGCTCCTCATCTGGGGCTTCGCGCTCGAGCTCGGTTGGTTGCCGGTGGCGCGCTGGGGCACCTGGCAACAGGCCGTCCTGCCCGCCTTGACGCTCGGCCTCGGTAGCGCCGCCGTCCTCGCGCGCCTGACGCGCGCCAGCATGTTGCAGACGATCCACCAGGACTTCATCCGCACCGCCCGTTCGAAGGGCCTGACCGAGGAGCGGGTCGTCACGAAGCATGCGCTGCGCAACGCGCTCATACCGGTCATCACGGTGATCGGGCCGCTCTTCGCCTCGCTCGTCACGGGTTCCATGGTGGTGGAGCAGATCTTCGCGATCCCAGGGCTCGGCCGCTACTTCGTCGATTCGGTCGCGTCCCGCGACTACCCGGTCATCATGGGCACCACGCTTCTCTACGCCCTGGTGCTCGTCGTCTCGAACCTGGTGGTTGACCTCTCCTACTACCTCATCGACCCCCGCATGCGCCTGGAGGACGCCGGCTGATGGTGGGCGTCACCCAGACGGAGTCGCGCAAGCGCAGCGACGCGCCCGCGGCTCGAGCACTGCGAAGCCTGCGCAGGAACGTGCCCGCCATGCTCAGCATCGGGGTGCTCGTCATCCTCGTGTTCGTGGCGGTCTTCGCTCCTCAGGTCGCGCCACACGACTACGCAGCCGGGGACCTGTCGGCCAACTTCGCCAGACCCGGGGCGCGGTTCCCACTCGGAGCGGACTTCCTCGGGCGCGACATGCTCTCGCGCCTGATCTACGGCACGCGCATCTCGCTCGCCGTCGCTTTCCTCGGCGCGTTCTTCGCGTTCACCGTTGGGCTCGTGTACGGCGTCATAGCGGGTTACTTCGGCGGCCGGCTCGACGACGTGTTGATGCGGATCGTCGACGTGCTCTACGCGTTCCCCGGGCTGCTCTTCATCATCCTCCTGATGGTGGCCTTCAAGACCGGCTTCGGCGGAGGGATCGCCAGCAACCCTGTCATGTCCGCCATCAGCCGCTTCGACGCGAGCCTGGGCGGCATGTTCCTCATCATCGTGGGCATCAGCCTCACGTCCTGGGTCGGCATGGCGCGCCTCACCCGCGGCATGGCCCTGGCACTGCGGCACTCGGAGTTCATCACCGCCGCGAAAGCGCTGGGAGCGTCCAACCGCCGCATCATCTTCAAGCACCTGGTGCCGGCCATCGCCGGACCGCTCATCGTGCAGGTGACGCTCTCCATCCCAGCCTTCATCGGCACGGAGGCGTTCCTCAGCTTCATCGGCATCGGGGTAACGCCCCCCACGCCCTCCTGGGGAACGATGATCGCAGAGGGGTTCTCCTCCATGCGTAGCCACCCACACCTGGCGATCTACCCCGGGCTCGCCCTCGCGATCGTCATGTTGGCCTTCAACTTCTTAGGCGACGGGCTGCGCGACGCCCTGGACCCCCACTCACGCTGAGTTCGTATCGCGCCGGCCCTTACGGGCGCGAGGAAGGCGAGAACGGAATGATCGAGCGATGACACGGCCTACCGACCTCGGGTTGCTGGAGCGACTCGTGAACACGCCCGGGGTATCCGGCTTCGAACACGCAGCGCAGGAGATCGTCTACGCGGAGCTGGAGGCGCACGCCGACGAGATCTGGCGCGACCGCATGGGCAACGTGATAGCCCTGAAGCGAGCCGTAGCAAGTGGAGGCGTACCGCCTCGCCGCCTCATGTACGCGGCGCACGTCGACGAGATCGGCATGCTCGTCAGGCACGTCGACGCGGACGGCTTCATCCGCTTCCAGGCCGTCGGCGGCCTCGACCCACGGACCCTGATCAGCGAGCGGGTCGTGGTGCACGGGACCAAGAACGGCAGGCACGAGCTCAAGGGCGTCATAGCCCCCCAAGCCGGCTGGCTCGGAACCGCGCAGGACCGGGAGCGCGTCTTCCCCATGAAGGAGCTGTACATCGATCTCGGTCGCGCGGCCGCCGACGTTCACGAGCGGGTCCACATGGGCGACGTGATCACCCTCGCGGCGGAGTTCGACCTCCTCAACGATGACGTGGTCGTAGGGCGCAACTTCGACGACCGCATCGGCGTGTACTGCCTCATCGAGGCGTTCAAGCGGATCGAGGCGCCCCCCATCGACGTCTACGCGGTCAGCACGGTCCAGGAGGAGGTCGGCGTGCGCGGCGTGCCCACGGCGGCGCACGCCGTCCAGCCGGACATCGCCCTCGCCATCGATGGCAGCTTGCCGTCCGACACGCCGTACGCGGCACCGGACGAGCGCCAATGCGCCCTCGGCGAAGGAACGGGCATCTACCTCGTCGACAACCGCACGATCGGCAACCCCGGCCTGATCGCGGGCCTCCTGGCCACCTGCGAGCGTCACGGGATAGCTTGCCAACGCAACCTCGGCGGGGCGACCGACGCCTCCGAGATCCAACGTCGGAACCTCGGCGCCTGGGCGACCACCATCGGCGCGCCCACCCGCTACATGCACTCCACGGTGCAGCTCTGCCACCTCGACGACGTCGAGGCGACGGTGCGACTGCTCGCCCACTTCCCTTCCCACGCCGCCGGCATCCTGCCAGCCGATTGGAGGTAGTCCGTGAAGATCACGGGCATCGACCTGTTCCCCATCCGCATGCAACCTGTGAAGACGGGCTACCGCGCCGAGGACGAGCTGTCGGCCATCGCGCGGGTGGACACGATCCTGATACGCGTCAACACGGACACGGACCTGTACGGCCTAGGCGAGGCGGCGACCATCCGGTCGTACTTCAACCAGACGAGCGGGACGCTGCTCGAGTGGCTGAAGGACTCGGCGGCCGTGCTCGTAGGTGCGGACCCCCTCAACTTCCACGACGTCCATCGCCGCATCCACCCGGTGAGCGGCGAGAAGCCGCCCGGCACCCAACCCGCCCGCGCCGCGATCGACATGGCCCTCCACGACCTGGCCGGGCGGGCCTACGGGGTGCCCGTCTACGAGCTGCTCGGCGGCGCCTACCGGACCGAGTTCGAGATGCTCACCAACCTGTACGACGAGACGGCCGAGGAGAAGGTCGCGTCGGCCCTCGAGTTCGTCGCCAAGGGCTTCAAGGGACTGAAGATCAAGGTGGGCGACAGCTTCATCATGGGCGGTTACAGCATGGACAACGTGCGGCACGAGCTCGGCATGCTGCAGGCCGTCCTGGAGGCGGTGCCGCCCGACATCTACATCGACGCCGACTCGAACCAGTCGTGGCAGACGGCCAAGTTCGCGGTGCGCGCGGTCGAGTGGCTGACCCATGACCGGTTCTACCCGAACCTGTCGCTAGAGCAGCCCCTGCATCATCTGGACTTCGCCGGCCACGGTTACGTGAGGAACGCCCTGCCGGTGCCGCTGATCCTCGACGAGACCATCACCTCGCCGGAAGCGATGTTGCAGGCCGTCAAGCACGACGCCTGCGACCGCATCGTCCTGAAGATGAACCGCGTGGGAGGGTACCTGAACGCCAGGCGCATAGCGGCGATCTGCGAAGCCGAAGGGGTCGGCATAAGCCTGGACACCATGCCGTTCACCAAGCTCGGCGACACCGCGCACTGCCACCTGGCCGCCTCCCTTCGCGACCCCTACCCCATCGACGCGGAAGGGCACCTCTGGTTCCGCGACACCCCGATACTGGGCGGCCTCGAGGTCGACGGCGGCACGGCCAGGATCGGGGACGCCCCGGGCCTCGGGGTCGAGCTCGACTTCGACAAGCTGGAGGAGATGGCCGTCTGAGACCGCCGAACGTACTCTGGATCGTCGCCGACCAGCTGCGCTACCAGGCACTCGGCTCCAGCGGCGACCCGAACGCCATGACCCCGTCCCTCGACCGGCTGGCGGCGGAAGGCGTGCGCTGCACGCAAGCCGTCAGCCAGTACCCGGTGTGCATGCCGTTCAGGGCGGCGCTGATGACGGGGCAACCGGCGAACCTCAACGGCGTGGAGCGCCACGGCGACTTCCTTGACCCGTCGGCGCGCACGGTGGCGCACGCGTTCGGCGACGCCGGCTACCGGACCTCGTACGTGGGGAAGTGGCACCTCGCGCCCGAGTCGGGGGCCGCCATGGTGAGCCCCGAGGGTTGGGCCGGACAAGACTTCTGGGTCCACCCCCGCCTGCGCGGCGGCTTCCACGACTGGTTCGGCTTCAACATCTCGAACAACTACTACGAGACGTACATCTGCTCGGGCGAGAAGGTCGAGCCCGTCCGGCTGCCCGGCTACCAGACGGACGCCCTCACGGACATCAGCATCGACTACCTGAGCCGCGTGGCGGCCGGCGACGTACGGACACCCTGGTTCCACGTGATCAGCTACGAGAGCCCCCACCCGGGCGCCGGCGGGCCCGGCGGCTCGGCCGGCTACCCGGTGCCGGACGGCTACCGGGGGCTCTACGACCCCACGAGCCTGACGTTGCGCCCCAACGTCCCGCCGGAGTCCGCCGGCAGGGCGCGCGAGCAGCTGGCCGGCTACTACCGCCTGATCGCCAACCTCGACGACAACGTCGGCCGGCTGTTGGCCCACCTCGAGGCCACGGGCCTCGGAGAGGACACCCTCGTCGTGTTCCTGTCCGACCACGGGGAGATGGGCGGCAGCCACGGCCTACGCAACAAGCAGGTCCCGTACGAGGAGTCGCTGCGCGTCCCGCTGACGTTCCGGCACCCCGGCCTGCCGGTCGGTGCGGAGTACCGCGACCCCATCTGCGGCCTCGACGTCGCGCCTACCTGCCTGGGCCTGTGCGGTCTGCCCGGTCTGGACGGGGTCAAGGGCATCGACCACTCCGGCGCCCTGCGGCGGTCGTCCGCCGCGGCGCCAGGTCGCCCACTGCGCGATGCCGTCCTCGTGCAGTGGAACGACACCCGTTACCGGTTCGGCGACCACCCTTACCGGGCGTTGCGCTCGCCGCGGTACACGTTCGTCCTCGGCCGCGACGACGCCTTCTGCCTCCTGTTCGACCGGGAGGCGGACCCTTACGAGCTGAGGAACCTCTACTGGGACGCGGCGCACCCGGAGCTCAAGGCGCGCCTGAGCGTCGAGCTGCTCGCGTTGCTGGCGGAGGCCGGTGAGGAGCCGCCTGACTACGTCGTCGGGCGGTTGCGGTCACAGGGAGAGCGTTGACGAGGCGTCTTCGATGTTAGATGCTTGATGCATGATGCAGCACCGCACGACGTTGGCCATCGACGAGGACGTCCTGGCTTATGCCAGGCAGCTCTCGGAAGCGAGCGGCAAGCCGCTCGGCACCGTCATCTCAGACCTGGTCCGCACGGCCATGACGAAGCCCGAAGCAACGTCCATACGTAACGACATCCGACTCCTACCTACCGGCAAGGCGGCTGGGCGCGCGACCCTGGCGGATGTAAACCGCCTGCGGGACGAGTCGCCGTGAAGCCCAGCCTGCCGGACGTCAACGTCCTCATCGCCCTGCTCGACCCGCTCCACGTGCATCACGACCGGGCGCACGCGTGGTTCGCGGAAGCTCGCCGCGCGGCGTGGCTGTCTTCGCCGACCACCCAGAACGGCGTACTACGGATCGTGTCGCACCCGAAGTACCCGAACCACCAACCGCTCCAGACCGTGCTGGAGAGCCTGCGGAGCTTACTGTCTGTCGGTCGGCATCGCTTCGTCGCGGACGATCAGAGCGTCCTTGGCTCGGCAGGCCGAGGGCAGCTGGTGACCCCAGAGCGCCTGGCGACCTCGGCACAGGTCACCGACACGTACCTGCTCGCGCTCGCAGCCGCCAACGAGGCCAAGCTCGCCACCTTCGACAGGCGCATGTTCACGGGGGCGGTTCGCGGCGGGGATGAGGCCAGGTACCTGATCCCTTGAGCGGAACGCCCATCCGATGCCGAAGTCACCCGCTAGAGGGCGAGCAGAGGCTTAGGCGCTATCCGCTGACCACCAGTTCGGCCAGCCCCCGCGGGTAGAGCGACAACCGCTCGCACCCCTCCTCCGTCACGAGGACCGTGTCGGAGTGCCGGAACCCGGCCAGCCCGGGCACGTAGATGCCGGGCTCGACCGAGAGGATCATGCCGGCCCGTACCGGCGTATGGTCGTCCAGGTCGAGGAAGGGGTGCTCATGCCCCTCCATGCCGAAGCTGTGCCCCGTGTGGTGGCGCAGGTACTCCCCCATGCCGAGCTCGTCTCTGATGAAGCCGGACACGTCGCGCTCGACGTCGGCGCAGGTCCGTCCGGGCCGTATCGCGGCGAAGGCGACGTCCTGGGCGGCGAGCATCGCCTCGAAGTACCGCCTGCAGGCCTCCGAAGGCTCGCCGAAGAACATCGTCCGCTCGAGCTCCGACTCGTAGCCGCCCACGACCCCGAACGCGCCCGTGACGATCACGTCTCCGCGCTGCAGGCCCTCGCCCCCGTGAAGCCCGTGCGGGTTGGCGGTGTTGCTCCCCCGGATGAACATCGCGTTCGCCGGCCGGCCCTCGCGCGCTTTCGGGACGTACCGGTCCCCCAAGTGCCTGAGCATCTCGGCCGTGGTCGCGAGGCTCGCCGCTTGGGAGACGGCCAGCTCGCTCGCGCCCTCGACCATGAGGTCCTGCATGGCGCGGTGCGCCCGGTCGCCCCAGACGCAAGCCTCGCGGACCAACGCGACCTCGGCCGGGCTCTTGACGATGCGCAGGTCGTCTACGAGCTCCAGGCGGGTCGCCACCGCGTGGCCGAGGACCTGGCTCAAGGACGGGCCGCGGTACCCCCACCTGTGCTCGTAACCGTCGAGGTCGGCCGCGAGGCGCGCGTTCGCCACTCCGACATCGACCAGCAAGTCGAGGAGGTGCAGCATCGGATGCTTGCCAGAACCCCCGCCCGGGTACTCCGGGTAGGTGCGCACGTGCTCGAGCTGCTTCGCCTGCTGGCGAACGTGGTCCACCTCGAGGCTCGGGATCAGGATGTGCGGATCGCCGTCGACCGGCACCACGAGGACGACGGGCCGTTCCGTGGCCGCGAAGTGGAAGCCCGTGAGGTAGCTGATGCGGACCGGCCCGAACACGCACAGCGCCGAGAAGCCGGCGGCCTCGAGCCCGTGCTTGAGCGTGGCGACGCGCTCCTCGTGCTCGCGCGTGGAGATCTCGAGACGTTCCACGGCGTCAGTACATCCTCTCCGTGTCGAGCCGGTTCAGGAGCGGCTCGCCGGCCAGGTACCTTCGCAGGTTGTCGCAGAAGAGTTCGACCAGCCGCTCGTTCTCGCGCTCCCCCGTGCTGGCGGAGTGCGGGTAGATGGTGACGTTCGGATGCGACCAGAGCGGGCTGTCGGCCGGCAACGGCTCGACCGCGGCCACGTCGAGGGCGGCGTGTGCCAGCCGCCCGGAATCCAGGGCCGCCAGCAGCGCCGGCTCCCGTACGAGGGCGCCGCGGGCGATGTTGATGAGGACGGCCCCGGGCTTCATGGCCGCGAAGGCCGCCTCGTCCACCAGGCCCTCCGTCTGGGGCGTATGGGGCGTGATCAAGCACACGTAGTCGGCCTGCGCGAGAAGGTCGTGCAGCCGATCGGCGCCGTAGAGCGCGTCGAGCCCGAGCGCCGCGGCGTCCTGACCTTCGACATCGCGCTTGCTGGCGATCACGCGCATGTCGAAAGCCCGCGCCAACCGGGCCACCTCCCTGCCTATGCGGCCCAAGCCGACGACCGCGAGCGTCTTGCCCGCGGCCTCGGCGGTCGTGAAGCGCCGCCACAGCCGTTGCGCCTGCTGCTCGCGCGCCAAGTCGGCGCACTTCACGTGTTCGAGGACGACCATCATCACGAACTCCGCGAGCGGCTTCGCGTGGACGCCGCTGGCGGTCGTGAAGACTATGCCCGTCTCGTCGAGGCGCTGGCGCTTGACGAGTTGGCCTATGCCGGCGCTGGAGGCCTGCAGCCACAGCGCCCGCGGCGCCTTGCGCGCCCAGCCGGCCATGTCGGTGTAGTCGAAATCGAACAGGACCTCGGCTCCCGCGAGGAGCGAGTCCCAAGCGGCTTGATCGGCCGGCGTGCGCGTGAGGGGCGCGCCGACGTGGTCTGCCACGTACCGCGGCCGCGGCAACAGGTCGGGCCGGTAGTGGACGTTGATCCGCGGGTCGACGGCGCGCACGCGCTCGACCAACTCCGGCTCGAGGTAGGAACAGATCAGCACTTCGGTCATCTGGCTCTCCTGGACGCTCGGAAGCCGTGCCTCGCCCTAGGGCCGCGGCTCACGGCTCACGCATCTTGTAGGCGAACTCGTCGGCGATCACACGAACCAACCTCGCCAACTCCCGGATACGTTCGTCCGTCATCCGCACGGACGGCCCCGAGATGCTGATGGCGGCGCTCACCGCCCCGGAGCTGCCACGCAGTCCGACCGCGATGCAGCGCGCGCCCTCCTCGTACTCCTCGTCGTCGAGCGCGTAACCCTGGCGGTTCACTTCCTCGAGGTGCCTGACCAGCGCCGCGCGAACGCCTATGGTGCTACGCGTGTACGACTCCAGGCCCGAGAAGCTCACGACCTCCTCGAACAGCTCCGGGCCGAAATCGGCCAAGAAGACCTTGCCGGACGCCGTGCAGTGCAGCGGCGCCAGGGTCCCGACGGGCGTCGACACCCGCATGATGAGGGGCGACTCGACATGGTTGAGGTAGATGATCGACGTCCCGTACAGAGCCGCCAGGCTGGCAGACTCCTTGGTCTCGTCCACGAGCCGCTCCAAGTACGGCTGGGCGTGCTGGCTGAACTCGTGCTTCAGGAGCATGGCTCTGTTCAGGTCGGCTATGCCCCGCCCGACGCCGTACCGCTTGGACGTCTGATGCTGGGTGACGTAGCCGAGCGACATCAGGCTCTGCACGAGCCTATGCACCGTGCTCGCAGGCAGCTCGGCCGCGGTCGCCAGGTCCGTGATGGAGAAGGGGCCGCGCGAGCGCGCCAGTATCTCGATCAACCTGAGGGCGCGCTCCACGGCGCGCACTGAGCCGGAGCGGTCGTGGGATCGATCGGAAACTACCACCCGCGCATCTTCCATGACTCAAACGAACTGCTTCACGCTCTGAACGGTGTTGAGGCTACCATAGAGGTACTCGACGAAGGCGCCGAGGCGGTCGGCCGGGACCCGTTCGCGGACTTCCCGGACGGCCTCGTCACCGAACCAGTATGAGGCTATGAACGCCCCCCTGTAGGGGTGCGCCGCCATGCGCAAGCGCCCGTCGAGCCAAGCGGGTTGCGGGAAGGCCGTCTCCTGCAAGTACTCGCGCACGCGCACGGGCTCCCACCGCTCGCCCATCAGGTACCAGGCGGCGTTGGTCGCCGCCGCCGAACGCAAGGCTCTCAGGCGCATGTAGATGGCGTCGTCGAGGGAGTCGACCCAATCGATGAGGAAGATGCCCTGGTCGCCGATGCCCTCCTGGACGGCGCCCGTCGAGAGGTTGGCCGCGCATAGCAGGGCGTCGGCCGGGCTGATCCCCTCGACCACGCGAGCGTGAGTGAACAGCATGTGAGTGGAGTGGCCGGGGAACACCTCATGCGCCACGAGGTGCTTGAGGGCCGAGCGCGTGAAGCTCAGGTCGACGTTGAGGTCCATGAGGCCGTCCCCGAAGCGGCACCTCGCCGTGTACGGCACGTCGGTCACGGGGTTCAGCGCCATGTGGTAGTCGCCCGTCGGGAAGACGCGCGCGTCCGTCCGCTCCTGCGCCTCGGACATCAGCTCCTCGAACAGGGTGGCGACCTCCGCGCCGTCGACGGAACGCTCCGCCTCCCAGCGCTTCGAGCGCTCGGCCAGGCTGCCGTGCAAGTAGCCGGACGAGGCGAGCATGGCGTCCAACTCGCTCACGAGCTCGCTCATCCGCTCGGGCGCGACCGGAGCCGCCGGTACGCCGACGAGGCGCTCGAGCTTCTCGGCGAAGGACAGCTCCTGCCCGCTGAACAGCTGAACCGCGGCCCTGAGCGAAGCGACGAAGCTGAGGAGGAGCATGCGCCGCGGACCATCCTCATACGCCTCGGCCGCGGCCTGTAAGGCGTCGATGCGCTCATGGGCCTCTTCCCACCCCGCGATATCCGCGGCCTGCACCAGGCCCTTCCCGAGGTAGAGGGGCACGAGGCCTTCGGTATCCAGCGCTCCGGTCCCGGACGCCATCCCCCGCTCGAGGCGATCGATACCCATCGTCACCGACGCGAGTTCCTGTCCGACCTCACGGTCCTTGGCGGTCAGCCCGTCTCCCAGCTCGTGCATCTTTCGTCTCCTTCCCTCGGCTCCCACTGATTCTACTCTGCGGAATACCATATGCCACGCAGCGTTGACAATGCCCCCGCCGCTCTGTAAGCTCTCGACATCACACCGTGCTGCCCAAATCGCCTAAGTGGCATGGGTGACTAGAATTTCGAGGAGGCCGATCGATGCATAGACTAAGGCGCTTCGTTTCCTGGACCGTCTGGTCCCTATGTCTAGCAATTCCGCTTGTCGGAATGGCACTAGCTCAAGAACGCGGCGGCACGCTTACGGTCGCACTCAACTACGACCTCGACACGCTCGACCCGTACGCGAGCGGCTTCCTCACGGACGTCCAGGCCACGTTCCTGGCGGGCCTCGTGGCCCCGGACCACGACGCCCAGTACGTTCCCGTCCTGGCGCAAGAGGTGCCCACGCTCGAGAACGGCGGCATCGTCCTGAGCGAGGACGGCACCAAGATGACGGTGACCTACCACCTCCGCCCCGGTCTCAAGTGGGCGGACGGCGAGCCGGTCACCTCGGCGGACGTGGTGTTCACCTGGGAGGCCGTGAAGGACCCGAACTACCTGGGCCCCGAGAAGGACGGCACCGCCGAGATCGAGCGCATCGAGACGCCGGACGAGCTGACCGCCGTCGTCTACTACGACGGCGTGTACTCCGGCTTCAAGGCGTCGCTCTTCACTTACGGCGTGCTCCCGAAGCATGCCCTCGAGGGCAAGGACCTGAACAAGGACCCTTACTGGGACGCCCCGTTCGGCGCCGGGCCGTTCATGGTGACCGAGTTCAGCCGTGGCCAGCACGTCATAGTCGAGCGCAACCCCTACTACTTCGAGACCGACGCCAACGGCGTTCAGCTCCCCTACCTGGATCGCATCATCTTCAAGATCATCCCGGACTCGAACACCCAGACGACGCAACTCCGCTCCGGCGAGGTCGGCTTCGCCTACAACGTGCCCTACACCTCGTTGGCGACGCTGAGGAACACCCCTGACCTGGAGATCGTGAGCGCCAAGACGTTGGCCTTCCGTCACCTCACGTTCAACCTCAGGAACGAGCAGCTGGCCGACCTCGCCGTGCGCCAGGCGTTCGCGCACGCCGTCGACCGCACCGCGCTCAACCGCGCGCTTGGCGACTACATGATCCCCATCGACACGTTCGTGGTGTCCACCTTCTGGTACACGAGCGACGACGTGCCCACCTACGGCTACGACCCCGAGCTCGCACGCCAGCTCCTCCTGGACGCGGGTTACACCCCCGGCCGGGACGGGATCATGGAGAAGGACGGCAAGCGCCTCTCGTTCGACTTCATGACGCAAGCCGGTCGGGCCGAGTACGAGACCGCGCAGCAGGTCCTGATCGCTCAGATGAAGGCCATCGGCATCGAGCTGAAGCCGGACAACAAGGCCGGCGCGGCGCTCTCCGAGGCGCGGCGCAGCGGCGGCTTCGACGTCTGGTACTCCGGTTGGATCACCCCCGCCGACCCCATCGACTCCTACGTCTCCTTCTACGCCACCGATGGCTTCAACAACGGCGGCGCCTACAGCAACCCCGACGCCGACGCCGCCCTCCACGCGGCGGCCGGCTCCCTCGACCCGGACGAGACCGCCGCCTACATGCACGAGGCGCAGCAGATCGTTCTGACCGACCTGCCCTCCATCCCCCTCTTCGAGACCCCGTCCATCGTCGTGACGACGAACAAGCTCCAAGGGTTCGTCTCCAACCCGACCAACCAGACCAACTTCCGGCAAGTCGCGCCCTGGTGGCTCGCGAAGTAAGAAGAACGACCGCGCCGCGAGGGGCCCCAACGCCCCTCGCGGTCGCCCTCGCGCAAGGACGCCCGTGAACCTCACCACCTTCGTCGTCAAACGGGTTCTGTCGGCGGTACCGCTGCTCCTGGGCATCTCCGTCATCTTGTTCGGCGTGTTGCACTTGGCGCCCGGCGGTCCGCTCGACGTCTACGCCGACATCCCGGGTGTGAGCCAGGCGGCGCTGGACAACATCAAGCGCGAGCTCGGCCTCGACCAGCCCCTGCCCGTCCAGTACGTGAAGTGGCTGGGAGCGGCCGTTCGGGGAGAGTGGGGTTACAGCATCCGCACCGGCCGGGCGGTGTCCAAGGACATCCGGGAACGGATGCCGGCCACGTTCCTGCTCGGAGGCACGGCCTTCCTGTTGGCCCTGGCCACCGCTATCCCCCTGGGCGTCCTCAGCGCCGTCAGGCAGTACAGCGCTCTCGACTACACCTTCACGTTCCTATCTTTCATCGGCTTCTCCATGCCGATCTTCTGGCTCGCGCTCATGCTGCAATCGCTGTTCGCGGTCCACCTGCAGCTGCTGCCCTCGGCCGGCATGTACACGATCGGGGACGGCGGGTTGGCGGACAGGCTCCGCCATCTCGCGCTGCCCGCCTCCATCCTGGCGGTCGCGTACATGGCGAGTTGGGGCCGCTTCACCCGCGCCTCCATGCTGGACGTGTTCGGCCTCGACTACATACGGACCGCGCGGGCGAAAGGCCTCGGAGAGCGGGCGGTCATCTACCGCCACGCGCTGAAGAACGCGCTCGTCCCCGTGATCACGATCGTCGCCCTCGACTTCGCCGGCATGATCTCCGGCGCGGTCATCACCGAGACGATCTTCGCCTGGCCGGGCATGGGACGCTTGTTCATCGAGTCGATGAACGGCCGCGACTACCCCGTCCTCATGGCCCTCCTGATGATCGGGTCGTTCGCGCTGGTGGCCATCAACCTGATCACCGACATCGTGTACTCCATCGTCGACGCCCGGATCCGCTATGACTGACCCCGTAGCCGCGCGGGCTCCCCGCACCTTCCTGGGCGAGGCGCTGAAGCGCTTCCGCAGGCACAAGCTGGCCGTCGCCAGCCTCGGGCTGCTGGTCGTCCTCTCCCTGGCCGCGGTGTTCGCTCCGTACCTGACGCCTTACACCTTCGACGGTCAGGACGTCGCCCTGCTCGGCATGCCGACCCCACCCAGCCTTGCCCACCCGATGGGAACGGACCATCTCGGCCGCGACAACGCGACACGCGTGCTCTACGGCGCTCGCGTCTCGCTCCTCGTCGGTCTCCTGAGCGCCCTGATCGCGACGCTCGTCGGCACGGTCGTCGGCGCGCTCGCCGGCTTCTACGGGGGCGCCACGGACAACGTCCTCATGCGCGCCACCGACGTGGTCCTGTCCATCCCCCTGCTGCCCCTCGTGATCGTCTTGTCGGGCTTCCTAAGACCCAACCTCTACCTGTTGGTCCTGATCATCGGCGTGCTCGGCTGGATGGGGACCGCGCGACTCGTTCGGAGTCAGTTCCTGTCGCTGCGCGGACGCGATTTCGTCGAGGCGTCGCGCGCGCTCGGCGGTTCCGGGATCAGGATCATGTTCCTGCACATGCTCCCGAACGCCCTGGGGCCGATCCTGGTCAGCACGACCCTCTCGGTCGGTGGCGCCATCCTGCTGGAATCGGCGCTCTCCTTCTTCGGCTTCGGCGTGCAGCCTCCGACACCGACCTGGGGCAACCTCCTCAACTCGTCGCGGGACTGGCTTGACATCGCCCCCTGGATAGCCACGTTCCCCGGCCTGTTCATCCTCATGACCGTGCTCGCGGTCAACTTCCTGGGCGACGGGCTGCGGGACGCCTTCGACCCGCGCCTGTGAGCCCTTCAGGGCGTCCCCGCCGCCCGCACGCGGCCGCGGGGCGAAAGGAGTACCGGTGAAGATACTGATCGTTGGTTCCGGCGCCATCGGCGGCCTGGCAGGCGCGCACATGACGCGCGCGGGCCACGACGTCACCCTCGTCGATCGGTGGCGAGAGCATGTCGAGGCGATGAACGCGGGCGGCCTCAGGTTCGACGGCGTCCGCGGCGAGTTCGTCATCCCCGTGACGGCCATCACCCCCGACGAGCTCCCGCGGCACGTGGCCGCCAAGGGTCCTCTCGAAGCCGTGCTGATAGCCACCAAGTCCCAGCACACGGAGGGCGCCGTGAGGCTGCTCCTCCCGCTGATGAGCAGCGAGACGTTCATCGTCTCCTACCAGAACGGCTTCAACGAGCCCATGATCGCCGAGCTGTTGAGCGAGGCGGGGATCGGCGGCGAGGAGCGCGTCATGGGGTCGATCCCGAACTACGGCGGCGCGCTCGTCGACCCGGGGCACATCGAGTTCGTGCACGAGGGGCCCATCCAACTGGGCGAGATGACGAGGCAGCGGACGCGGCGGCTGGCCGACCTGGCCGAGGCGCTGTCCTCGCTCACGGAAGTCCAGCTCTCGGACAACATCTGGGGCCAGATCTGGGCGAAGGAGGTCTACTCGCAGCAGGTCGTCTTCAGCGCTCTGGCGGACGCGCGGATCCATGAGACGCTCGGCGTCGAGAGGTACGCGCGACTGGCGGGCGCGGTGGTGCGCGAGGCGCTCGAGATCGCGGAGGCTTGCGGCATAACCGTCGAGGCGTTCGACTTCTTCGATCCGGCCAACTACAAGCCCGCTACGGCCGCGGACACCCGCCGGCTCATCGCCAACATCGACCACGCCATCTGGCTCCTGAAGAAGGACCAGAAGCCGTCGGAGCACGTCTTCAAGAAGCAGGGCTCCGGCATCTGGTGGGACATCGTCTACCGGAAGCGCGCCTCGGAGGTGGGCGCCATGAGCGGGGCGCTCGTCGAGTACGGGAAGGGCGCCGGGGCGGACACGCGCCTCGTGGAGAAGCTCGGCGCCATGATCCTCGAGATCGAGGCCGGCGAGCGAGAACTCGGCTTTCACAACTACGACGAGCTGGAGGCCTACGTCCGCGGTATCGGCAAGGAGCTGCCATGAGCGCGAAGAGACTCGGAGTCGGCGTCCTCGGCGCCCATGCCTGGGCCGAGAAAGCCCACCTGCCCGGCTACGCCGCCTACGACAGGGCGCGGCTCGTCGCCATCTGCGACGTGGTGCCCGAGCGCGCCAACGCGCTGGCGGCGCAGTTCGGGGTCGAGCGCGTCTACACGGACCCGGCCGATCTGATCGCCGACCCGGACGTGGAGCTGGTCGACGTGTGCACGCCAACGGACACCCACCTGCCCCTCAGCCTCGCGGCGATAGCGGCGCGCAAGCACGTGCTCTCGGAGAAGCCGCTCGCCCGCGATGCGCGCGACGCCTTCGCGGCGGCGACCGCCGCGGCGGAGGCCGGGGTGCGCACCAAGCTCGGGTTCACGTTCCGCTACTCGCCCGCCGTGAGGCAGCTGAAGCGTTGGATAGACGACGGCTCTCTCGGGGAGATCTTCCACGTGCACGGTTTCGAGCAGAACAGCCAGTTCCTCGACCCCGACTTCCCCATCCGCCAGGTCGAACCCGGCGCGGATTGGAACACCCTCCTGCCGTCGAGCATCGTCGGTTACGGCTCCCATCTCCTCGACCTCATGCGGTGGTGCGCGGGCGAGTTCGGCAGCGTCGCCGCCACGATGCGCAACTTCATCCCCGAGCGCGTCGTGCGCGGCTACGAGGGGCGGCGGCGCATCGGCATCGAGGACGGCACCGTGGCCACCGTGGAGTTCGCCACCGGCGCCCACGGCGTGCTGCAGACGTCGTACATCGCCGTGGGCAACTACCCCGGCGTCGAGTTGCGCGTGTACGGCTCTAAGGGTGCGGCCGTCGCGCGCTTGATCAGCGAGTTCGGCGTCGCGGAGACGCTCCACCTCGCCACGGCGGACGAGGTCGAGTTCCGCAAGGTCGACCTGCCCGCCGGCGCGCTGCCCCCCGGCACCACCCTCAACACCCCGTGGCCGGAGCTGTACTACCGCAACCTCGTGCGCCACTTCGTCGACGAGATCCTGGACGACACGAGCCCGGAGTGCACCTTCCTGGACGGCGCGAAGAGCCAGGAGCTCGTCAACGCCATCGTCCTGGCCAGCCAGGAACGCCGCTGGGTCGACCTGCCGCTCTACGGCGCGTCGGAGTAGGCGTGGCCCTGCAAGACCTGACCCGCAGGTACCTCGACCTCCACCTGGCGCTGCGCCCGGTCGACAGCACCTTCATGGGCTACGAGGACCGGGATCACGAGCTCCCTCCCGCCACGCCCGCGGCCTTGGAGCAGGAGACGTCGGAACTCGCCTCGCTGGCGCTCGAGCTGCGGCGTCAGCCGGCGGGCGCCACGGCCGAGGACCGGATCGCGCGCGCGGCCCTACATGGAGCCGTGCAGCACGCCCTGCGCGAGAACGAGGCGCGTCCGCGGCTCGCGAACCCGGCTTGGTACACGGGCGAGGCGGCGTTCGGGCTCATAGCGTTGCTCCTCCGCACGCCGTCCGGCCACGTGGGCGACGCGCTCAGGCAGCGCGTAGAAGCACTGCCGGCGTTCCTCGCAGCCGGCGCGGCGCGGCTGGCGGGCGCGGCAGCGCCGGCCGATTGGGTGACGCGAGCGAAGCTCGAGGCGCAGGCCCTCGAGCGCCTGCTCACGCACGGCCTTCCACTCCATGCGCTCGCCGGCTCGGTGCCTCCCGATGCGGTGGCGGCGGCCTGCAAGGCCGCCGCTGCGTTCGCCTCGTCGTTGGCGCCGTCCGCCGACTCGGACCCGGCCGCACCGGCGGGCTATCTCGCCCACCTGTTCGCCGAGGTGCATCAGCTGCCCATGCCCGTGAAAGAAGCCGAGGCGCTGGCCCTCGAGGGGTTCGAGCGCGCCAGGGCCGCGTTGGAGGCCAAGGCGCGCGCGGCCGACCCGGAGGAGTCCTGGCGGGCGCAACTGGCGAGGCTCGAGGGCGATCACCCGCCCCTACCCGACGTGATCGCGACCTACTCCCGCCTGCACGAGCGGGCGATGGCGGAGGCGGAGCGCGCCGGCCTGGTGACCCCCGCGCTCGGTTACGGGCTGCGGTTCGCCTACCTGCCCGAATGGGCGCGCGGCGTGGCGCACGAGCTCTACTTCCTCTTCTACCGGTCGCCGGCGGCCATGAGCCCCGGTAGCGCCAGCCCGTACTGGGTCTTCGCCCCTGGGGCCGACCTCGACGCCTACCTGCGAGGCCAGAGCTACGCGACCATCAAGCTCACGCACGCGGTTCACCACGGCTCGATCGGACATCACACGCAGAACGCGCGCGCCAGGGAGTCCGCGGTATCGCTCGGCAGGCTGGCGGGCACCGACTGCGCGTCCGGGATCGCCCTCCTCGCGGGCGGCACCATGATCGAGGGGTGGGCATGCTACTCGCAGGACCTGCTGCTCGAGGCGGACGGCTTCTACACGCCTGCCGAGGAGTTGCTGCTCGCGCATGCGGAGCTCAGGAACACGGCCATGTGCCTCGCTGACATCCGGCTCCATACCGGGGTCTGGAGCCTCGCGCAGATGCGCGCCTTCTACGAGGACGAGGTGGGGATCGGTTCGCAGCGCGCGTGGACCGAGACGACTAGGAACTCCATGTGGCCGAGCACGAGGTCGATGTACTGGCTCGGTACGCGAGCCATCAGGCAGTTCCGGCGTGACGTCGGAGGCGAAGCGCGGCGGTTCCACGACGCCCTGCTGGCGTTCGGCTCCGTTCCCGTCTACCCCGTCGGCGAGGAGCTGCTGCGCGCGAAGGAGAGAGCATGACCGCTTTCGGTGGCGTTCACACCATCATGCCCACGCCGTTCACTGAGGACGGCGCGCTCGACCTGGCCAGCCTCGAGACGCTGACGGAGTTCCTGATCGGCCGCGGCGTAGACGGCCTCGTGGTGCTGGGCGTGCTGGGAGAGGCCCCCAAGCTGTCGCAACGCGAACAGGACGAGGTGATAGCGACGACCGTGAAGGCCGCCGCCGGCCGGGTGCCGGTCTTCGCCGGCGCGGGAGCGGGCGGCACCGATCTCGCGGTGGAGCGCGGCAAGAACGCCGTGGCGCGCGGGGCTGGCGGGCTCCTGGTCGCGCCGCCGCCCGTGCAGAACGACGCCGTCATCTACGAGTACTACCGGCGCATGGACGCCGCCATCGACACTCCGATCATCCTTCACGACTACCCGGCGGCGACGGGCGTGAGCATGACCGTGCCGCTCGTGGCGCGGATGCACGACGAGCTGCGGAACGTGAGCGTGATCAAGCTGGAGGACACGCCCAGCGTTCCGAAGGTCTCGGCGCTGCGGGCCATGGGGTGCGAGATCGGCATCGTCGGGGGGCTCGGCGGGCTCTACTTCCTCGAGGAGCTGGAGCGCGGAGCGAACGGCATCATGACCGGCTTCTCGTATCCCGAGGTCCTGGTCGCGGTCTACCGGGCGTTCGTCGGCGGAGACGTCGCGGCCGCGCGCCGGACCTTCTACGCCGCCTGCCCGCTCATACGCTACGAGTTCCAACCCGGCATCGGCCTGGCTCTGCGCAAGGAGGTCTACCGCTCGCGAGGCGCGATCCGCAGCGCCCACGTGCGGCATCCCGGCGCCCAGATCGACCCGGTCGCCCAGCGCGAGCTCGCCAACGTGATCGCGCACGTCTGGCCGAACGGCTGAAGGCGTGGCCCGGACCGTCGTCCGCTGGGGCGTGCTGAGCACGGCCAACATCGGGGCCAAGGCCGTGGCGCCGGCCATCGCGCGCTCGGCGAACGGCCGCCTGCTGGCGGTCGCCAGTAGGAGCGCCTCCAAGGCCGAGGAGTACGCGGAGCGCCTCGGCGGCGAACGCCACTACGGGTCGTACCAGGCTTTGCTCGACGACCCCGACGTCGACGCCGTCTACATCCCCCTGCCCAACAGCCTGCACCTGGAGTGGACCCTCAAGGCCCTCGAGGCCGGCAAGCACGTGCTATGCGAGAAGCCCCTCGCCCTGTCGGCGGCGGAGTGCCTGAGCATGCACGCCGCGGCCAGGCTCTCGGGACGCCGCCTGATGGAGGCGTTCATGTACCGCTTCCACCCCCGCATCGCCGAGGCCCGGGCGCTCATCGCCGGCGGGGAGCTCGGGGCCATACGCCTGATCCGCGCCGCCTTCGGCTTCACGGTGGCCGACCCGACCAACATCCGCCTGCGTCCGGAGCTGGGCGGCGGCTCGCTGATGGACGTGGGCTGCTACTGCGTGGACGTGGCCCGGCTCCTCCTGGCGGCGGAGCCGGACGAGGCCGAGGCGCGCGCCGTCTGGTCGGGCTCGGGGGTGGACGTTCACCTGCTCGGGCAACTCCGCTTCGCGGAGACGTACCTGCGCTTCGACTGCTCGCTCGACACCGTGCGGCAGGAGTACGTCGAGGTCGTGGGAACCGAGGGCCGCATGCGCCTGGACCAGGCGTTCCTGCCCGGCACGGCGCCGACCGCCATCGACATGATGACCAGGGCCGAGGGCGAGAAGACGATCGCCGTTCCCGGAGTGGACGAGTACCAGCTGATGGTCGAGCGCTTCGCCGAGGCGGTCCTCACCGGCACCGAGCCGCACTACTCGGCCCTGCATGCGGCCGCGGGCATGGCCGCCATCGAGGCCCTGTACGCGTCGGCCCGCGCCGGGGGCGTGCCCACGCGGGTCTAGGCGGTCTCCCTCGGGTCCGGCACTGCCTCCGTTGATGACGGATGCGCCCAAGGCGGTCTCGGCGCCGTAAGCGTCACGTACGACTCGGCGAGGCGGCAGCCATGACCTCGTCAGCGGCGGTGCGCAGCCAACGCCGTCAACCCTCGAGCCAAGCTACGTCCGCGGCGGACAGACGCTGCTCCGACAACGCCTTCAGCTCGCCGTACTCGTCCCCCGACCGGCAGCCGACGATGGCGTGCGTGTCGCACGCTTGGCTGAGCACGTAGAGGAGCGCTGTTTGCGGCGCGCTCAGACCGCGCCGGGCACCGAGCTCCGCTGCGCGCGCGCGGCGCGCGGCGTTGGCCGGCGTGTCGAACACCCTGACGGCCGCGTTCAGGCCGGTCGCCGTGGCGGCTCCCGGCCCGGGAGCGACGAAGTAGCCCATCGCCAGGCTCGACCAGGCGAGGAGGGGTAGGCCCGTGGCCGCGTAGAAGGCGCGTTCCGCGACCCCGTCGGCGCCGGAGACGCTCACGCAGCCGGGCCAGGGCGACTCGGTCGGCACGGCGAGGCTGAAGTGCGGGCTGCTGGCGCTAAGAGGCTCGTAACCCCGGGCCTCGGCGTACGCGTTGGCGGCCGCGATGCGCTCCGAGCGCCAGTTCGAGACGCCGTACGCGTTGACCAGACCGCGCGCCCGCAGGCCATGCAGTACCTCGACGACCCCGCCTACCGGCACGCTCTCGTCGTCGCGGTGCAGGAGGTAGAGGTCGGCGAAACCGCAGCCGAGGCGCTCGAGCGAGCCGGTGATGTCCGCCTCGATGTCCGCCTCCGTGACCCGGTTGCGGCCGCCGTACGGGTGGGCGCCCTTCGTGATGATGAAGAGTTCGTCACGGCCGCCGCGCTCCGCCAACCACCCCCCGAAGAGCGCCTCGCTCCTGCCGCCGCCGTAGTTCTCGGCCAGGTCGAAGGTCCGGGCACCGGCGGCCACCACGTCGTCGAGGAGCGCGCTCGCCTGCGACTGCGCCAGCGGCGAGATCTGGGCGGTCCCCTGGATGATGCGGTCTGCTCTCTTACCGCCTGCGACCAGGCTCACGCGCAACACCCCGCGGGCTCGAGATTGCAGCGCCTCATAGCCCCAACCCCCGCAAGAACTCGCGGTTGCGCCCCGCGCTCTCCTTGGGCGTGCCCATGCCTGGCAGCACGTCCTGCTCGACCGTCAGCCAGTCCGAGTAGCCCCTCCGCCGCAGCACGTCGAGGACGGCCGCGAAGTCGACGGTGCCCTTGCCGAGCTCCGCGAACACGCCAGCGCGCACGGCCTGACGCAGGTCCCACCCTGCGCGCCTGGCGCGCTCCGCCACGGCGCCGTCGACGTCCTTGAAGTGGACGTACCGGACGCGGTCCCAGAAGCGCTCCAGCCCGACGACCGCGCTCTGGCCGTCCTCGTCCGGCTTGGCGCTGCCGTACACGTGGTGGCCCGTGTCGAACACTAGACCCATGAGGTCGGGGTCCGTGAGGTCGAGGAGCCGCTCCACCTCGTCCGGCGTCTCGACGAAGCCGGCGCAGTGGGGGTGGAACACGGTGCCCAGACCCGTCTCGCCCGCGACGATCCTGGCGACCTCCTCGGCGTTGGCCGCGAACACCTTCCACTCCGACCGGGACAGGCCGAGCTCCGGCGTGACGCGCCCGGCGTTGGCGGCGCGCACCGGATAGAGGCCGTCCGCGTCGGCCAGCACGAGGTAGGGCCGGCGCGGTCCGCGCTCGGCCTCCGCCAGGAGGGCGGCGAGCCGCACGAGGCGCACACGCGCGCTCGCCGCCACGCCCCGTTCCCGCAGGGTGACACCGGCGAAGGCTCCGAGCAGCGTGAGCCCACGGCCGGCCAACTCGTCGTGGAGCGCCGCCGGGTCCGTCGGCATGTAGCCGTAGTCCCCCAGCTCCGTGCCGACGTAGCCCGTCTCGACGAGCTCGTCGAGCATGCGGGCGTAACCGGTGCCAGGGTCGCCCTGGCCGATCAGCCCCCACGAGCACGGCGCGTTGGCGACCCGGATATCCGGCCGGGCGTCCGGTCCGAGGCCCGCCTGGGCGTCCGCCCATGCCCCGGGTCGGACCCCGGACCGACCCGGGCCCGAGCCTCGCGGCGGCGTCAGCGCTCCACTTTCACGGTCGTCTTCCATCGGCCCTCCCAACGGGCAGCAGCGGTGGGGACGAGGCGGGCGGCGCGACCTCGCGAAGCCCCGCCCGCTGTGTCCCTCCAGTGTGCGCTCGTCCTTGACAGGCGAGCGGTCGCTTCCTAATATCGAACCAGTTCGACAAGCAGTGTGAGGCCGAAGCAACGGAGGCCAAGGGACGTGAAGTCGTCGTGCGCATGCAACCTACCTCACCGAACCGGTTCGATGAACGGCTTCGGCTCGATGTTACTGCCGCGCCGCGCCGCTGGGTGCCGCCTCGCAGGCTCGGACGAGAATGGGCTCGTGAACGAACCCCCACGAACCTACGTACGACCGACCGACGCTCACGAGCCAGAGGACCGCGAGGTCGGCGCGTGAGCACGATCCGCGACATCGCGCGCGAGGCCGGCGTGTCCGTGTCGACGGCCTCGCTGGCGCTCAACGGCGACGCGCGCGTGCGCCCCGACACGCGCTTGCGCGTCCTCACCGCCGCCGAGCAGCTCGACTACCACCCGAGCCGCACGGCCAAGAACCTCTCGAGCGGCCGGACCTGGTCGCTTCACCTCATGAACCCGATGCGCGACGCCGGGCTCTCCTCCACGTTCTTCACGCGCTTCGTGCGCGGCGTCCACGACGTGGTGGCCGCCCTCGACTACACCCTGGCGTTGACCGTGCTCGACGACGAGGCCGAGGCGGACGAGATCCTGCGCAAGCTCGTCCTGGAGCGCTGGACCGACGGGGTGATCCTGATGAACGTCTCCGAGGAGCAGTCGTTCCTTGCGACGCTCCTCCAGCACGAGTTCCCGCACGTCCTCCTCGGCCACAGCACCCTGCCAGGGGTGACGAGCGTCGACAGCGACAACCAGGCGGTGGCGGCCGACGCCACGGCGCACCTCCTGGCGCGGGGCCGGCGGCGGCTCCTGTACCTCAACGGTCCCGCCCCACACGCCTTCGTCCAGGAGCGCGCGAACGGTTTCCGGCTCGCTCACGCGCGGGCCGGGCTGCAGGCGGCCGGCTCGCAGGTCCAGTTCGGCATCACGTCGGCCGAGGGCGCGCGGGCTCGGGTGAGGCAGCTACTGGAGGGCGGCGAGGGCTTCGACGGCGTGCTTGCCAACAGCGACGAGGCGGCCATCGGCGCGCTCCGGGCCGTGCGCGACGCCGGACTGCGCGTGCCCTCTGATGTCGCCATCGTCGGCATCAACAACGACGACCTCACCGAGTACACCGACCCGCGCCTCACGAGCGTCGAGCTGAACGCGGCCGAGCTCGGGCGCGTGGCCGCCGAGCTCCTCATCCGCAGCATCGACCGCCACCCACCCGAACGCCGCCTCGTGCCGCACCACCTCGTGCAGAGAGATTCGAGCTAGCGACCGCATGCCTACCGCAGATCGCCCGCGCTTCACCGCCTTCGTGGTCCCGCACACGCACTGGGACCGCGAGTGGTACCAACCGTTCAAGGTCTTCCAGGCCCGGCTCGTCGACGTCATCGACGCCGCCCTCGACCTCCTGGGCGACCCCGCGTACCGCCGCTTCACGCTCGACGGCCAGGCGGCGGTCCTCGAGGACTACCTCGCCATGCGCCCCGAGCGCGAGGAAGACCTCCGCCGCTACGTGCAGGCCGGGCGCCTGCGCATCGGACCCTGGTACGTGCTGGCGGACGAGTTCCTCGTGAGCCCGGAAGCCCTGGTACGCAACCTGCTGGTCGGCGGCCGCGTGAGCCGGCGCTTCGGCGACCCGCTGCCCGTCTGCTACACGCCCGACTCGTTCGGTCACGTCTCGCAGCTCCCGCTCATCGCCGCCGGCTTCGGCCTTCCGGCCATCGTCTTCGAGCGCGGCCTCGGCGACGAGGGCGAGCGGCTCCGCGGCGAGTTCGTATGGGTCGCGGCGGACGGCGAGACCGGGGTCTTCACGGCCCACCTCATCGGCACCTACTCCGGCGCCACCGCGCTCGGCCACGTTGACTGGGAGCTGACGGACGCGTACGACGATGAGCGCGCCATGGGACACCTCAGGGCTGCTCTCTACGGCGTGCAAGGCGACGAGGTCGCCGACCTGCCCGAATGGTTCAGGGCCTCGCTCGAGCGCGTGGGCGGCGGGCTGACGGCGCACGCGACGGGCAGCGCCCTCATCCTCCTCAACGGCTCGGACCACCTCTTCCCTCAGCCGAACCTGCCGCAGGTGCTCCGGAAGGCCTCGGAGGCCTTCCCGGAGATCGAGTTCGTGCAAGGCGACGTCGAGGAGTTCGTGACGGAGGCCCGGCGCACCGCAGCCGGGCTGGAGCGGTTCCAGGGCGAGTTCCGTGGCAGCCGCTACCAGCACATCCTGGCAGGCGTCCTCTCCGCCCGCCTCTACCTGAAGCGCGAGAACCAGGCGTGCCAGACGGCGCTCGAGCAGTACGCCGAGCCGCTCGCCGCGCTCGCCTGGTGGGCCAGCGGCCGCCACCCTGACGCCCTGCTGCGCGAGGCGTGGAAGCTCCTGCTCCTCAACCACCCGCACGACTCCATCTGCGGCTGCTCCGTGGACGCGGTCCACCGCGAGATGCTGACGCGCTTCGAGAACGTCCGCCAGCTCGGCGACGACGTCTGCCGCCGCGCCTTCGCGCTCCTCGGAGGCCGCAGGCCGAGCAACATCCAAGAGGTCCACGCGACGGCGAAGGACGCGTTCACCGTCTTCGACCCGCTGCCTTTCCCCCGGCGCGCGGTCGTGCGGCACGAGCTCGACCTGCCGGCCGGCGAGGCGTCCGAGCTCACCGTCCTGGACGTGCGCGGCCGCGCCTTGAGCGCCCAGGTGACCGTCACGCCCGGGTTCGCGCCCGGCCAGAGCAGCGTGCGGGTCGATCACGTGACCATCGACGTCCTGGCCGACCTCGAGCCGCTCGGGCTCACGAACCTCCTCCTCGCGCGCGCCGGGTCGGCGACCACGGCTACCGGCACGAACCCGACCGCCCCCGTGAGCCCCGACGCGACGCGCGCCTTCCGAGACGCCGGGGCGCCGAGCGCGACGGTGAGCGCCACGGAAGGCCCGGACGGACTCCGGCTGGAGAACGATCTCGTGAGCGTCACGATCCGCGGCGACGGCGACGTGGAGTTGCGCGACCGCCGGTCCGGCGAGCGCTACGCGCTGAAGCTGCGCCTGGAGGACCAGGCCGACGCAGGCGACGAGTACGACTTCTCGCCCGTGCCAGGCGACGGGCCCGCCTACTTCTCCGACCCGTGCCGACCCCCGCGCCTGGTCACGAGCGGCCCGGTAGTGGCGAGCGCGCGCCTCGAGTACGCGCTCGAGCTGCCGGAACGCTTGAGCGACGACAGGGCCGGACGGACGGGGAGGGTGACGTTGCCCGTCACGCTCGACCTGACCCTCCACGCGGACGACCCCCTGCTGCGCGTGAGCGTCGGCTTCACCAACACGGCTTCCGACCACCGCCTCCGGCTGCGGCTCGCCACGGGCACGCCCAGCGAGACGGTGTGGGCCGACGGTCACTTCGACGTGTTGGAGCGGACCGTTCGGCCCGTCGGCGGCTTGGGCTGGTTCCAAACGCCGCCCCCTACCAACCACCAGCGGCGCTTCGTCGCCGTCTCGGGCGCGGGGCGCGGCCTCGCCGTCCTCGACCGGGGCCTGCCGGAGTACGAGGCGTTCAACGGCGAGGGCGGCACGGAGCTGGCCGTCACGCTCGTGCGCTCCGTCGGCTGGCTGTCTCGCACCGACCTGCTGAGCCGCCCGCAAGGCGCCGGGCCGCTCCTGCCGACGCCCGAAGCGCAGTGCCTAGGCGAGCACCGTTGCGAGTTGGCCGTCTACCCCTTCTCCGGGCCGTGGTGGGAGAGCGACCTCCTGCGGCGCGCGCAAGAGTTCACCGCTCCACCCCTAACCGCCCCGGGAGCTTCCGCGGGCGCCGGCGCGGGGCTCCTGCGCGTCGAGGGTCCCTTCGACCTCTCGGCCGTCAAGCGCTCCGAGGAGCGCCAGAGCCTCATCGTCCGCGTCGCGAACCCGGCGCCCGTCGCCGCCACGGGCCGGCTGCGGCTCGGCAGGCCGGTGAGCGCGGTCTACGCGACGCGCCTGGACGAGACGCGCCTGGAGGAGCTGGGCGCGAACCAGGACATCCCCCTGCAGCTCGGGCCGCGCAGCGTGGCCAGCTTCGAGTTCGTTCCGGAAGGGGGGTGATGCCAAGCAACGCGAGTGGAGCGCCACGGTTCAGGGAAGGCAACCGCCCTTAGCAACGTTCAACCTCATCGGAGGCAACACATGAAGAAACGCATCACCGCGCTGGTCACCCTGCTCGTCTTGGGCGCCATGCTGTCGCCGGCGTTCTCGCAGTCGCTCAGCGTCGTCTGCCGCTGCGTGGCCGGCGGCGCGAACTCCAACCAGGTCGCCTGGCTCAAGGAGTACGTCATCCCGGAGTTCGAGAAGGCGCACGCCGGGGTGAGCGTCACGCTCAACGAGTTCGGCGGCACCGACGACGCCCTGAAGCAGCAGTACGCCCTCGACCTCTCCGTAGGCAAGGGTAACGACGTCATGGGCTTCGACGGCTTCTGGATCCCCGAGTTCGCCAGCGGCAACCTCCTCAAGCCCCTCAACGCCGTGGCCGGCTCCGCCGTCGACGGTTGGGAAGGCTGGAACCACATCGCCCCCGGCATCCAGAGCATCCTCAGCTACGGCGGCGATATCTACGGCATCGCCAACGGCACGGACGTCCGCATGATCTTCTACCGCAAGGACATCCTCGCGCAGGCCGGCGTAGCCAACGCCGACGCCTGGCAGCCCACCTCGTGGGCCGACATCGCCGACGCCGCCGCCAAGGTCCTGGCAGCGTTCCCCGACAGCGCGCCCCTCCAGATCAACGCGGGCACGAGCATGGGCGAGGCGACGACCCTGCAGGGCTACTACATGCTCCTCCTCGGCACGGGCGAAGAGCCGTTCATGGACGGCAAGTGGGTCGTCCGCAGCCAGGGCATCCTCGACACGCTGAACTTCTACCGCGAGATCTACGTCGACCACGCGTACGGCTCGCAGCGCGTCCAGCTCGTCAACGACGGCCGCAACCAGTCGTTCGCCAACTTCCGCGACGGCAAGACGGCCATGCTCGTCGAGGGCGACTACTTCTACCGCTCCGTCACGCCCGCCGGCTCCGAGTTCGCCGTCGAGAACCGCGACGAGGTCATGGGCTGGGCCAAGATGCCGAGCGAGACCCCCGGCTCCGGCATCCGCGGCCAGGACTTCGTGAGCGCGTCCGGCGGCACCGGTTGGGTCCTCAACCCCAACACGGCCAACCCGCAGCTCGCGTGGGAGTTCCTCGCGTTCATGAACAGCAAGGGCGCGCGCGACGTCTGGATGACGTACCAGCCCGGCATCCCGGCCCGCGACGATGTGCCCGTGCCGAACAACGCCTTCCTGACCGACACGGCCGCCGCGCTCCTGCCCCTCACCGTCTCGCGGCCGAACAACGACTACTACGCCAAGGTCTCCGAGCAGATCCAGCTCATGACCGAGAACGTGGTCTCCGGCCAGATGACGCCGCAGCAGGCGATGGACGCCTACGCCGCGGCCGTCACCGGCATCGTCGGCGCCGACGCGACCGTCGACCTGCTGGCCCACTAAGTCACGGGATCTCGTGGGGCGGCGCGCAAGTAAGCGCGCCGCCCCCGAAGGCCAGGAGCGGCTCTTGCACCAACGGCGGACCATCCTCCCACTGCGGACCGGGCTCCTCTTCCTCGGGCCGGCGGCTCTCTTCATCGGGGCGTTCATACTGCTGCCCTTCTTCTGGATCGCCGGCGTCAGCTTCACCAACCGGTCGCTGACGGGCGCCACGGCCGCGAACCCCCAGTTCGTCGGCCTGCAGAACTATCTCAAGCTGTTCGATCTCTCCACGTTCATGAACCCGGGCCAGTTCGGCTCGTCGCTCGTGATAACCGGCCAGTTCGTGTTCTGGTCGGCCATCGTCGGGCAGGCCGTCCTCGGTCTCCTGCTCGCCTGGTTCTTCTACCGCCGTGCCGGGTGGGTGAAGGAGTCCGTCCAGACGCTCGCCATCGTCGCCTGGATCATCCCCGACGTGGTCGTGGCGTTCGCCTGGAACGCGTTCCTCGACTACGACGGCGGCACGCTGAACTGGCTGTTCGGCCTGTTCGGCCTCCACAAGGTCGACTGGCTCCTCGCCATGCCCCTCCTATCGATCGTCTTGTTCAACGCCTGGCGGGGCGCCGCCTTCTCCATGCTCCTCTTCTCGTCTGCGCTCGGCTCGATCCCGCCCAGCTACCTCGAGACGGCGGACGTCGCCGGCGCCGGACCGTGGCAGCGGCTGAAGGACATCATCCTGCCCCTGATCCGCACCCACATCGTCACGGACCTGATCCTCATCACCCTGTGGACGTTCAACACCTTCGGGCCGTTCCTGCTCACCGGGGGCGGGCCGGCGTTCAGGACGGAGGTCGTCTCCGTGCTCACCTACCGGATGGCGTTCAAGTACTTCGACTTCGGCACGGGCAGCGCCCTCGGCATGGTCATGATGCTCATCAACCTGGGCTTCGCGCTCGTGTACCTGGGCCTCCTGCGGCGGCAAGGGGGTTCGCGATGAGGGTGGTCACGCACGTGCTCGGCCGCGTCGCCTTCTACGTGGCGGCGGCCGTCTTCGCCGCGGTCTTCGCCCTGCCCCTGCTGTGGCTCGTGTTCGCGCCGTTCGGCTCCAAGGCCACGCTCTCCGTCGCGCTCCCGGACCCCTTCACGCTCTCGAACTTCGGCAAGGTCTTCGCGAACACGTTCGCGGTGCGGGCGCTGTTCCAGAACAGCATCATCCAGGCCGTCGGGACGATGATCCTCGTGACGCTCCTCGCCACCCTCGCCGCCTACGCGCTCTCGCGCGCACCCATCCGCGGCCGCGACGTCCTGAGCTACGGCCTGGTCCTCTTCTCCTCGATCGTGACGGGCACGGCCGCCATGGTGCCCATCTTCCTGCTCATCTTCAACATGGGCTTGATCGACACGCACATGGGCGTGATCCTCGTGTTCACGGGCGGGTTGCTGCCGGCCGCCGTCTTCATCATGCGCGACTTCGTCGACTCCATCCCGCGCTCGTATGAGGAGTCGGCGCTCGTGGCCGGAGCCAGCCCCTGGGGCATGTTCCGCGACATCGCCCTGCCCATCGTGCGCCCCGGGATGATGGTCGTCGGGGTATGGACGTTCGTCAACGTGTGGGGCGGCTTCCTCGTGCCGTTCATCCTGCTGCGCAGCCCCACCAAGATGCCGGCCGCCGTGGCCATCTACTCCTTCTACACCGAGGGCGGCACCCCGATCATCACGCTCACCACGGCCTACGCGCTGCTCTACACGCTGCCGGTGCTGGCCCTCTACCTGTTCGTCAACTGGAAGTACGGTTTCCGCTTCTTCGGCGGGATCAAGTCGTGAGGGGTTGAGGACCTTGGCCAACGTCGCGTTCAGGTCGATAACCAAGCAGTTCGGCGGCTTCACCGCCGTCAACGACGTCTCCTTCGAGATCGCGGACGGCGAGTTCGTCTGCCTGCTCGGCCCATCGGGCTGCGGCAAGACGACCACGCTCAGGATGATCGCCGGGCTCGAGCAGCCCACGAGCGGGCGCATCTTCATCGGCCAGGACGACGTCACGGAGGCCAAGCCGAAGGAGCGCGACATCGGCATGGTCTTCCAGGACTACGCCCTCTTCCCGCACATGACCATCGCGGACAACATCGCCTACCCGTTGAAGGTGCGCGGGGTCGGCCAGGCGGAGCGGCATAGGCGGGCGGCCGAGGTGGCCAAGAACCTCTCCATCGATCAGCTCCTGGACCGCAGGCCCGGCCAGATCTCGGGCGGCCAGCAGCAGCGCACCTCGGTCGCTCGTGCCGTTGTGCACAAGCCCAAGGTGTACCTGTTCGACGAGCCGCTCTCCAACCTCGACGCCAAGCTGCGCCTCGAGGCGCGCAGCTTCCTGAAGCACTTGCAGCGCGAGCTCGGCGTCACCTCGCTCTACGTCACCCACGACCAGGCCGAGGCCATGGCCATGGCCGACCGCGTCGCCGTCATGGACCGCGGCGAGATCGTCCAGTTCGGGCCGCCCCTCGAGGTCTACCGGCAGCCCGCCACGACCTTCGTCGCCAACTTCCTCGGGAGCCCGCCCATGAACCTGCTGAGCGTGCGCTACACGGGCGGCGCCTTCGCGTCCGGCACGCTCACACTCGACGCGAGCCCGTTCGCCGGGCGGCTCCGCGACGTGCGTGATGGGAGCGAGCTAACGCTCGGCATCCGCCCCGAGCACGTGCGCATGGGCGGCGAGGACGACCGGTGGCGCATCCCCGGGGAGGTCTACGCCGTCGAGCCCCTCGGTCCCGAGGCGCTCGTCACCCTCAGGGTCGCCGGCGCCCTCGTCACGGCCAGGCTGTTCGGCGACGACCCGCCCACGGCGACCGGCGCGGCCAGCTTCGCGTTCGACCCGGCGCACCTGCACGTGTTCGGGCCGGACGGCCGGCGCCTGGCCGCGCGATGACCGCACCTCGCGTGGGCGACGACCCGACGACGGTGTTCGAGGACCCGGCGCCGCGATGATCACCTTCGAGGGCCGGGTGGCGCCGGCCGCGCGCGCGGAGAGCGTCTACCTCTACCTCCCGTTCGACGTGCCGGAGGGCGCGGAGCGGATCGACGTGCGCTACGCGTTCGAGGCCGGGAGCATCCTCGACCTGGGCCTGTTCGACCCGGAGGCCGCGCCGTTCCCCTCCACGACCGGTTTCAGGGGTTGGAGCGGCAGCGCCAGGCGCGCGGTGTTCGTCAGCGCGAAGGAGGCGACCCCCGGGTACCTGCCTGGCGAGCTACAGGCGGGCCGCTGGCAGGTCGTGCTGGGTCTGGCGCTGGTGGCCGAGGCGGGCTGCGACTACCGGGTGGAGGTCGCGGTGTCCGTGTCCGTGGACACCGCCGCCGGCAAACCCGTCGTCGCTGGAACGCCGGCCGCCCTCCCCACCGCGAGCACCCGCGACGTGGTCACGCTTGGCGCGAGCGCGGCGGCCGACCACCGTGCGGCGCCGCGCCCGGGCCCTGGCTGGTACCGGGGCGACCTGCAGAGCCACACCTACTACAGCGACGCCCGCGGCTCCATCGCCGACCTCGTGGCCGAGGCGCGGAGCCGGTCCCTCGACTTCCTGGCCGTCACGGACCACAACACGTCGAGCCACCACCGCGAGCTGGCGGCTTGGAACGCGTCCGAACCGGGCCGGGGCGGACCCCTGCTGGTGCCCGGCGAGGAGGTGACGACCTACCGCGGCCACGCGAACGTCTGGGGCGTGAGCGGTTGGACCGACTTCCGGCTCGAGCGGCCCGGCGACCTGGAGCGCCTCGTGCGGCACGTGAACGCCCGCGACGGGCTCTTCTCCGTCAACCACCCGAAGGTGACGCCGGGCTGCCTCGGCTGCGACTGGGAGTACGAGGTGCCTGACGGCGCCGCCAGCCTCGAGGCGTGGCAGGGGCCGTGGCTCATGCGCAACTGGGACTCACTGGCGCGCTACGACGCGCTCCTGCGCTCCGGGCGCATGCTCACGCTCGTCGGCGGGAGCGACAGGCATCATCCGGGCTACCCGAACGAGGACCCGCCCGCCTTGCAGGTCGGCTCCCCCACGACGTGGCTGGAGCTGGTCGAGCTGTCCGTTCCCGCCGTCCTCGGGGCCGTCCGGACCGGTCACGCGTTCGTCAGCGAGTCGCCCGCCGGCCCCCTCCTCGAGCTCGAGGTCGGCGGTGTGGGCATGGGCGGGGCCGTCGCGAAGGGCGAGGCCGTGGCGGCCAGCGCGCGCGTGAGGGGCGCGCCAGGCGACGTGCTCACCTGGGTCGGCAGCGGCGGAGTGCTAAGGGAGGTAGCGATCGAGGGCGACGACTTCACCGACGCATGGGAGTGGTCGGCCGACGGCGCGTACCTACGAGTGGAAGTGGTGGCGCGCGCCTCACTACCCGCCTTCCTCGAGGAGCTGGCGCGCTTCGAGGCCGCCGGTCGGCTGCCGCCGTACCTGAAGCGCGAGGAGGTCGTGGCGAACCCGTGGCGGCGCGCGCTCTCCAACCCGGTGTACGTGAGGTAGGGGGCGTGGCACATTCGCGGTCTAGCCAAGCCGCCACGCTCGAGGCGCCGCCAAGGGGACATCGACGGCCGCTCGAGCCCGGTCCGCTCAGTGTCGAGTCCCTATCGAGACGTCTTCTTCAATGAGTTGCCACAGGTTCGTGCGCCAACCACCCCTGCGCCCTCAACCGCTCTTCCGCGATCGCGATCTGGCGGGGCGTGAAACGCCGCTTGCTGGAGTTCCAGCCGTGAACCTGACGGGTCACGCTGTCGAGCTGGTCCGCACCCTCACGGCTGATCACCCAATGCACCGAGGCGAGGAGTTCGAGACCGAACTGGGACTCGAAACCTTCGACCAAGCCCGTAACGCGCTCGAAGCGGGCGCGGCTGGTCTCGTGCTGGTCTAGAAAACTCTTAGCTTCATCTGCCGCGCCCGGCACGAGTGACAGGGGCTTGTCGGGCGCATCGCCGCCGTCGGCATAGCCGGCGATGAAGTGGCCTTCTATCCGGCTCAGGACATGGCCGAGGTTCTCTGCATAGGGGCCGTAGTAGGCCTTGACATACCTGAGGCGCAGCGGCTCACCGGCCTCCTGCATGAAGTACATCAGCTTGTGGACCTCGAGCAACGTGACGGAGGGATCCAGCAAGCCCGCGAGGTAGCGCTGCATGAGTTCGACCAAGGCCGCCCGGCCCGGGGTCATCTTGGGCACGTCGCGCACGTGGACCATCGTGTCGCTGGGCGGCGCACCGTTGGGTTCGTACAGGAACACGTGGACATCACCGAGGTTCGCTAGCGCTAGCTCGATGCGAGGGCGCACCTCGTTCCAGTCGAGACCCCCGAGGCCCGCACCCAGCGGTGGAATGGCGATGGACCTGATGTCTCGCTCACGGATGACCCTGACCAGATCCACGAGGCCGGATTCTATGTCTTCGATACGGCTCTTGCCACGCCAATGACGCTTCGTAGGGAAGTTGACGATGAAGCGCGGCGGCGTGAGCTGGCCCGTTTCGAAGACGAACATCCTTCCCGGCTGCACCGCTTCGCGCTTGCAAGCATCCTTGTAAGTCTTGAAGTTCTCGGGGAAGGCGTTCTTGAACTGCAGGGCGACGCCCCGGCCCATCACACCGACACAGTTGACGGTATTGACGAGAGCATCTGCCTCGCTCCTGAGGATGTCGCCGGAGGTAAGTTCGATCATGGCTGTACGCTGCCCACTTCAGTAATACCACTCAGGTCGGACTTCGACGGTTGGCCGCGGGCCCTCCACTGGAAGAACCTTGACGACCTGCCGATAGACACTGCCGGAGTGAACGCCGATGCGTTCGATCAGATGCCACGGTAGGTGGTGCTCCAGTAGGAACTCGGCCTGCTTACCTTCCTTGTGCGCCCGCCAATCGTGGGCCAACACAGCGGCCCAGTCGATCTCGCGCAGCTGCGCGAGATCGCTACGGTCTTCGAAGTAGCTCGAGCCTGCGTTAGAGAGCGTGAAAGCCCAACGCGCCGATCGCTCCTCGGCCCATGCCACCGCAGCGTGAAGGTCGACCTCCAAGTGCAGGATCGGACCCTGCCCTAGGTGATACGTCAGCTCCTGGTGATTACCCTTATGTAGCAGGTAGAGCATCACGGAGCGCGGGCAGAAGTAGAACGGAACACAATCGCCGACATGCAGTCCGGGGTGGCTGCTCAGTTCCGACGTCAAACGCCGCTGCTTGATGCCGTTCATGCCGATGGTGGTGCCCGCAGACCCGCGCCGGACGACCTCCGCATCGCACCATAGGCAGCCGTCTGACACGATGGAGGCCAGGCGATCCACATGGACGATGTGGTAGACCTTCGGGCGCAGCGGCACGGGGACAGCGTTCATGACGCTACGGCACCTTCAAGGCCCTGGGCGATCTTGGCGCATAGGCCCTCAAAACCCCCCACGCCCCGCCACGAACGCGAGCGCCTCGTCCTCGAAGGCCATGAAGTTCGCGCACCCGTGGCGCGTGACGACGATGGCGCCGCACGCGTTGCCCATGCGCGCGCTCTCGTACCAGTCCCACCCCTTGAGGCGGCCGTAGATGAAGCCGCTGGCGAACGCGTCGCCGGCGCCGAGCACGTTGTGCACCTCGACCGGGAAGCCGGGCACGTCCGTCACGGTGCCGTCGCGCAGGAAGACGCTCGCGCCCTGCGCGCCGCGCTTCACGACGAGCGCCTGGGGGCCCGACGGCGCGGCGAGGAGCGCGCGCACGTTGGCCTCCACGTCGCCCTCGATGGTGGGCGCGGAGACCTGCTGGTGCGTGATGCGGACCTGCGCGGAGTCGCTCAGCATGGCCGCGTTGATCTCCTCCTCCGTGCCAAGCGCGACGTCGACGCTCTGCAGCAGCGCCCGCGCGCAGACGCCGAAGGCGCGGGGGTCGTGCCACTGGTCGGCGCGGAAGTCGAGGTCGAAGAACACGGTCGCGCCGGACGCCTTGGCGCGCTCGACGGCGAAGAGCGTGGCGCTGCGGCTCGGCTCGCGGCTCAGGCCGGTGCCCGAGACCTCGAGCGCGCGAGTGCGCGTCAGCGGAGCGGCCAGCACGTCGTCGATGGTGAGCTGCATGTCGGCCGCGTTGTCGCGGTAGAAGACGAGGGGGAAGCGGTCGGGCGGCTCGATGCCCAGGAGCACGGCGCTGGAGCGCGCTCCGGGCTTGCGGGGCAGGAAGCCGACGTCGACGCCCTCGCGCCTCAGGAACGCGAGGATGAAGTCGCCGACCTTGTCCTCGCCGACGGCCGTGAGGAGCCCGGTGCGTAGGCCCAGCCGGTTCGCGCCCACCGCGATGTTGGTCGGGCTGCCGCCCACGTAGGCTGCGAAGCTCGAGATCTCCTCGAACGGCGCGCCGATGTCGTTGGCGTAGAGGTCGATGGAGGAGCGCCCCATCGTGATGAGGTCGTACTCCTTGGCGCTCACGCCTCGCCCCCCTCGGACCGGTCGGCCGGCGCCTCGCCGGGCCGGGGCACGCCGCCCAGCGGCAGCCGCAGGCGCCCGGGAGCGCCCTCCCAGCTGCCCCGCACCCACGCGAGCCGCGGCTCGTCGCGCGCGACCCACGACGGCGTGTCGCCGGCCAGGAAGTTCAGGTAGTAGCAGTCGTAGCCGGGCGCCGTGACGACGGGGTGGTACCCCCGGCGCACGATGACCGTGTCGCCGTCCTCGGCCCTCACGACCTCGTCGAGCGAGCGGTCGTCGGTGTAGAGGCGTTGGAGGGCCCAACCGCCCTGCGGCTGGAAGCGGTAGTGGTAGACCTCCTCGAGGTCGACCTCCTCGGGCGGCGCCTGCACGTCGTGCTTGTGGGGCGGGTAGGAGCTCCAGTTGCCCGAGGGGGTGTAGACCTCGACGCAGAGGAGCTTCTCCGCGCCGCCCGGGTCGATGACGTGGCTGATCTGGCGCGTGACGTTGTGCCCGCCGCGGATCTCGACCGCGACGTCGTCCGGCGCGATGAAGCGGGGCGGCAACCGCCCTTCAGCCGGCGCGGTGGCTAAGGCGATCTCGACGTCGGTGGCGGCGAGGACGCGCCACGCGTGGCCGGGCGGCAGGTAGAGGGCGTGCGGCAGACCGGCGAACACCCCGGCACGCCCCCGGAAAGCGCGCGCCTCGCCCGCCGCCTCGAGGGTCCCGTCGCCGGACAGCACGACGAGGCAGAGCTCGACGCCGTCGGTGCGGCCGGCGAGCGTCTCCCCCGCCGCGGCGCGGCGCGTCTCGAACCCGAGGTAGTTCCACCCGGCGCGCGCCGGGGTGAGTACCACGCCCGTCGCGCCCGTCGGCTCGTAAGGGACCTTGTGCTCCATGTTCGCGCTCACTCCCGGCTCTCGGCCACGTAGACGGGCTCCCCGCGCCCGAGGCTCTCCCTGGCCGCCACCGCCACCCGCAAGGACTCGATGGCGTCCTCCGGCCCGGGCGTAGGCCGCTCGCCGGCCAGCAACGCGCTCACGAACGCCTGCACCTCCACGAGGTAGGCGTCGCGGAAGCGCTCGAGGAAGTAGTACACGTAGTCGCCCCGGATGCCGCCCTCGCCATAGCGCCACACGTTGGTGGCGCGCTCGGCCTCGGACACGACCTTGCCGCGCTCGCAGTGGACCTCGACACGCAGGTCGTAGCCGTAGACGGTGCGGCGCGTGTTCTGCAGCACGCCGATGGCGCCTGAGGCGAACTCGAGGGTGAGGATGCTCGTGTCGACGTCGCCGTGCTTCTCGAGGTAGGGCGCGACGAGCACGCGCCCGAGGGCGGTGACGCGCGTCACCTCGCCGGCCACGAAGCGCGCCATGTCGATGTCGTGGATCACCGAGTCGACGTAGATGCCGCCCGAGGTGACCACGTACCCCTCTGGCGGCGGCGTGGGGTCGGAGGACTGGCTGCGGAACATCTCGACGCCCCCGAGTTCGCCGGCGTGGACGGCGCGCGCCACCTCCGCGTAGCCGGGGTCGTAGCGCCGGTTGAAGCCGATCTGGAACGGCACGCCGGCGTCCGCCACGACGGCCAGCGCCGCGGCCGTGCTGGCCAGGTCCTGGGCGACGGGCTTCTCGCAGAAGATCGCCTTGCCGGCGCGCGCGGCGGCCATCAAGTGCTCCGCGTGCAGGGTCGTCGGGGAGGCGATCACGACGGCCTGGACGGCCGGGTCGGCGAGGGCCGCGGCCAGGTCCGTCCCAGACTCCGCCCCGCCGTAGGCCGCGCGTGCCGCCGCCGCCCCGTCGGCGTCGACGACCCGCACGAGGCGGGCGCCGTCGACGGCGCCCGCGAGGTGACGAGCGTGCAGCTTGCCCATCCTGCCCGCTCCGATGACCAGGAAGCCGATGCCGGCTTCCGCACCTGCCTTACCGAGGCTCATCGTCGGCTCCTTGGCGCGCCCGTCCTAGAGGCGAGCGGCGCGCTCACAACCCGTACCTCTCGCGCAGGAACGCCCTGGCCGCCCCCGACACCACATAGGGGTCGTGCGCCGCGGGGTCCTGCTCGGCTTCCACGATGTACCAGCCCGCGTAGCCGGCGCCCTCGAGCGCGCCGATGACGGGGTCGAAGGCGAGCGCCCCCGCGCCCGGCGTGCAGAAGACGTTGGCCTTGACGGCCTCGACGAAGGAGAGGCCCTCGCGCTTCACGCGCGCGAGGACGTCGGCGCGCACGTCCTTCAGGTGCACGTAGCCGACGCGCGCCGCGAAACGGCGCGCCGTCGCGCCCGGGTCGCCGCCGCCGTACGCGATGTGGCCGGTGTCGAGGCAGTAGCCGACGAGCGCCGGGTCCGTCGAGGCGAACAGGCGCTCGATCTCCGCGGGTTTCTCGATGGCGGTGCCGCCGTGCGGGTGCACGCATAGCGCCACGCCGTGTTCGCGCGCGTACGCGCCGACCTCGTTCAGGGCGGAGCAGACCCGGCCCCACTGCTCGTCCGAGAGCGGCTCGACGGCGCCCAGTCGGCCCCGCCTGTCCCAGTGCAGCGAGCCGCCGCCCTCGGCGAGGTTGGCGAAGCCCGCGCCGGCGGCCCGGCAGAAGTCCACGTGCGCGCGCGCCGCCGCCAGCTCGTCCTCCAGGAACTCGGCGTGCGCGAAGTTCGTCCAGCGGTAGGCGCCGGCCAGCACGAGCCCGTGCTCGGCGAGGGCCGCGCGCAACGCGGCCGGCTCCTGCGGGTAGACGTAGCTCATCTCGGAGGCCGCGTAACCGAGCTCCGACATCTCGCTCATGACGCGCGCGGCCGTGTACTCCGGGCCCCAGCCGCGGATGTCGTCGTTGACCCACCCGATGGGCCCGATCCCGACCCGGCCCCGCGACCACGGGCCGCCTTGGCCGCCGGGCGGGGTGCCCGCGGCGCCTCTACTCGTCTCGCTCATACCGTCCTCTGCTTCGCCCTGCCGCGGTCGTACTCCCAGCGCGCGGCGCGCACGTTCTCCTGCTCGGTGGCCTCGGCGATTGGTACGTCCCACCAGCCCTCGAAGCCGGGTACGCGCTTCTCAGGGTGCGCGGGCACGACGATCACGGTGACGCGCTCGGCGGAGCGCGCCGCTGCCAGCGCCGCGACCAGCGCCTCCCTGGTCGGCGCGAACACGGCGTCGGCGCCGAGCGCCGCCGCGTGCGCCGTGTAGTCGACGCTCTGGTACGGCCCGTCCAGGGCACCGCCGAGCGCGGCGCGGCCGCGCAGCTCGTTGAGGAACGAGGGCGTGCCGGAGGCGCGCTGCAGGCCGTGGATCGACTGGAAGCCGTGGTTGTCGACGAGCACGATAGTGAAGCGCAGCCCTTCGGCGAGCGCCGTCACGATCTCGCTGTTCATCATCAGGTAGGAGCCGTCGCCGATCATGACCACGACCTCGCGCTCCGGCTCGGCCAGCTTGACGCCGATGCCGGCGGGGATCTCGTAGCCCATGCACGAGTAGCCGTACTCGAGGTGGTAGGCCTTCGGGTCTTCTGGCCGCCACAGCTTCAGGAGGTCGCCGGGCATGCTGCCGGCGGCGCAGACGACGGTGGCGTGACCGCCTACGGCGTCGTTGACGATGCCGATGACCTCGGCCTGCGCCAGCCGCCCTGCGTCCACGCCGTCAGGACCCACCCCACCCGGATCCACCCCACCCGGATCCACCCCGCCGCGCGTCGCGGCCAGGCCCTCGCCGGAGCGCAGTGCGTCGACGATGCCGTCCCACTCGGCCTTGACCGTCCTGACCCGCTCGCGCCACGGTTGCGGCGCGCCGCTCCAGCCGGCGTCGGCCAGCTCGGCGCCGAGGCGCTCGAGGGCACGCTTGGCGTCGGCAACGACCGGGAGGCTCCTCAACTTGCCGGCGTCGGCCGCGACGACGTTGATGCTCACGAACTCCACCCCAGGGTCCTGGAAGGCCGTCTTCGAGGCCGTGACGAAGTCGCCGAGGCGCGTGCCCACGGCAATCACGAGGTCGGCGTCCGCGGCCAGGCGGTTGGCGGCCAGGCCGCCGGCGGCGCCCATCGCCCCGGCGTTGGACGGGTGGTCCCACGCCAGCGCGCCCTTGCCGGCCTGGGACTCCACCACGGGCACCCCGTGGCGCCGCGCGAACGCCGCGAGCTCCGCGCTCGCGCCGGAGTAGATGACGCCGCCGCCGCACACGACGAGCGGCCGCCGCGCACGCGCCAGCCGGCGCGCCACCTCCGCGACGAGCTCCGGCTCCGGCTCGGGGCGCCGCACGCGCCATGCGCGCTCGGCGAAGAGCTCCGCGGGCCAGTCGTACGCCTCCGTCTGCACGTCCTCGGGGAGGGCGATCACGACCGCGCCCGTCTCGGCGGGGTCGGTCAGCACGCGCATGGCCTCGGGCAGGACCGAGAGGAGCTGCTCGGGGCGCGTGACGCGGGTGAAGAAGCGCGAGACGGGCCGGAAGGCGTCGTTCACGCTCACGTCGTGCTCGAGCGGGTGCTCGAGCTGCTGCAGCACGGGGTCGGGGATGCGGTTGGCGAAGTAGTCGGACGGGAAGAGGAGCACCGGCAGGCGGTTGATGGTGGCGCCCGCCGCGCCCGTGAGCATGTTGGTCGACCCGGGGCCGATGGAGGCCGTGCAGGCGAGCGCCTGCAACCTGTCGGCGTGCTTGGCGAAGGCGGCGGCCGTATGCACCATGGCCTGCTCGTTCTGCGGCCTGTAGGCGCGCAGGCCGACCTCCGGCCCGAGCTCCTGCAGCGCCTGGCCGAGGCCGGTCACGTTGCCGTGGCCGAGGATGGCGAACATGCCGGGCACGAGCCGCCTCGCCACCCCGTCGCGCTCGGACGACTGCGCGGCGAGGTACTTGACGATCGCCTGGCCTACGGTCAGCCGCAGCGTGCTCACGAGGCCGTCTCTCCCCCTTCCGGCAGGAGGTAGACGCCGGCCGTGTGGAAGGTGACCTCGACCGCGTCGCCGCGCATGAAGCGGCTGCGCCCCTCGCCCGACACGCTCGAGGCGAGCTCACCGAGCGGCGTGGCGAGCAGCAGCTCGCTGGTGATGCCCAGGTAGCTGACGCTCTTGACGGTGGCGGGCAGGAACCCCGCCTCCGCGTCGCCAAGCGTGCCGGGGCCCCCGGCGGTGGCGAGCCGCACGGCCTCCGGCCTGACCATGACGGTCGCCTTACCCTCGGGGAACGCCTGCGCGTACGGGAAGCGGTACGGGCCGACGCGTACGGACGACCCGTCGTACTCGCCGGGCAGGAAGTTGGCGGAGCCGATGAAGTCGGCCACGAAGCGGTTGGCGGGCTGCGTGTAGAGCTCGTGCGGCGAGCCCTGCTGCTGGATGCGACCGCCCTGCATGACCACGATCGTGTCGGAGATGGCGAGCGCCTCCTCCTGGTCGTGGGTGACGTAGACGCTCGTGATGCCGAGGCGCTGCTGCAGGTCGCGGATCTCCTGACGCACGCGCCTACGCAGCTTGGCGTCGAGGTTGGAGAGGGGCTCGTCGAAGAGCAGGACGCGCGGCTCGAGCACGAGGGAGCGCGCCAGCGCCACGCGCTGCTGCTGGCCGCCGGAGAGGGCGGACGGACTGCGCTTCTCGAGGCCGACCATCCCGACGGTCGCCAGCGCCTCCTTGACGCGCTTCTCCAACTCGGCGCCTGAGACCCTGGCGATGCGCAGACCGTAGGCGACGTTGTCGAACACGCTCATGTGCGGGAAGAGCGCGTAGCTCTGGAACACCATGGTGACGTCGCGGTGGTTGGCGGCCAGGCGCGTGACGTCCTGGTCGTCGATGAGGATGTTGCCGCCGCTGACGGGCTCCAACCCGGCGATCATGCGGAGCGTCGTCGTCTTGCCGCAGCCGGACGGACCGAGCAGGGTGACGAGCGAGCCCGGAGTGATGGCCAGGTCGAGCCGGTCGACGGCCACGACGTCCTGGCCGAACTTCTTGGTTACGCCCTCGAGTCTAACGGGGGCCGGGGCGGGCATCAGGCCACCACCTCTCCGGTGATGCCCCCACGCCGCCGGGTGAGCAGGTTGAGTAGCAGGATCACGACCAGCATGGACACTATCAAGAGTGTACCCATGGCGGCCGCGCGCCCTGTCTGACCCTGCTCGACCCAGCCGAGGAGGAGCACGGTCGTCAGCTGGTTGCCTGGGCTGACGACGAAGATGACCTGGCTGATGGCGGTCATGGCGCGCACGAACGCGAAGATCAAGCCAGAGACGATCGGGATGACGAGGAGCGGCACGAGGATGGTCCGAAGCGTCCTGAACGAGCCCGAGCCGAGCATGGTCGAGGCCTCCTCCAGGCTCCTGTCGATCTGCGCGAAGCCGGCCACGCCGCCGCGGATGGCGACGGGCATGTTGCGGAAGACGAAGGAGAGCACGATGATCACAGCGCTCGACGTGAGGAGCCAGGGGCCGGTGTTGAAGGCCAGGATGTACGCGATGCCCATCACGGTGCCGGGCGTGGCGAACGACAGCATCGAGCCGAACTCTAGGAGCCGCCTGCCCCAGAACTCCTGCCTGACGACCAGGTAGGCGATCAGGAAGCCGAGCAGCGCGGCCGGGACGGCGCTGATGGCCGCGATCCGCATCGTGTAGAGGAACACGGGCACGCCGGCGTTCGTGAGGTCGCGCCAGTGCTTGAGCGTCAGGGTCCCGTTCACCCCCCAGAGCTGCACGAACGAGCCGTAGATGATGGAGGCGTAGAGGGCGACCACCACGGCGGCCCACACGGCGAAGCCGACGAGGAGCACGGCCTCGAGCCCCCCGGGCAGGCGCGTGAAGGCGCGCCGCGACGGCTTGCCCGTGACGGTGACGAACGAGCCGCGACCGAGCCACCGCGCCTGGGCGTAGAACACGAGCAGCACGACGAAGAGGAGCACCACGCCGTAGACGGCCGCCTCTGCCTGGTCGAAGCGGGCGGCGAACGCGGAGAACACCTCGGTGGCCAGGTAGTTGCGGTCGCCGCCGAGGATGAGGGGGTTGCCGAAGTCCGCGAACGACTCGATGACCGTGAGCAGGAACGCGTTGGCGAGGCCCGGCCGCAGGAGGGGCCACGTCACCGTGCGGAACGTGTGCCACTGGCTGGCGCCGAGCGTGGTGGACGCCTCCTCGAGGGCCGCGTCGAGCGCGGCCACGGAGCCCTGGATGACCATGTACGCGATGGGCGTGAACGCCAGGATCTGTGCCAGCGCCACGCCGGGGATGCCGAAGATCCAGTTGCTGGAGATGCCGAGGATGTCGAACGTGAGCAGCCCGCGGCGCCCGAGGAGGAAGATCATCGAGAACGCGAGGATGAAGGGCGGCGTGATGATGGGCAGCACGCTGAAGGCGCCGAGCGAGGCCTTGACGAAGCGGAAACGCGTGCGCTGCCCGAGGAGGGCGAAGCCGAGCCCGAGGAGCGTGGCGACGGTGGCGGCTATCACGGCCAGCGTCAGGCTGCTGGGGACGGCGCCGCGCGCGAAGAGCATGAGGCCGACGACGAGGCCGGCGAGGCCGCTCGCGAGCGTCACGAGGACGACGCGCAAGGCCGGCCGGCGCCGCCACAGCGTCCAGGCGAGCCCGAGCGCGAGCCCGGCCAGCGCGAAGTAGCGCACCAGGGCGCCCTCGCTGCGCGGGGTGAACGGGTTCTCGACCAGGATGAAGCGGTTGGTCTGCAGCGTGGCCAGGAACTTGGCGAGCGTGAACTTGCCGTTCACGACCACGGAGGCCTGGAGCACCGTGACCAGCGGGTACACGACCAGCAGGAGGACGAGCAGCCCAGTGAAGAGGATGCTGCTGGCCACGAACGGGTCGGCCCTCACCCTGCCGGAGAGGCTGAGGCCGTAACCGACGACCACGACGAGGAAGCAGAGCGACAGGAGCGCGCCCATGCCGAACGGCGTCTTGGTGGTCAGCAACCACGCCGTCCCGACGAGGAAGGCGCCGGTGCCGGCGAACGTGAGGACGTTGCCACGCCTGAGCGTGGGGAGCGGCGCGAGGGCGGCAGCGGCCGCCACGAGCGCGAGGACCGGCAGGAGCCAGAGCCAGGGCGCATCTAGGTTCCACGGCCTCAAGGCCGGGTCGATCGTCAGGAACGGTCTGCCCGGTCGGCCGAACGGCAGGAGGAGGAACGCCGCGGCGGCCGCCAGTGCGTAGACGGCAGCCGAGCCGCCGCGTCCCTTGGTACGCGCATGTGAGATGGAACGGACGGACACGACCTCACCCCTAAGTTGGGCCCGAGCGGGTGGTCTGCGGCCGCCGGCCACCCGCTCGCGGTCCCCTAGCGAACCGGCGCCGCACCCGCGAAGCAGGTGCGGCGCCGTCTCCCGTCACGAGAGCGCGATCAGCGCGGCTGCGGGAAGATCTCGTTCGTCCAGCGGCTGACCAGACGGTCGCGCTCGGCCGGGTCGCCGTACTTGGCGAAGTCGTAGTCGATGAGCTTGATGGTATCGAGGTCGGGGGCCGCGGCAGGCACGGGGGTCTTGCTGTTCGACTGCACCTGGTAGGAGCCGACCGTGGCCGCCACCATCTGGGCCTCGGGCGAGAGGGCCCACTCGATGAACTGGATGGCCGCGTCGCGCTCAGGCGCACCCTTGACGAGGCTCAGGCCGCCGATCTCGAAGCCCGTGCCCTCGCAGGGGGCGATGACGGTGAGCGGGAAGCCCTCCTCGGCGAACTTGACGCCGTCGTGCATGAACTGGATGGCGATGGCGACGTCGCCGCGGCCGGCGAGCTGCCCGGGGGCGGCGCCGGAGCGCGTGTACTGCTGCACGTTCTGGTGCAGCGCGGCGAGGTACTCGAAGGCCGCGTCCTCGCCCATGATCTGCACGAGCGTGGCGATGGCCGTGTAGGCCGTGCCGGAGGCGTTCGGGTCCGGCATCGCGATGAGGTTCTTGAGGGCGGGGTCGGTCATGTCGGCCCAGCACTGCGGGGTCTCGACGCCGTGCTCGGCGAGGATGCCCTCGTTGATCACGAAGCCGAGGGCGCCCGTGTAGAGCGGGATGTACGTCTCGCCCACGGAATTGGTGAGGCTGGGGAGCAGGTCGTCCCACGAGGACGGCTTGTAGAACTCGGTGAGGCCCTCGTTGAAGGCGGCGAGGTGCGGATCGCCGGTGCCGCCGAACCAGACGTCGAACACCGGGTTGGCGGCTTCGGCGCGCAAGCGCGCGAGCGCCTCGCTCGACCCGAGGCGGATGAACTCGAGGTCGAGGCCGGTGGCCGCCTTGAAGGCCGGACCGAGCGCCTCACACCAGGCCAGGTCGGGGCTGCACAACACGTTGACGCGTTGGGCGTTACCGAGACCGGCGAAGAGCAGCAGCGACAGAGCCACGCCTAGGAACAGTCGTCTCACGAACTACCTCCACGTTGGGCCACGCCCAAGTACACCCAAGGGGATGGGTACGAGCCGGCAACTCCCGGCCCCGTTGAATCTCGAGTGTCCCGGGGATGATAGCGCCTTGGCGGTTCGGGTGTCAAAACGCGCCGGCGCCTCCGCACGTCTGGCGCGTTCACGTCCACACCGTGGCATGTGGGTCCGTTGGACTGGTCACCTACGCTCGAAACGCAGCTGGGTCGCCTCCGCCCCCACTCCCTCGGTGTAGACGGCGGTGTTGGGGCCAAGGAAGTCGATCCTGCCGAACTCGGTCGGTTCGTACTGGTTCGGTTGGCAGTTGCCGCGCGCGCATACCTGGGGAGACGCGCCGGTGACCTGCTTGGTCAAGGAGCCGTCCGGGGCGAACGAGTAAGTGCCCGTGTAGAAGAGCATGAGTTGGCCGTCCAGGTACGCCTCGTCCCGGTACGTGCCGTCGGCGTTGAACGTAGTGACAGCGATTATCTGGAGGCCCTGCTGGTCGATCACCCCTTGCCAGGTGCCCACGATCGACGGCGCGCCCGTGACGCCCGTCTGCATCGGAGCCCCGCCCTGGGCAGGCGGGAACCCCTGCGTCGGCGGCGTGTTCTGGGCAGGCGGGAAGAGCGGCGCCGCCTGGGTCGGGGGCGCTTGGGTCGGGGCCCCGGCCGGCGCGCCCTGTGGCGCCGCCGGGAAGGGAGAAGCGGCCGTCTGGGCCTCGCGCACCGCCATGTAGTACTCGTAGCTGCCGGCAACGGGCTGGCCCGCGCCGTCGAGCTGGAACAGCGTCACCGCGAGGCCTACCCCATCGGGCTGAAGCTGAGCGGTGAAGCCGATGTTCATCCCGCCGGCTACGAAGGCGCCCCTGGCGCTCCGCCCGTCGAACTGCGGATCGGGCCGGATGGTCAGTTGGAGCGGTCCGTCCTGACCGACGATCACCCCGTTCACGCCGCCGCCGGGGGCGTCTTGGAACACGAACAGGAACCCGATGGTGGGCTCCGCGAAGGTCCCGGTCAGCGGGGACTGAGAGAACGCCGCCCCTGCAAGGAGCAGCAACGTGAGCACGAACCAACGGCCACAGCGCCTGATGATCATCGCAACGCCTCCGGGAGCGAGCCTAGGACGCGCCCGGTTTAAAGAGGCTTAAGGCCGTCCGCGCCCCAACCAGACGTGATGTTTCACCCCATCCGCCGCGACACGGAGCCTCTAGCATTGCGTTCGTGATGTTCGACCCAGTCGCATGTGGAGGTAAGTCCATGGACCAAGCCATCCGGCCCCATCGCCCCGCTCTCCGCGTACCGGCCCTCGTTTGCCTCGGCGCCGTCCTGCTGCTCGCCGCGTGCACCAAGCCCGCGCCGACCCCACCACCGCCAGAGTTGACCCTCGAGGAAGCCGGCGCCTGGTGGGAGACCACTCCGGCCGTGACCCTGAGCGAGTACTCCAGCCTGCGCATGCAGATGACCTTCAAGAACACGAGCGGCGTGACCCTGAGGTTCCTCGGTAGTGCCAACGCCGACGGCCCCGCGGGCGAGCTGCAGTTCTGGACCACCCCGGGCATCGCCGAGCCGACCGCCACCTTCGCCGCGTTCCCGGAGGGCGACTACGCGCCGGACGCGACCTTCGCGTGGGATGTCACCATCGACCTGACCGGACTGGCGGACACGGAGGAGGGCTTCGGGCTCCGACCGCTGGAGGCGAACCTCATCGGCACGGTCTTCCCCGGTCAGGCGGAAGTCGTCGACGCGACCGGAACGTTGGCCAAGTAGCGCCGCCACGGGCGGCGCGGCGTGCCGGCCCTGATCGCCGCCCGCCCGTCTCGCCTAGCTGGCTGCCCGCCCCGCCTTCATACGCTCGGACTTGCCCAGCTCCACCTCGCTCTCCAGGCCGTCCATGGCGGCTTCCCAGAACGAGCGGTAGCGGGCGGCCCAGGCGCCGACGGTCCGTAGGGGTCGCGGGTCCAGGACGTAGATCCGGCGCCTGCCCTCGGCGCGTACGGTGGCGAACCCCTGCTCCCTGAGGACATGCAGCTGCTGCGACACCGCCGACTGGGTGATCCCGAACTCGCCGCCCACCAGCTCGACCAGCTCTCCCGCGGCGCGCTCGCCGTCGGCGAGCACCTCGACCAGACGGCGGCGCACAGGGTCGCCCAGGACCGCGAAAGGGTGCATGTCCATCTACTCCCCCGCCGTCGGCTCGCCTTCCGAGGCGCCCATGCCGGGGCCCTCGCCCGTGTAGAACTTCCTCGTCGTCTCGGCCCTGGCACGCGCTTGGTCTACCGGGGTGCCGGCCGCGGCGTCGGCCTCGCCCCATGCGACGGCCGCCGCCCCGTAGAACGCCTTCCCTTCCGCCGACATCGGCCACTCCGGGTCGGCCTCCGGCGGCTTCGCCGCGCCCGTGTCCGCGAGGTGGAAGGCCAGGCCGAGGAAGCCGCCGTCCCAGCCGACGCCGACGGCGCCCGGGCCGTACACGTCGCTGAAGCCCGGCATGAGCGGCGCCTCGTGCTCCAGCTCCAGCCGCGTGCCGTCGACCTGCGGGACGAGCCGCAACGTCAGCCAGCTGACCCCGCCGCCGAACTCCCACGTGGCCTTGATGAGTTCCGGCTCGACGCACTCCTGGATGGTGCCGCCGGCGTTCCCCTCGAACTGGTAGCGGCCGCCGAGGCGCAGGTCGCCGCTGACGGGCAGGAACCAGCGCGACAGGCGCTCCGGCGTCGTGAGGGCGCGCCAGAGGTCGAGGGCGTCCGTGGCGTAGGTGCGTCCGGCTACGACGACGGCCGTCTCCATGCCGTCGCGCATGCCGCTTGAGACGCGGCGGTCCATGTGCGAGAGATGCTCTTCGAACCGGAAAGCCATGCTTAGCTCCTTCGCTTGCGGCCGCGGGAGCGCCGTTGGAACATCGCCCGGCGGCGCGAGCTCGAGCCGTGAGGCCCGCTGGGCAGGGTCGGCGCCCCGACAGCGACCGCTAGTAGAATCATATTAGCAGTCACTAATATGATGCAAGTCTATGCGGCTCCTGCGTCGATCGGAGCAACCAAGGGTTCGGCTCCGGACCACGCGAACCGCCTCCCTCCCGCCGCCGACCCGCCCTCAGCCTCCGATGGCCACCATGGTGCGGTCCCGCACGACGGGCGTCTTGATCCCCGAGGCCACCTTGTTGCGCGCCGCGAGAACGAACGCCTCGCGGATGGCGGCAACGGGGTCGGCTGCCCGAAGCGCGTGCCTCACGTCGAGCTCCCAATCGTGCATCAGGCATGGCCGCAAGCGTCCGTCGCTCGTCAACCGCATCCGACTACAGCCCGCGCAGAACGGCTCCGAGACGGAGTTGATGAAGCCGATGGCGCCGCGCCAGCCGTTCACCCGGTAGAGCCGCGCCGGCGCGCTCGGGTCCACCGGCACGGGTTGGAGCGGACCTAAGGCGGCCTCCACGCGAAGGCGGGTCTCGGCGCCGCTCACGTACTTGCCCCGGTACTCCTCGGGCGAGGAGTTGTCGAGGTGCATGTACTCGATGAACCTCACCTGGAAGGGTCTATCCCTGGTCAGCCCGGCCAGTCCTTCGACCTCACCCTCGTTGAGCCCACGGATGACGACAGCGTTCAGCTTCACGGGTTCCAGGCCGGCGGCGACGAGGGCCTCGATGCCGGCCCACACGGTCTCGATCCGACCTCCGGAGGTGATCAGACGGAACGCCTCGGGGTCCAGCGCGTCGAGCGAGACGTTGAGGCGGTCCAAACCCGCCTCGACGAGTTCGGGTAGGCGCCTGGCGAGGAGGCTGCCGTTAGTAGTGATGGCCACATCCTCCACTCCCGCCACCCGTTTGGCGTGGCGGATCATGGCCGGCAGCTCCTTGCGCAGGAGCGGCTCACCCCCCGTGAAGCGCACCGACGTCAGGCCTAGCGACACGGCGGCCTCGACCACGTTGGCTACGTCCTGCACGCTCACCACGCCGACAGGCTCCTTGTGGCCCGCCCCCAAGGGGTCGCAGTAGGTGCAGCGGTAGTTACAGCGGGGCGTGACACTGATCCGCAGATCCCTCACGATGCGGCCGTGCTGGTCGATCAAGGTGTGCATGCGGCCCCGCCCTTCAGCGCCCGTCGTCCGTGGCGGTCGGCACGTGACCAGACGCGCCGTCAGGCACGGCGGCTGCGATGGCGGACGGCGACGCTCCGACCGGGCAGCCGGGCAGGCCGTCCGCTCCTACCCACACCGCGTCACCTTCTACGAAGCGCTCCCGTTTCCACACGGGTAGGCGCGCCTTGACCTCGTCGATGATGTAGCGGCAAGCGTTGAAGGCGGCGTCGCGGTGGGCAGCGGCGGCGCCCACCCACACAGCGCAGTCGCCGATGTCAAGATCACCGGCCCGGTGCACGAGCGCCGCACCGGTGATGGCGAAGCGCGCCCGGGCCTCCGCCAGGATGCGCTCACCCTCCCTGAGCGCGAGCGCGTCATAGACCTCGTAGCTCAGTCCAGCCACGCTCCGCCCATCCGAGTGATCGCGGACGCGCCCCTCGAAGGCGACGACCGCACCGGAGCGAGGGTCGTCGAGCGCCTGTTCCCAGGCCCGGCCGTCGATGGGTTCGCGCGCGATGGCGACGAGACCGGCAGCCATCTCAGCCGCCTGCAACGGGCGGGATGAAGCTCACCCGGTCGCCGCCACGCAGCTCGTGTTCCCAGGGGACGAAGTCGTCGTTCACCGCGACACGCAATGCCGAGCGCGGCAGCGAGAAACCGTGGCGCACACGCAGCTCCTCGTACAGCTCCGCCGCGGTCGCGGCCGTCGTCTCCAGGGTCTCCCGGGCTTCCCCGCGCGCCTCGCGCAGCACGGCGAAGTAATCGATGGTCACGCTCTTCGCTTGGGTCATCCGGTCCCCCCGCTCCAGGCTCGCCAGGGCGCGCTCGTACTCGGTCGGCAGGTTGGCGTTGGTGAGCTCACGCGCGTCCAGGCTGTCGATCAGGGTCGCCCCCGCGTCGATGAGCACCTTCCTAGGGCACCGCCGACCGTCGGCGGCGGCCTCCTCCAGCCGCTGCAGCGCGCTCGGCTCGTAGACGGCGCAGAGCGGTTCCGGCAGACCGTCCTGTGGGCTGCGGTAGGCGGTCGCCAGGTTCACACGGTGGCGCTGCGCCAACAGGTGCTCGAGAGTGGCGTGGCTCACGAAGGGGAGGTCACAGGCGAGCACGAGCCAAGCGGCGCCGGGGTGCAGGCGCATGGCCGAGAGTATGCCTCCAAGCGGGCCGAGGTCCTCGAACGCGTCCACCACGAGCGGCACCCCGGCCACGCCGGGCTCGGCCGCCTGGTCGGGGCGCAGCGAGAGGAACGCCATCTCGCAGTGCTCGGTGAGCATCTCCCGAAGGTGAAGCGCGTGCGGTTCGCCGTGGTACTCGAGCGCCCACTTGGGTCTGCCCATGCGCCTGCTCTTGCCGCCGGCGAGCACGAGGCCGTAAAGGGGGACGCCCTCGCTCGGCGAGGCGCCAGCCCGGCGCGCGCGCGCCGGCCGCGCCACCTTCTCAGGGCCCGACATCGCGCTTCCCCCCCTGCTTGGCCATGAGCCTGACCTCCTCGATCACGATGTCGTGGGACAACGCCTTGCACATGTCGTAGACGGTCAGAGCCGCCACGGTGGCGCCAGTCAACGCCTCCATCTCCACGCCGGTCCGAGCGTGCAGGGCCACGGTGCAGTCAACCCTCACCTTGCCGTCGTGGTCGAAGTCAACATCCACCCGGCAGTCCTCGATGGCCAGGGGATGGCACAGGGGTATCAGCTCGCTCGTCCGCTTGGCGGCCATGACCCCCGCGAGGCTGGCCGTTCGGAACACGGGGCCTTTGGGGCCGCCGCTGCCGTCAGCGCCGATGGCACGGCGTACCTCCTCCGGCAGCCGCACTAGCGCGCGTGCCGTGGCCGTGCGCCGCGTTACGAGCTTCTCCCCGACGTCGACCATGCGGGGCAGCCCCGCCTCGTCCAGGTGGGTGAGCATGCTCGGCCTCCAGCCGTCAGGCGGGCGGGGCGGCACCCCGCGTGGGCTCGACCGCCATTTCGTGCCTGGGAAGATAGCACACGCGCCGTGATGACAGTCGGAACGGGCGCCCGACCGGTGCTAGCATGACGCCTACCCAGCACGACGAGGGGCCTGGCGCCCCGCCCAGAAGGGCAGCAGGATGCTCACTGGCACGCAACGCAGCCGCTACGACCGCCACCTCCGCCTGGCGGGGTTCGGCGCCGCCGCCCAGGAGCGCCTGCTCGCCTCTGCCGTCCTAGTGGTGGGCGCCGGCGGGCTCGGCTCACCTGCGCTCCTCTACCTGGCCGCGGCGGGTGTCGGACGCATCGGCATCGTGGACGACGACGTCGTGGACCGCAGCAACCTGCAGCGCCAGGTGATCCACCACGACGCCGACGTAGGCCGGCCCAAGGTCGCGTCGGCGGCGCGTTCCGTCCGCGACATCAACCCCGAGGTCGTCGCGGAGACGCATGAGCTGCGCCTCGGCCCGGACAACGCGCTCGACCTGATCCGCGGTTACGACCTCGTGCTGGACGGCACCGACAACTTCACGACCCGCTACCTCGTCAACGATGCGGCCTACTTCGCGCGCGTGCCGGTGGTGCACGGCTCCATCCACCGTTTCGAGGGACAGGCGACGGTCTTCGCCCCGCCTGCAGGCCCCTGCTACCGGTGTCTCTTCCCCGAGCCCCCACCCCCCGGCGGCGTGCCCGCCTGTTCCGCAGCCGGCGTTCTCGGGGTGCTGCCCGGCATGATCGGCATGGTCCAGGCCACGGAGGCCGTGAAGCTGCTCACGGGCGTGGGCGAGCCCCTGATCGGGCGGCTCCTGCGCTACGACGCGGCGAGCATGCGTTGGGGCGAGTTGCGCCTCGCTCGCGACCCCGCCTGTGCCCTATGCGGCGCCGAACCGAGCATCCGGACGCTCGCAGAGTCGGCCGCGACCTGCGAGGTGAAGGGGATCGCCAGCTTGTCGGTCGACGATTACGCGCGCCTGCGCGAGCGCGGCGAGCAACACCTGCTGCTCGACGTGCGCTCGCGTGCCGAGGCGGCGGCTGGGGGCATCGCGGGGCACGTCAACATCCCGTTGGCGGAGCTCCCGGCGCGACTCGGCGAGCTGGAGGCGTGGCGCGGACGACTCATCGTGTGTCAGTGCCGGGTCGGGGAAGCCAGTCTGGCGGCGGCGGAGCTCCTACGCACGGCGGGGTTCCTCGAGCTGGCCAACCTCGAGGGCGGCTACCTCGCGTGGCGCGCCCGGGTGACGTCGAAGCGCAACCCCTGAGTCGCGCGGGCAAGGCCACGCCGCCGATGAACTAGCCTCGCGCCCAGTCGCCGACCCCCTCGACCGAACCCTGACGGACGCGGCCGAAAAGTGGAAGCCGGGTGGAAGCGGCCCCTCCTAGAGTGCCGTGAATGGTTCCACTCGACGATGTGAGGAAGAAGGCACCGCCCCAGCACGGGGTGGCCTTCGTCATCACCCTATGGCTGGAGCCTGCTCGCGACGCCGCGCCACCTGAGTGGCGCTGGCGCGTGACCGAGGCGCAGAGCGGCGAGCAGCGCTACTTCCGGCGGGTGATCGATCTCCTGAGCTACGTGAGCGAGCGGGCCGATGTCCCACCCCCGGGCTGAAGGTGCGTCCCGGCGGGAGGGCGATGGAGGTTTGGCGATGAGTGATCCCAGGTCGACGGAGGTACTCGAGTTGCTGCGGCAGGTGCCGTACCCGGGTTACGCGCGCGACATCGTTGCCGCCGGCTTCGTCCGCGACGTGCACGTGGACGGCGCCACCGTAGCCGTGCGCTTCGCGCCGAACACCACCAACGCCACGAAGGTGAAGGCCATGGAGGACAGCATCAAGGACGTGCTCTACGGCGCGAGCTTCGCCCTCGTGCGCGTGGACACGGAGCGGCCCTACGACGACGACTCGATGCTCCTCGGCAACGGCAGAATGAACCCGCTCCAGGCGGAGCTGCTCGAGGACGGCGTCGACCCGCAACCGGACGTGCTCCTTGGCGACATGGCCCAGGCGTCCGGAGCTCACGTACCGGATATCCCCGACGAGCCCCTCGGCCAACCGGACCCGACGTACACGGGCCCTCTGCCCGTCCTGCAATGGGAGATAGACCCGCAGGCGGCCGGCACGCGCGCCGTCCAGCGGGCCGTGAACCACGACGGTTGGGAGTTCCGCGTGTGGTGGCTGGTGCACTCGGGCGGTGAGCTCCTCTACGCCTCTCTGCAAGCGCTGCGGGAGGACTGGGTGGACCACGGCGGGGTGGCGCGCAAACACCCGGTGGGCAGGACCGAGGCCGTGAACCTCGTCTACGACATCACGCGCGGCGCCATCGTCGCCATCTACGGCACGGTTCAGGACTTCCGACCGTTCGTGGAGGCGTTCAGGCGTGCCTACCTCGTCGAGGCGCGCGAGGGCGCGGTCGCGGCGCAGAGCAGCGTCGACCTGATGGAGGCCACGAGATGAGCACGGGCGGCAACGGCAAGAACGGCAAGGGAACACGCTGGTTCCGCGTGCTGGACGAACCGCGCGCGTGGGAGGAGTTCTATCGCCGGCGCTGGTCGTACGACAAGTCGGTGCGCACGAGCCACAGCGTCAACTGCTCCGGCTCGTGTTCCTGGGAGGTCTTCGTCAAGGACGGGATGATCACCTGGGAGCTGCAGAAGACGGACTGGCCGCAGATCAACGACGAGACCCCCAACTACGAGCCCCGCGGCTGCCAGCGCGGCATCTCGTCCTCCTGGTACCCGTACTCCCCCGTGAGACCCAAGTACCCGTACGTGCGCGGCGTGCTACTCGACTTCTACAGGCAAGAACGCGCCGCCGGCAACGGACCCGTGGAGTCATGGGCGGCCATCGTGGAGGACCCGGAGCGTTCCAAGGCCTACCGCTCGGCACGCGGGAAGGCCGGCTGGCGACGCACGACCTGGGAAGAGGCCACGGAGATCATCGCGGCCGCCAAGATCTACACCATCAAACGGTACGGCGCCGACCACCTGGCGTCGTTCTCGCCCATCCCGGCGATGAGCATGGTCAGCTTCATCTCCGGCCAGCGCCTCTCGAACCTGCTCGGCGGCACCATGTTGAGCTTCTACGAGTGGTACCACGACCTCCCGCACATCATGCCGATGATCTGGGGCGACCAGACGGACGTGGGCGAGGCGGCCGACTGGTACCAGAGCGCCTACTGGATCGTGATGGGCTCCAACCTGCCCATGACGCGTACACCCGATGCCCACTTCGCCTCGGAGCACAAGTACAACGGCGGCAAGATCGTCAACCTCTCCCCCGACTACGCAGACATCACGAAGTTCGCCGACCTCTGGGTGCCGGTCAGACCCGGCACCGACGCCGCGTTCCTGCTCGCGTGCATCCACGTGATCCTCAAGGAGTTCCACGTCGAGAGGCGCTCGAGCTACTTCCTGCCCTACGTGGCGCAGTACACGAACCTCCCCTTCCTCGTGCGCCTCGACGAGGAGGACGGGCACTTCGTGACCGGCCGCTTCCTGCGCGCCTCCGACCTGGGCGATTACCAAGACGAGGAGAACGGCGACTGGAAGCTCCCCATGTTCGACCAGCAGGGTCGCATCCGGTTGCCGGGCGGCTCGCTCGGCTTCCGTTGGGAGGAGAAGACCACCGGCCGCTGGAACCTCAAGCAGGAGGACGCCGTGAGCGGCGAGGCTTTCCAGCCTGCCCTCACCCTCATGGACGGCGAGTGGGAGGAGGCCAGCGTCGCGTTCGCCGACTTCACCGACACGTTCAACGTGGAGTTCGGCACTACCCCCGGCAAGGGCGTGCCCGCCCGCGCCAACCTGCGCGGGGTGCCCAGCCGGGTCATCCAGACGCAGACCGGGCCCGTGCGCGTGGCGACCGCCTACGACCTGCTCCTCGCCCAGTTCGGCGTGGGGCGAGGCCTGTCCGGCCTCTACCCGACGGATTACGACGACGCCAGTCAGCCCTTCACGCCAGCTTGGCAGGAGCAGGAGACGGGCGTCGACCGCAACCTCGTGATCCGCGTAGCGCGGGAGTGGGCGGACACGGCCGAGAAGACCGAGGGCAAGTGCATGTTCATCACCGGCTCCGGCATCCTCCACTGGTACCAGGGCGGGCCGCTCATCTACCGCGCGGAAGCCGTCATGGGCATCCTCACCGGGTGCATGGGGCGCAACGGCGGGGGCTTCAACCATTACGTTGGCACCGAGAAGGTCAGGCCGTTCGCCGCCATCGGCACGCTCGGCGGAGCCGCCGACTGGGGAGTGACCAGCCGCCAGATGAACTCGACCTCGTACTTCTACTTCCACACGGACCAGTGGCGTTACGACGGCATGACCCTGGAACCGCTATGGGCGCCGCGCGCCAAGGTCTACCCCAAGAAGGCCCAGCACGCTGCCGACATGAACATGCTCGCCGTACGCAACGGCTGGCTGCCGTTCTACCCGCAGTTCGACAAGCGCAGCCCCATGGAGGTCCTGCGCGAGGCCCGTGACGCCGGCTGCCGGACGGACGAGGAGGTGGCCACCTGGGTCGCGGAGAGCTTCAAGGCCCGCAAGCTCGAGTTCGCGTTACGAGACGTGGACGCCCCCGAGAACCACCCGAAGGTCCTGTGGATCTACCGCGGCAACCTCATCGGCACCTCCATGCGCGGCCACGAGTACGCCCTGAAGCACCTGCTCGGCACTCACAACAACGTGCTCGGTGACGACCGCGCGCAGGGCATGGTCGAGGACGTGCAGTGGCACGACGAGGCGCCGCTCGGCAAGCTCGACCTCGTCTACAACGTCAACTTGCGCATGGACTCCTCGGCCAACTACTCCGACATCGTGCTGCCTACGGCCCACTGGTACGAGAAGTACGACCTCACCTGCACGGACCTGCACTCGTTCTTCCACCCGTTCACCCCTGCGCACGACCCGGCGTGGGAAGCGAAGCACGACTGGGAGGCGTTCAAGCTGGTGGCCGCCAAGGTCTCCGAGCTGGCCAAGACCTACCTCCCCAACCCGGTCGAGGACCTGGTCATGACCGCCCTCGCCACCGACACGCCGGACGAGATGGCCCAGCCCATGGGCGAGCTCCACGACTGGTGGGCGGGCGACGGTTCGCCCGTGCCCGGCAAGACGTTCCCCAACGTCAAGGTCGTCAAGCGCGACTACACCGCCATCCTCGACAAGTACACGACTCTCGGGCCGGCGGTCGCCAGGCCGGACGGCTACGGCGCCAAGGGCATCAAGGGCGACCTCACGCACGTCGTGGAGGAACTCAAGGAGAGCTACCTGGTCGGCGAGAAGAACGGCCTGCCGTCCCTGGAGGACGCGCGTCAGGTGGCCGAGGTAATCCTGCGCATCTCGCCGGAGAGCGACGGAGAGCTCTCGTACGCCATCTTCAAGAACCTGGAGAAGCGCACGGGCGTGCCCCTCGCCCACCTCGTGGAGCCGGAGCGCGAGATCCGCCACCACTACCCCGACCTCGTGTCACAGCCACGGCGCTCCATCACCTCGCCACACTGGTCGGCGATAGAGAGCGCCGGACGCACCTACGCGCCCTGGACCATGAACGTGGAGGCGCTCAAGCCATGGCATACGCTCTCGGGCCGTCAGGAGATCTACTACGACCACCGCATGTTCCGCGAGCTCGGCGAGGAGCTGCCCACCTACAAGCCGCCCGTCGACACGGTCAAGATCGGTGACATCGCCGAGTCCGACCTCGGCAAGCCGGGCACGAAGGTCTTCCGCTACATCACGCCACACGGCAAGTGGTCGATCCACAGCATGTTCTGGGACACCTGGCACATGCTCAACATGTTCCGCGGCGGCCAGGTCGTGTGGATCAACGATGACGACGCCCGCACCATCGGCGTGACGGACAACGACTGGGTGGAGCTCTACAACCAGAACGGCATCAGCGTCGTCAGGGCAGTGGTCAGCGCCACCGTTCCGCGCGACATGGCGATCTTCTATCACTCCTCCGAGCGCCACGTGAACGTGCCCTTCTCGTCCCTGGCACGCGAGCGGGGCGTAAGTGACCTGCGCGGCGGGAACAACAACGCCCCCACCCGCATCATGATGAACCCCTCCACCATGGTTGGCGGCTACGCCAACTGGACCTACTGGCTCAACTATCAGGGCACCAGCCCCTCCGAGCGCGACGCCGTCGTCGTGATCCGGAAGAAGCCCATGGAAGCGGGCGGCCGCAAGGTCATCTACCGCGAGGACCAACTCGGAAGGAGCATCTGAGTCATGCGCGTCAAGCAGCAGATGGCTATGGTGTTCAACTTGGACAAGTGCCTGGGCTGCAACACCTGCACCCTGGCGTGCAAGAACGTGTGGACCAACCGCGAGGGCGCGGAGTACATGTTCTGGAACAACGTCGAGACGAAGCCCGGCATCGGCTACCCGAAGGCGTGGGAAGACCAGGACAAGTACCGCGGCGGCTGGGAGCGCAACGAAGGGGCCGACCACCCGCGTCTCAAGCAAGCGTCGCGCTTCTGGTTGATGCTCAACCTCTTCTACAACCCCGTCATGCCCCAGATGGAGGACTACTACGGCAAGGGGCCGTTCACCTTCACCTACGAGGACCTGCACTCCACCGAGCCGACCAAGTACTCCCAGCCCGTCGCGCGGCCAAAGTCGCAGATATCGGGCGAGGAGGACATCGACATCGAGTGGGCGGTCAACTGGGAGGACAACGCTGCCGGCCTTTACGAGGGCGGCACGGGTGGCGAGGACCCGAACCTGAAGAAGCTGACGCCGGCCGCCAGGAGCGCCTACCTCAAGTTCCGCGACTCCTTCATGTTGTACCTCCCGCGCATCTGCAACCACTGTCTGAACCCCGCCTGCGTCGGCTCGTGCCCCACGGGCGCCGCCTATAAGCGCGAGGAGGACGGCGTGGTGCTCATCGACCAGGACCGTTGTCGCGCCTGGCGCTACTGCGTGTCGGGCTGCCCCTACAAGAAGACCTACTACAACTGGCGCACGGGCAAGTCGGAGAAGTGCATCCTCTGCTACCCCCGCCTGGAGACGGGCCAGCCTCCCGCCTGCTTCGTCGCGTGCCCCGGACGCATCCGCTACATGGGACCGCTCCTCTACGACATGGACCGCGTGCCCGAGGTGGCCAACGCGCCGGAAGCCGACCTAGTGCGGCTGCACCGCTCGCTGCTCCTCGACCCCAACGACCCGGAGGTCATCGCCGCGGCCCGGGAGGCGGGCGTGACCGAGGCGTGGCTGGAGGCGTGCCGGCGCTCGCCCGTCTACAAGATGGTCGTCGACTGGGAGATAGCCCTGCCCCTTCACCCCGAGTTCCGTACGCTGCCGAGCCTCTTCTACATCCCGCCGGAGAGCCCCGTCGCCAGCGCCGACACGGGGGAGGGTCCTTACGACATGACGGGCGAGCAGATCTTCCCCGGGCTCGACGAGTTCCGCATCCCGATGGAGTACCTCGCCAGCCTCCTGGCGGCAGGCAACGTGGCCGAGGTGCGCAAGGCCCTGGCGCGGCAGCTCGCCGTGCGCCGCTTCCGCCGCTCGCAGCGAGTGGAGGGCAAGCCGGACGAAGCCGTCCTGGCCGACGCGGGTCTCACCGTGAAGGACGCCGTGCACATGCACCGCCTCCTCTCCCTGGCGCACTACCACGAGCGCTTCGTGGTGCCGACCGCGCACGTGGAGAAGACGGCCAGCACGCCTTACATCGAGCGCGGCTTCGCGGGTTTCGCTGAGTTCACCGCAGACAAGGGGCCTAAGCGCCGCAGCACGTTCCATGGGAGCGGAGAGGGGGTGGAGCACTGATGACGAGCGCACCCCTTGGTCACCAGGTGCTCGTGCCGGGGCACCTGTCCGCCGGTTACCGGTTAGCCGCAGGGGCCCTCCTCTACCCAGAGGAGCGCGACCAAGACGCCTTGACGGAGTGCCGCCACGCGCTCGAGAGCGGCCCCGAGGGGCAACTCGCGCTCCTCGACGCGTTCTTCGACTCGCCGAGGGCCGGCGACCCCGACGAGTATCTCACCCTCCTCGAGCTCGCTCCCCCCTGCCCTCTCTACCTCGGCTCCTACCTCTTCGAAGAACCCAGTACCTGCCGCGGCGCCGGCATCTCCGGACGCAACGCCTACATGCTCGAGCTCAAGGCCATCTATCGGCACTTCGGCCTGGAGCCCAACGGGGCCGAGCTGGCCGACTACCTCCCCCTCGTGGTCGAGTTCCTCGACCACTCGCTCACGCACCCCGAGCTGGACGGCATAGGTCTCAGGCGTTACCTCCTCGAGCGTCACGTGCTACCGGCGTTGCCACTCTTGCAGGCCGCGCTCGAGAAGTACGAGTCGCCGTACGCCAAGCTCATCGAGTACTTGCGCCTCCTGGTCGAGGACGATGCGGCCAGCTGCCCGGACCCGGCGTGGGATCCGGTGCCTGCCGGGGCGGAGCTCCCGGTGATCGGCGCCGCCGGCTCGCGAGCGCCCGGGCGCCTGGCCACCAAGGGAAAGGAAGGGGTGAGCGGATGAGCCTCGCGCTGTGGGCCGTGTACCCGTACCTGTGCATGACGCTCTTCTTCGTCGTGCCGTTCATCCGACTACGCAAGCGGCCGTTCGAGTTCACGACGCGCGCCACCACCATGTTCAACCGCAGGCTCCTTGGCGCGGCGTCGCTGCTCTTCCACTGGGGCATCATCTTGCTGCTCGTCGGCCACGCCATAGGCATCGTCGGCGGCGTCCTTGGCATGGGAAGCTGGGTGCACGCCTTCTTCTGGATCGGCATCGTCGGCGGCTTCATGGCCCTCAGTGGCTCGATCCTGGCCGTGGCTCGCCGCCTCGCGGTACCCGAGCTCCGCGCGCTCAGCCAGCACGACGACTACGGCGTGCATATCCTCCTGATAGCCATCTTGAGCGTGGCGCTGTACCAGTCGGTGATCCAGCTAATCTGGGGGGCCGCCTTCAACGCCGGTCTATGGCTGGCCAGCCTCTTCCGCTTCCAGCCCGAGCCCGAACTCATGGCGGGCGCGCCCCTCTACACGCAGATCCACGTCTTCCTCGCCTTCACGTTCCTCGCCTACTTCCCTTTCACCAAGCTCGTGCACGCCTGGACGCTGCCCGTCAACTACCTCGTGCGCCCCTACCAGTCCATGCGCACCGCGCGGCGCAAGTTCCAGCGCCGTTTCGAGTTGGCCCTGCGCACCGACACGTCGGTCCTCACCTACTCCATCGTCACAGTGGTGGTCCTGCTCCTCGCCGTGGGCTTCCTCCTTCCCACTCCCGGCAGGCCTCGCGGCATGGCGCGGGCCGGCACGGCTACTAACGCGACCACCGTCGTCGACCTCCCCGGCTACGCGCTCTTCCTTGGCTCGTGCGCCCGCTGCCACGGCGTCAAGGGCGACGGCCAGGTGATCAGCAAGACCTCGCCCGTCTTCGCCGTGCCACCGCGTAACCTCACGCAAGGGCGCTTCCGCTTCGTCTCGACCACGAACGGCGTGGCCTCGGACACCGACCTTCAGCACACCGTTCAGCACGGCCTGCCGGCCGGCGGCATGCCCGGGTTCCCCTTCCTGAGCGACGAGCAGCTGGCGAGCCTCGTGCAGGTCATCGATCACCTGTGGGTCGACCGGCCCGCGCCGGGCCCAGAGATCCAGGCAGGACCCGTGCCCCAGTTCACGCCCGCGCTCGTGAGCCGCGGCAGCGAGCTCTTCGCCACCAACTGCAGCGTCTGCCACGGGCCGAGCGGCGCCGGCGACGGTCCGGCGGCCGCGAACCTGCCCGTTCGCCCGGCCGACCTGGCCGCAGGCAGAGTGAAGGCGGGCACGGATCCGACTCAGCTCTACTACCGCGTTGCCGCCGGCATCCCAGGCGACACCGGGGCGGAGATGCCGAGCTTCGCCTTCCTGCCGGAGACCGACATCTGGTCGCTGGTCGCCTACCTCAAGGAGGACGTGCTTCCTTGACGCGCGAGGGCGCCCGCCTCCGCGACGACCGCTCTGCGCCAGCGCGCCCGGCCACCTCCCGTCAGGCCTGGGTGGCGCTGGTAGCGAGCACTCTCGCGTTCACGGTGTGCGTGGCGGCATGGCTTGGCAACGGGGTGCTGGTGACCTTCTTGGATGCCAGCGGGGCCATGCCCTTGAGCCGCATGCACATATCGTGGCTCGTCGGGGCGCCGGTCCTGACCGGCGCCCTGTTGCGCCTTCCCGTCGGCATGCTGGCCGATCGCTACGGGGGGCGGATCGTCTTCACGATCCTGATGCTGCTGGCGGCAGCGGCGCTGTACCTCACGAGCTTCGCCAAAGGTTACGGCGACCTGCTGCTTGGCAGCCTCGCCTTCGGTTCGGCGGGCGCGAGCTTCGCGGTAGGCGTCAGCTTCGTGTCGCGGTGGTTCCCGCCAGCGCGCCAAGGGGCGGTGCTGGGCATCTTCGGGACGGGCAACGCCGGAACGGCCCTCACGGCCGCCTTCGGCCCCATGCTGCTGGGCTACCTCACCGCGCAGGGGACGGCGCTGGAGGGATGGAGGGGGTTCCCCCGCGTCTACGGGGCCCTCCTCGTCTTGACGGCGCTGACCTTCTTCGCGATCACCCGCGAGCCGCGCGGCGGCGCGTTGGCCGCCAGGCCCCTGCTGGTGCGCCTCGCGCCGTTGCGGAACGGCCACGTGTGGCGTTACGGCCTCTATTACTTCGTCACCTTCGGCGGCTACGTCGCGCTCTCGCAATGGCTGATCTCCTACTACGTGAACGTCTACGCCTTGAGCCTCGCCGCCGCCGGCATCATGGTCTCGCTGTTCTCCTTGCCGTCCGCAGCGATACGCATCGTCGGCGGCTGGCTCTCTGACCGACTGACGCCCCTGCGCGTGCTGCGCTGGGCGCTGGGCCTCAGCGTCGTCGTGTTGGTGACGCTGTTCCCGCCCCGCATGGACATCTCGACCCCAGGCCCGGGCGTGAGCGCGCTCCGCGGCGGCACCGTCACGAGCGTCTCGGAAGACTCCATCGGCATAGGCGCGGACCTCTACCCGTATGCCACCGCCCGCGTGCAGACACGCGTGGCGTTGGGCTTGGGAGGGATGGAGGAGCCCGCGACGTTACTGCCCCGCAGCACGCTCGTCCAGGAGCCGACGGTGGCGGTGGGCGAGCAGGTGAGCGCCGGCCAGTTGGTCGTGAAGGGCACCACCCACATCTACTTCCAGGCCAACGTCTACTTCCTGACCGGGCTGGTCGTCCTGCTCGGCCTGCTGATGGGTATCGGCTCCGGCGCAGTCTTCGCACACATCCCCCTGGCCTTCCCCACCGAGGTGGGCACCGTCGGTGGCATCGTTGGCGTGCTTGGCGCGCTCGGAGGCTCGGTCATGCCGGTGGTGTTCGGCTACGCGCTGAGCGGCTCCGGCATCTGGACGTCGAACTGGGTGACGCTGTTCATGCTGGCGCTGGCGGCCTTCGTAGTGCTCCTGACAGGAGGGCGGCGGGACCGGAACGCGAAGTCGCCCACGGCGGTGGACCCCGATGCGCTCCAGTGACCGGCCACCGCAGCGCCCTATAGGACCCGCTTCGACGACGGTCCCCGGCCCTGCACCGACCGGGGCGTCGGCGGTCCGACGGACCGGCCTCGTGGATCGGTGGGTAGCGGAGTTGCCGCCGGCCGCGTTCGCCATGGTGATGGCGACCGCGGTCATCGCCATCACGGCCCACGAACTCGGGATGCCGCTGCTGGCACGCGCGTTGGGCGTCCTCGCCATCGTGGCCTACGTGATCTTGTGGCTGTTGTTCGCCGTCCGGCTCGTGCGCCACCCGGCCATGGTCTACGGCGACCTCGTCGACCATGTGAAGGGGCCCGGTTATCTCACCATCATCGCCGCCACCTGCATCCTAGGCAACGAGGTCTATATCCTCTGGAGCGCCAAGGGACCGGCAACGGCGCTTTGCGCGGGCGGCGCACTCCTCTGGCTGATCGGCATCTACCTGCTGTTCACCGCCCTCACGGTGAAGCAGGACAAGCCCACTCTGGCGGAAGGCATGACGGGCGCGTGGCTCGTCGCGGTCGTGGCCACGCAGGCGCTGGCCGTGTTGGTGGCCACCTTGGCGCCGAGCACGCCCCAGCCGTTCCGGCTCGAGGCCAACTTCGTCGCCGTGTCGCTATGGCTGTTCGGCGGGATGCTCTACATCTGGATGATCTCGCTGATCTTCTACCGCTACACGTTCTTCCGGTTGGCCCCCGAGGACCTCACACCGCCTTACTGGATCAACATGGGCGCCATGGCCATCTCGACGCTCGGCGGGTCGGTCCTCATCCTGTACGCCGACGCTGTGAGGTCGCCATTCCTCGACGCCGTCCTGCCTTTCCTCAAGGGCTTCACCGTGTTCTTCTGGGCCACTGGTACGTGGTGGATACCCATGCTCGTGATCCTGGCGGTGTGGCGCCACCTCGTGCAGCGCTTTCCGCTGCGCTACGACCCGCTCTACTGGGGTGCCGTCTTCCCGCTCGGCATGTACGCGCTATGCACTCTCAGGATGGCGGAGGCCCTCGAGCTGAAGTTCCTGGCGGTCCTCCCAGAAGTGTTCATCGTCCTCGCGTTCGTCGCCTGGCTGGCGACGTTCGCCGGCCTCGCGCGCGCGATCGTCCGGGGGATCGTGGATGTCACGGCACGCTGACGGCCGCGACATCCCCGCGTCTAGGTCGTACTGGTGCGCGGCCGCCCGTGGGTCGTCGGCGCCGCGCTCGTCGGTCCCGGCCGACGGCGCGCGGGCGCACGCCGTCAGGGGGCGGGCTCGGCCTTGATGCGCGCGAGCAACGCGGCCGTCTCGGGGAGCGGTCGCACACCCAGCTCTCGCCCGAGGAGCTCCTCGCATACGCGGTACTGCTGCACCGCCTCGTCGCGTTTCCCGGCCGCCCAGAGGGCGCGCATCAGGTCGCGGTGGACCCCCTCGCGCAGCGGGTCCAGGTGGACCGCGGTCCGCAGGTGACGCACGCTGCCGCTCCAGTCGCCGAGCCCGCCCGCCCCGGCCGCGAGGCGCTGCAGGGCGTCGAGGCACGTCTCGCGCAGCACCTCGCGCTCTTGCCAGCACCACTGCGCGTACGGCTCATCCGCCATGAAGTCGCCGCGGTAGAGGCCTACGGCGGCCTCGCCGGCCGCCGCCGCGGCCGCGAGGTCTCCACGCGCCTGCGCCAGCGTCGCCGCCTCGGCCAGGCGCCGGAACTCCCAGGCATCCACACGCGCATCCTCGCCAGGGTCGAACAGGTAACGGTCGCCGTCCGTGAGCACGTGCCGGGGCGGCCCTTCATCACCATCGGGCTCGATCACCCGCCGCAACTCATGCACCAGGACGTAGAGCTGGCTCGCCTTGCTGCGCGGGTCGCCGCCCGGCCACAGCCACTCCACGAGGGCGTCCCTGCCCACCGAGGAGCCGTGCTGGGCGACGAGGATCTTGAGGAGCGTGAGCGTCCTCTTCCGCTTCACGGCCTTGGGCGGCACTACCTGCCCCGCGACACGAAGCTCGAAGGCACCGAAGGAGCGCAGGTCGAGGCGTTGGCGAGGGACGTCCACCTGCACGGCGAGGCCGATCGACGATCTGGCACCCACCCCCTCCACGGCCTGCCCCACCTCCGCCAGCAGCCGGCGGTACCGCTCCTGAGCCTGGTACCTGAGCCTGCTCGCGTGGATGGCGGGAGCGGCTGCCTCGGCCATGGCCTCGGCCAGGACGAGACCGCGCGTGGGGAGGACGTCGCGGTGCGTGCGCTGCCACAGCCAGGCGATGCCCCAGACGGTTCCGTCGGCCACCAGCGGGATGCACAGGTGCCGACCACCCATGCCGCTGCGACGGCAGGCGAGTGGCGGCTGAGCGAGCCGCCCGGCGTGCACGGCCACGCGGCGCTCTGCGACCACCGGGCAGCCCACGGGAGAACCGCCGTCCAGAACGGGGCATTCCGGCGGGCACTCGGCGGCGAGGAGCACGTGCCCGGCGGGTCCGCCACCCCCGGTGGCGGGGAGGAGCCGCAGTTCGCCTGCCTCGGCGCCGGTGGCGTCCACCATGCGCCTGAGGAGCTTGTCCAGTTGCCCCTCCAGTTGGGCGGCGGCGCCCATCTCCTCCGCCCCCTCCGTGAAGGACCTGGCCGGCGGCGCGACCATGGCCGCCTGGACGGCGCTGCCGAGTGGTCCGCTCAACCAGCCGAGGAAGCCGAGTTGGTGTTGCAAGTCGTCTCGTTCGCGCCGGAAAGCGAGCCCGATGGTACCTACGACTTCACCCGCGTGCACGAGCGGCACGCAGCCGTAGGCCCTGAAGTCGGCCTCCTTGACGCCCTCCCTGAGGTAGTCGGGATCGTCTCGCAGCGGCGCGCTCAGCACGGGGGCGTGCGTGGCGAGGACCTTCCCGGGAATCCCCTGACCGAGCTCGAAGCGCAGCTTCTGGCTGAAGGCGCCGCGGAACGGCCCCCGGTGGCCGCTGAGCACCAACGCCTGGTTGCCGGGCTCGGCAAGGAACAGTTCGGCGACGTCCGCGCCCGTCGCCTCGCGGATGAGCTCGAGGGAACGTTCGATGGCCAGCTCCAGTGGCAGTGTGGCGAGAGTCCCGACGATGGTCGCCTGCGCCGCGAGGTCGTCGAGCAGGCTCGGCTCCGCTGCCGGCGCCCCGCGCTTGCCCTGGGGTCGAGTCAAGCTGGCGATCGCGCCGCCACCCGGCGCCGGCAGGGCCGTGAGTCTACAGGTTACACGGCTACCGTCGTCCAACCGCAACGCAGAGGAAGCACGCAGCCCCCCTGCCTGCAGTCTGGCGAAGGCCGGGCAGTCCGGACCGCATACGCGCCGGCCGGCTGCGTCCGTGCCCCGCACGACCTGGTAGCAGGCGCCTGCCTTGGCGGCGCCAGCGCTCACCCCAAGCATGGCCTCCGCCCCGTGGTCCCACTCGAGGACCCGCTGCAGGCTGTCCATGACCATGCTGCCGTGCTGGGCTCGCGGTTCCAAGCTGCGCCTCCGGCCGGGTCCTGCCGGCCCGTGTTCGGCGCCACGCCTAGCGGGGCACACACTCGGTCCCTACGCCGCTCATGCGTGACCCACGCGTGGCGGAAGCGCGCTCACCGCCTTGGTGCCCACGCTTCGTTTCGACGGTTCAAGGATAGTACACGATGAAGGAGGACGCGCAGATGGAATCGCGAGCGAACGGACCCGCACCGCGCCTCGTGGGCGTGGACGAGGCGTTGGAACTGGTGCTCGACACCGTGGCACCGCTCGAGGTGGTGGAGTTGGAGTCGGCCGGCGCCCTCGGGCTGGTCCTGGCCGAGACGATCGTCGCCGACGGCGACTACCCGCCCTTCCCTAGGGCCATGATGGACGGTTACGCCGTGCGCGTCGAGCACGCCGGCCGTGAGCTGCCCGTTGCCGGCGAGGTGGCTGCGGGTCACGTGCCCGCCGGTCCGGTGCCGGAGGACGCGGTCGTCGCCATCATGACCGGCGCGCCATGCCCGGCGGGGACGGATGCCGTGATCCCGGTGGAGGAGGTCACCCACACCTCCAGCGGGGTGAGGTTGCCCACGTCCGTCGGGCGGGGTAAGAACGTGGCGCCTCGCGGTTCGGAGTGCCGCGCTGGCGCCGTCGTGGCGAGCTCAGGCCTGGTGCTCACGCCGTTGCTGGTCGCGCTCCTCGCCACGGTCGGGCGCACTCGCGTGCTCGTCAGGCGGGTCCCGACGGTCGCGATCGTCGCCACGGGCGACGAGCTCGTGCCCGCGGACCTGGCCCCGCACGGGGCGCAGATACGTTCGAGCAACGCCGCCATGCTGCGGGCGATGGCGGAGGAGCTCGGGATACGCGAGGTCAGCGTGTCGCACGTTGGCGACTCGCGTGACGAGCTGGTGGCGGCCTTGGAACGCCAGGGCTCGCCCGACATCGTGCTCCTCAGCGGCGGCGTCTCGGCAGGCCGCTACGACCTGGTGCCGGAGGCGATCTCCGCATGGGGAGCTCAGATCGTCTTCCGCGGCGTGCGCCAGAAGCCGGGCAAGCCCCTCCTGTTCGCCCGCCGGAGGGCCGCCTTGGTCTTCGGCCTGCCGGGCAACCCGCTCAGCGCCCACATGTGCTTCCACCGCTACGTGCGACCCGCCATCCGCAAGGCCATGGGACTCGACCCGCATCAGGCGGTGGACCACGGCAGGCTGAGCCGACCCTGGCAGGGCGACGCGGCGCGCACATCGTTCCAACTCAGCAAGGTGGAAAGCGACGAGGCCGGTTGGTCGGTCACGCCACTGGCAGGGCGCGGTTCAGCCGACCTGTTCTCGGCCGCGGCGGCCAACGCGCTCGTGCGTTTCGCGCCGGGCGCCGTGTCGTCCGCGGGTGAGGACGTCGCGTTCGAGTGGTTGGACGGTGGCCGGGGTGATGGTGTCTGGCCGGGGCGTCCGAGCGGGCCGGAGGACGCGCCAGCGGTCGGCGCCGCCGGCCACGCACACCCGATCTGGCGCCCCATCGCCGAACGCCGAAGCCGCCGACGCTTCCAGCCCACGGCAGTGCCCGCCCCCCTCCTGTCACGAAGCTTCGAGGCGGCGCGCTGGGCGCCGTCGGCCGGGAACGGCCAGCCGTGGCGCTTCCTCGTGGCCCATAACGGCGACGCTGCCTTCCAGCGCCTCGTGACGACCTTGAGACCGAAGAACCGCTGGGCCGAGCAGGCGCCGCACCTCGTCCTCGTCGTGGTCAAGACGCTACTCGAGCACCCCACCAAGCCGCCGAGACCCAACGAGCTGGCGCTGCTGGAAGGGGGCCTGGCGATCGGTAACCTGCTCGCCCAGGCGACGGCGGACGGCCTCCTCGTCCACCCGTTCGACGGCTTCGACTACCGGGCTGCGGCGGAAGCCTGGGCGGTGCCCGAGCAGTACCGCGTGGCGCTCCTCCTGGCCATCGGCTTCCCGGCCGACCCAGCCGGCTTGTCCGCCGAGGAGCGCGCCGAGGAAGAGCGTCCGCGGGAGCGTCTGCCGCTCACTGAGATAGTGTTCCAGGGCCGCTGGGGCGAGGCGCCCGGTCGGGCCCGGCCCGACGGTTGAGTTCAGCGCGGTGGTCGCGGCGCGCCCGCCGCGGGCACCTCGTCAGCCATCCGGGTATCGGGTGCCAGTGGCCAGAGGTCGTGTGGATCGAACCTCAGCCGTACGTTCTGCCCGACCGCCGGCCATGCGGCGCCGGCCCTTGCCGCGCGCGCCGAGCCGAACACGCGCGCCTCCACCATGTGACCTGCCCGCGTGCGCCCGCGCAGGACGGACTCGGCGCCCTCGCTTTCGACGCGCTCCACCCTGACCTCCACGAACCGGCCGTACCCCTGGCTCGCCACCGCACCTGCAGCCGGATCCGCCCAACCGAGGGCCTCCGGCCGTACGCCCAGCGTCACGGCCGTGCCAGGAGCGCCGAGATCCCTCGCCACTACGAGCGTCTCCTCACCCCAGCCAACGTGCGATACGGTAGGGCTGCTGCTCAGCACGGCGACCTCCAGGCGGTTCACCATGCCCACGAGGTCGGCGACGTAGGCGTCGGCGGGACGGTACAACAGGTCGTCTCCCGCACCCACTTGCACCACGCGCCCGGCCCGCATCACCACGATCACATCCGCCAGGAGCGTAGCCTCTACCAGGTCGTGCGTCACCAGCACCGATGGCACCCCCAGCCTCTCCAACATGGCAGCAAGCGCCGTGCGCAACTGCCGCCTGACGGGTTGATCGAGGGCGGCGAACGGTTCGTCGAGCAGGAGCAACCGCGGCTCGCTGGCCAACGCCCTGGCCAGGGCGACCCGTTGACGCTGGCCCCCCGAGAGCTCCGGCGGGCGCTTCTTGCCTGCGTCGCCGAGCCCGACGAGTTCCAGCAGTTCGTCCACGCGCCCCGGGAGCCTGTCCCTGAGTCCGTAGGCCACGTTCGCCGCCACGCTCATGTGCGGGAACAGGTGGTTGTCCTGGGGCACGTAGCCGACCCGGCGCGCCTGTGGCGGCAGGTCGATGCAGGCCCGGGCGTCGAAGAACCGCACGCCAAGAGCGTGAACGAAGCCTGCCTGGGGCCGCCGCAAGCCTGCGATGCTCTCCAGCGTCAGGGTCTTACCCGATCCGGAGGCTCCGAAGAGGGCGAGTCGCCGCCCCTGCGCCGTCAACCTAGGCGCGAGGTCGAAGCCCGGCAAGCTTAGTCGGAAGTCCAAGTCGAGCACGGCGCCCGCCGCGATATCTCCCGTGGCAGACACCACCTTTGTCACGCCAGGCTCCCACGTCGCACCGCGAGCCGGAAGGCGAACAAGAGGATGAACGCCGCCACGCACAGGAGGGCAGAGAGCGCGAGCGCGCTGTCGAGGTCGCGCTCCAGCGCGGCGTAGATGGCCAAGGGCAATGTACGCGTGCGACCCGCCAGGCTGCCGGCGAACACGATGGTCGCTCCGAACTCGCCCAGCGCGCGCGCCCACGCGAGCACCGTCCCCTCCACGAGGTGCGGTAGCGCCAACGGCAGAGTGACCCGCCAGAACGTCGTACGGCGACCCTTGCCGAGGGTCCAGGACACCGCCTCCAGCCGCTCCGGCACGGCCGCGAACCCCGCCTTCATGGTGCGGATGAAGTACGGTGCCGCCACGAACACCTGCGCGATGACGACCGCGGCCGTGGTGAACGGCAGCCGGACACCCATGGCGTCCAGCGGAGCACCGAGGAGCCCTTTACGGCCGAACACGAGGAGCAGGCTCACCCCCGCCACCACCGGCGGCAGGACGATGGGCAAGTCGATCATGGCGTCGAGGAGACCTCGGCCACGGAAGCGCCCCCGGGCGAGGAGGTGCGCCAAGGGAACGCCGAGGACGAGCACGATTCCCATGCTTACGGAGGTCGACACGAGGCTGAGCCGCAGCGCTTCGATGGCCGTCGGCTGGAAGACCTTCGGTAACGCGCCGGGAGCGAGGGCGCGCACGAGGAGGACCAGGGTCGGCAGCACCAGTAGCAGGCCGAGCACCACGCCCGCCGCGACCGCCAGGTACGGGCGTGGCCGCCCCCACCGCGCCGGGTGGCGTGGCTGCGCACCCGGCACCTTGTTCACGGTGCCGTGAAGCCGTGGCTCGCGAGCACCTCCTGGCCCTGCGGCGCGAGCACGAACGCAACGAACTCGGCCGCCAAGACCGGGTCGCTAGCCCCCCTCAAGGCGGCCTCCCAGTACTCCGCCCTGATGTCCGGTGCGTCAGGGAGGGGCAAGGCACGAACGGCGCGCAGCACGGCTGCGTCCGTGGCGTACACGATGGCCGCGTCCGCTTCCCCAAGCTCGACCTTGGCGGCCACCTGCCTGACGTTGGGCTCTTCCGAGACGAGGTTGGCCAGCACGCGCTCGGCGTACCCGGCACCGAACTGGGCGTCCAACCCAGCGAGCGCCAAGCGAGCGTAACGGCCCACGGGCACCTCAGGACCGGCGAGGACCAAGCGGACACCGGGGTCGGCCAGGTCGTCGAGCGAGACGATGGCCGAGTCGGTCGGCGTGATCACCACCAGCACGTTGCCTGCGAACACCGCCGGCACGCCCACGATCTCACCGGCGTCCGTGACGACCGCCATCTGGGCTGCATCAGCGCTGGCGAACACGTCTGCGGGCGCACCCTGCACGATCTGCATGGCTAGCGTCGACGAGCCCCCGAAGGACAGCTCCACGACCGTGCCGGGATGCTCGGCCTCGAACGCGGCCGCGATCTCCTCGAACGCCTCCGTGAGGCTGGAGGCGGCGAAGACGATCAGGTGGCGGTCGGCGGCCTGGCCGTGGGCGTACCCACCGGGAAGTAGCGGGCCGACGCAGAAGAACAGTATCGAGGCGACGACGGGAACCACTCGCCTTGGGCGGGTGGCTCGACACCGTTCGGGGAGGACCGCTCTGAAAGCCGACTGGAGAGCTAGTAAGGCCATGACAGAAGCTCCTCACGCCAGCCGCACGTGTGCAGGGCTACGCTCATTCAGCTAGGACGACCGGCCACTCAGGATACCTCTGCCACGACCGCCCTCAACTCACGATTCGTATGCTTTCGGAACCAATGTCTCGCAGGTTCTGTCCAGGCGTGGCCGCCCACCTGGACGTGGCCACTGCCTGGCCGATCCTGTCGCGGCACCGGCCCACCCGCCGTTGGATCTGCGAGGCGATCCCGGTCGTGATCGCCCCCGGCATGGTCCCACTCACGCCGGCATCACGACCCTGACAACGGCCCCGCCGCCCGCCCCGCGCCCAGCGCTCACGCTGCCGCCGTGCGCCTCGACGATGGCCTTCACGATCGCGAGCCCGAGCCCGCTCCCGCCGCCATCGCGCGCGCGGCTCTCATCCAGGCGGTAGAAGCGCTCGAACACGCGCGCCTCCGTGCCCTCCGGGAAACCCACGCCCGTGTCGGAGACCTCCAACACCACGTCGCCGCCGTCGCGCTCGACCCCGACCGCGACCCGACCGCCCGCCGGCGTGTAGCGCACGGCGTTGTCGAGCAGGTTCCCGAGTACCTGCAGCATCCGCTCCCCGTCCAGGAGCGCCGCCACGCGACCTTCGCCCGTCACCTCCACGCCGACGCCCTTCTCGGCGGCGCGTACCCGGTAGCCGGCCGCCGCCGACCTGGCCAGCTCCGTCAGGTCGAGCTCCCGCGGGTGCAGGGTCAGCTTGCCGGAGTCGGCGAGGGACAGCACGCGCAGGTCCTCGACGAGGCGGGTCAGGACCAGCACCTGGGAGTGCATGTCTCCGACCTCGACGAGAGTGAGAGGGGCCACGCCGTCCTCCAGCGCCTCCATGCGGCCCCGCAGCACGGTCAGCGGGGTGCGCAGCTCATGGGCCACGTCCGCTACCATGTCGCGGCGTTGCCGCTCGAGCCGCTGCAGGCTGTCGGCCATGGCGTTGAACGACTGGGCAAGGCGCACGGTCTCGTCCTTGCTCCCCTGGTGGCTCGGCGCCAAGGGCACCCTGGCCGTGAGGTCGCCGGCCGCCACGCTGTTCGCGGCCACGGCCACCCGCTGGATGGGCCTGGCGATGATGCGCGCGAGGAGCAGCCCCAGCCCGACGGCGAGCGCGAGGGCGAGCGTGGCCGTGCCGATCACGGTAGCGGCGCGCGCCTCGAGCGAGCCCCGCATGTAGGCGCCCAGGTCGCCGAGCGCCACCCATGAGCCCGCCCCCGCCTCGCCGCTCGGCGCCTGCAGGGGAGTGCCCGCCACGCTCGGCACCGGCGCCGAGGCTCCCGGGCCGCCCGACGCTACCGGCTCGGAGCCCGCCGCTTGCGCTCCGGGCTGAAGCTGTGCCTGGCCCCGCCCCTGGGCCACCTCCCAGGGCGGCACCGTGACCACCGCGACGAACCCGCCGGGTGCCCACCGGCGCGGGAAGAGGACGGCCCGCCCGACCTGCTCGGCGCTGAGCGGCGAGCGCTCGGAGGCGGGCAGCTCACGGTTGTCGCGCGCGATAGCGGCCAGCTGCGGCAGGCTCATGAGGAGCACCGTCACGAGCGTCACGCCGACGAACGCGAGCACCAGCCTCGTGCCGAGGCGCTTCACGCCACACCGGCGACGAGCTTGAAGCCGAGGCCCCTGACCGTCACCAGCTGGTCGCCGGCGCCGACGCTCGCCAGCTTCCGCCGCAGGTTCTTGAGGTGCGAGTCGAGGCTGCGCTCCAGGAGGTCGTGCTCCGGCAACGCCCGCTCGATGAGCTCGCCGCGGTCGAACAGCCGGCCCGGGGCGGCGGCCAGCGCGGCCAGGATGCGGAACTCCGTGGCGGTCAGGGGCAGGACCTCGGCGTCCGCGGCGGCCGTGCCCCGCGCCACGTCGACCCGCAGCCGCCCGACGCGCAGCGGCAGCTCACCGACGTCCTGGGCGTAGCTCCGCCGCAACACCGCGCGCACGCGCGCCACGAGCTCGCGGAAGGAGAACGGCTTGACGACGTAGTCGTCGGCGCCGAGGCCCAGGCCGAGCAACCGGTCGTCCTCCTCCCCGCGCGCCGTGAGCAGGATGACGGGCACGACGCTGCGGCTCCTGATGGCCTCAAGCACGTGGAAACCGTCGAGCTCGGGCAGCATCACGTCCAGCAGGACCAGGTCCGGGACCGCGGCGCGGAAGAGACGCAGCGCCTCGGGGCCGGTGGTCGCCACCTCCGTAGCCAACCCCTCGCGCTTCAGGTAGCCCTCGAGGGTCCGGGAGATGCCGCGTTCGTCCTCTACGATCAGGACCTTCATGCCAGCGCTGTCTGTCTCGCCCATACCCACGACGTTAGGGCGGCTCTGTGTAGTTCCCGTGAAGGTCTTGGCGGGGTGCCCGACGGTTCTCCCCACGGCCCATGACCCCGACGGAGGTGGCGTTGCCGACGCTCTCTCCCCCTCCTCCGAGTCTGCACACGCCGCCCCTAGCCTGCTGCCAGGCCGGGACCAGCCCCAGCGTGGGCGCCGGCCGCCCGAAGGGAGAGAACATGAGGAAGCGTTACCTGATCGTCACGCTCGGTGCGTTGGCCGTGGTCGTCGGGGCCGTGGCTCTGGCGCAGTCGGCCACCGACACGGGCGTCCAGGCAAGCCTCGCGGAGCTGCGAGGCAAGGCCCAGCGCCTGACCGCGCTCGCGCAGGTGCCGGCCGACGCGCGGCCCGAGGCGCAGGCGCTGCTCGACCGCGCCGACGCGCTGCGAGCCAGCGCGCAGGAGCTCGAGGTCGAGCGCCTGCAGGCGTACATAGCGGCCTTGGAGGCAGGCGACTCGCCGGCGGTGGCGACGCAGTCCGCCGCCGCGCAGGTCAGCGAGAAGACGGTGGAGCTGACGCGCCAGCAGGAGGCCTTGCGCACGGACGTGGAAGCGTTCCTGGCGGACCACCCGGAAGCGGCGAGCGCGTTGCGCATCCGCTCCAACCTGCTCGGCAACGGCGGGGGCAGCGGGCCAGGCGACGGCGCGTACGGGTTCGGCAGCCATATAGGCGGCCATATGGGCAGCCATATGGGCAGCCCCGGTGCCTCGAACGGGTTCGGCGACATGCGCCACGCAGCGCCGTCCCCCCAGGGCCAGCAGCAAGGCCAACCGCAGCAGCAAGGCCGGGAAGGGGGGCGCCGCTAGGAGACTAGCTACCCTGCAGCCGCCACACGCGAGACTAGGAGGCCGCCGCTACAGCTCGAGTAGCGGCGGCTCTATCACACCTTTGGGCTCAGGCACCGCTCCGACATGTACGAGCCGTCGACATATCGGCTGGACGTGTCGAAAGATCGCCGTTTTCTCGACATATGTGATATCCTGCCGGGGTGTCCGCTACTTCATGGGATCCCCGCTCCCCATACGACGGGTTGCCGGATCTTCCACCGCCTATGGAGCTCGAGACCCGCGCCGTGCTCAAGGCAACGGTAGCTGCTCGAGCCGCCCTGGCAGAACTGAAACAGGCCGCTAACCTCATACCGAACCAAGCGATGCTGATCAGCACGCTTCCGCTTCTCGAGGCCCAGGCCAGTTCCGAGATAGAGAACGTCGTGACGACTGCCGACAAGCTGTTCCAAGCGCTCTCGATCGACGAGAGCTCGGATCCTGCCACCAGGGAGGCGCTCAGGTACCGGGAGGCCCTGATCACGGGTTTCCGGGAACTAACCGGTCGGCCACTTGGGGTACGAACCGCTGAGGCGATAGCCACTCGCATCAAAGGCGTAGAGATGAGCGTGCGCACGTTCGAAACCGTCATCATCGCCAACCCAGTCTCACGCGATGTGATCTACACACCACCAGAGAGCCACGCCCGTCGTCGAGAGTTGCTGGCGAACTGGGAGCGGTTCATGCACGATGACGAACCGGCTTTGGACCCGCTGATCCGCTTAGCCGTCGGACACTACCAGTTCGAAGCGATCCATCCCTTCACGGACGGTAACGGCCGCACAGGGCGAGTCCTGAACAGCCTCTACCTCATCGAGGCAGGGCTACTGACGCTTCCGGTGCTGTATCTGAGCCGGTACATCCTCGCGAACCGCCCTGCCTACTACCGGCTGCTACTCGCGGTCACTTCCGATTCTGCCTGGGAGCCTTGGCTGCTCTACATGATTCGAGGAATCGAGGAGACCGCCAGCTGGACCCTCGAGAAGATCTCTGCGATACGCGGGTTGATGGACTCAACGCGTGACTACGTCAGGACACAGTTACCCCGCATATACACGCGCGAACTCGTGGATGCCATCTTCGAACAACCCTACACACGCATAGGCACGATGGTCGAGAATGGGTTGGTCGGGCGCCAGACAGCATCGCGTTACCTCAAAGAGCTGGTCCGAATCGGGGTACTTTCCGAGCGCAAGGTTGGGCGCGACAAGCTGTTCATCAACACGCGCCTGCTGACGCTCCTGACGACAGAAGCGGCCGAACTCGTTCCATTCGGGTAACACGCCTACTCGGACTCGACCGCGTGCCGCTACAGCCACGGCACGAGCATCTGTCGAATAACGGGCGATATCTCGACAAGTCCCGCCCGACATGTACAAGCCCTCGACACGTCCACCGTCCGCCCGGTCACCCACCCCGTGCGACCCCCGGTTACGCTTCGCACATGCAGCCCTCGAACGCCGGCGTCCGGCCCGCCCGACGCCCAGAACCGTCGTCCGCCAGATGACCGGCGCCGCCGACCTCGTCTGGCTCGTCGTCCTCGTCGTCTCCGCCAGCGTCTGGCTCGGCGGCCTCCTGACCATGCCCGTGGTGGCCAGAGCCGCGAGCGCCACGCTGGCCCCGCTCGACCGCGTGGCCTTCTTCAGGGCGCTAGGCCGCGCCTACCTGCCCGTCGGCGGGTCGGCGCTCACCCTGGCCCTCCTCAGCGGCGCCGTGCTCCTGCGCGAGCGTGAGTGGGACGGGCTCCTCGTAGCCAGCGCCATCACGGCCGCCGCGCTTGTCGGAGCGCTGGCCCTCGGGGTCGCGCAGGCGCGGCGGATGACGCGCCTGCGCCAGGCGGCAGGCGCCGCGCCGCAGGACGCCGACTTGGGCGGCCGCGTCCGCCGCGGCGGCCGGTCGGCCGTGGCGTTGCGCGCGCTCATCGGCCTGCTCAGCCTCGCCCTCGTCGTGCTCGGCTGTCTCCTCCTCACCTGAGGCGCCCCACCCCGCCTGGCGCGTTCCGTCACGTCTTACACTCACGCATGGCGAAGCCCCTACCAGACCGCAAGGACGTAGACCCCGCCTTCACCTGGAACCTCCAGGCCGCGTACGAGACCGAGGCGGCGTTCGAGGCCGACCTCGCAGGCGCCGACCAGGACCTCACCCGCCTCCTCGCCTTCCAGGGGCGGCTAGGCGAAGGCGCCAAGGTCGTAGCCGACTTCTTCGACGCCTACTGGCCCACGCTCGAGAAGCTGCAGCGGCTGCGCATCTACGCCACCATGCCGCTGGCCGTCGACCAGAACGACCAGGCGGGGCGCGCGCGGGCCGGGCGCTTCCAGGCGCTCGCGGCGCGCTTCAGCACGGACCTCGCGTTCGCGCAGCCCGAGCTCCTCGCCATCGGCGCCGAGCGCCTCGCCAGGTTCCAGGCGCAAGAGCCCCGCCTCGCGGACCTGACGCGCTACTTCGAGCGGCTCGAGGAGAGCCGGCCGCACGTGCGCAGCTCGGAGGTCGAGGACGTGATCGGCCGCGCCGCCGACCCCGCCAGCGCCTTCGAGCGCGCCTACAACTCCCTCGCGAACGGCGAGCTGCCGTTCAAGGCGGTGGAGCATGCGGGCCAGACACACGAGGTGGCGCGCAGCACGTACCCTTCCCTGATCGCGTCGCCGGACAGGGGGCTGAGGGAGAAAGCGTACGACTCGTACACGCGTGCGTTCCTGGCCCATAAGGACACGCTCACGGACCTTTACGTCGGGCGCATCAAGCAGTCCGTCTTCACGGCCCGCGTGCGCGGCTACGAGGACACCGTGGCCGAGCAGCTCGAGCCGCGCGAGGTGCCGCGCGAGGTCCTCACCAACGTGCTCGACGTGTTCAAGAAGAACGTCGGCGTCTGGCACCGCTACTGGGAGGCGCGCCGCAAGCTCCTGGGGGTCGAGAGGCTCGCCGAATGGGACGTGTTCGCGCCCCTCGCCGACACGCCGCCGCTACCGTACTCGCGGGCGATAGAGCACGTGCTCGCCGGCATGGCCCCACTGGGAGAGGAGTACCTGACGCCCCTACGCAAGGGCCTGCTCGAGGACCGCTGGGTGGACGTGTACCCGAACAGGGGCAAGCGCGACGGGGCGTTCGCGACGCGGTTCTACCGCGGACAGTCCTACGTCATGATGAGCTACCAGGACAACCTGGAGAGCATGAGCACCCTGGCGCACGAGCTTGGGCACGTCATGCACTCCCGGCTGATGGACGAGCGCCAGCCGCTGGCCAACGCTAACTACGCCATGATCGTGGCGGAGACGGCCTCCAACTTCAACCAGGCGCTCGTGCGCGCTCACCTCCTGAGCGTCACGACCGAGCGCCAGGCGCGCCTCGCCGTCCTCGAGGAGGCGTTCCACAACTTCCACCGCTACTTCTTCATCATGCCGACCCTCGTGCGCTTCGAGTTGGAGACGCACCAGGCCGTGGAGCGAGGCGAGGGGCTGACGGCGCAGCGGCTCGTGAGCAGCATGCAGCGGCTCTATCAGGAAGGTTACGGCGCCGCCATCCAGGCCGACGAGCGCACGGGCATAACGTGGGCGCAGTTCGGACACCTGTACATGCCGTTCTACACGTTCCAGTACGCCGTCGGCATCGCGGCGGCCGCGGCCCTCGCGGCCGACGTGCGCGCCGGCTTCGAGCGCGGGGACGACGAGCCCGCGCGGCGTTACCTCGAGTTCCTGAAGGCGGGCTCGGCGCTCAAACCGCTCGACCTCTTCCGCTCCGCGGGCGTAGACATGGCGACGCCCGCGCCCATCGAGAAGGCGTTCGCGGTGGTGGAAGGCCACGTGCGCGAGCTGGAGGAGCTGGCCGCGAGCGCCTGAGGCCATGACGCCGTTCCTGGAACTGATGCTGGTGCTGGCGATCGTGGTGGCAGGCGCGAAGCTGGCCGGTTGGGCGTTGGGGCTGCTCGGTCAGCCGACCGTCGTGGGCGAGATCGCCTTCGGCCTGCTGCTGGGTCCTACGGCGCTGGACCTCCTCGGCATGCCCCTTCTCACACATGCAGCCGAGACCGGCGAGACCATCAAGCTCCTCGGCGAGCTGGGCGTGGTGCTGCTCATGTTCGTGGCCGGCCTGGAGACGGACATGCCTGCCATGCGCAAGGTGGGCATGCCCGCGCTCGTCTCCGCGGCGGGCGGGGTCGTGCTGCCGTTGGCAGCGGGCACCGGTTTCGGACTCCTCGTAGGCATGCCCATGGCGGAGGCCGTGTTCGTCGGCACCATCCTCACGGCGACCAGCGTCTCCATCAGCGCTCAGACGCTCCTCGAGCTGAAGAAGCTGCGCACGAAGGAGGGGATGACCATCCTGGGCGCGGCGGTGATAGACGACGTGCTCGGCATCCTGATCCTCTCCGTCGTAGTGGCGCTCTTCGCGAGCGGCGGCAGCGCCGTGCCCATCTGGCTCGTGGCCCTGAAGATGGTCGCCTACTTCGCGGTCGGCATCGCGCTCGCCCCCGTCGTCAAGGCGCTGCTCCGATGGTTCGACAGGCTCCCGATCGCCCAACCGCTGGTCGCGCTCGCGCTCGTCCTCGTCCTCTTCTACTCGTGGGCGGCGGAGTATTGGGGCGGCGTGGCGGCCATCACGGGCGCCTACCTCGTCGGCATCCTCATCGGCCAGACGGAGTTCAAGCACCGGCTCGAGAAGGCGACGCAGGTCTTCGCCTACGGCTTCTTCGTCTCCATCTTCTTCGTCGACATCGGCCTGCGTGCGAACCTGCGCGAGGCCTTGGGCGGACCGCTCGTGTGGGTCGCCCTGGCCATCATCGTCATCGCCGTCCTCACGAAGGTGCTCGGCTCAGGTTTCGGGGCGCGCGTCATGGGGTTCAGCAACTTCGAGGCGCTCCGCGTCGGCGCGGGCATGGTCTCGAGGGGCGAGGTGGGCCTCATCGTGGCGGCCATCGGCGTCGAGCGGGGGGTCATCCCCCAGGACCTGTTCGCGATCATGGTCCTGATGGTCGTGGTGACGACGCTCGTCACCCCGCTGTTCCTGCGGGCCACCTTCAAGTTCGGACCGCCGTCGGAAGAGCCGCGCGACGAGGCACGCGAGGTGAGCGCCCAGGCAGCCGGAGGCTCCTGAGAGGAGCAGGTCCTTGATCTCGGACGTTACCGCCGACGTGGCGATCATCGGCGCCGGCATCGTCGGCGCGGCGGCGGCGTTCCGGCTGGCCGAGGGTGGCGCCAAGGTCGTCGTCCTCGAGGCGGCCGCCGCACCGGCCACCGGCTCGACCGGCAAGAGCGCGGCGGGGGTTCGGGTCCAGTTCAGCGAGGCCGTCAACATCGAGCTCTCTTGGGCGTCCATCCGGGAGTACCGGGCCTTCCAGGAGCTCTACGGCGCCAGCTCGGGCTACGACCCGTTGGGCTACCTCTTCCTCGTGCCGGAAGAGCATGCGGCCGCCCACCGCGCTTCGACCGACCTGCAACGGCGGCTCGGCGTGCCGGTGGCTGAGCTAGGGCCGGAGGACGCCCAGGCGCTCGTGCCGTTCGCCGCCGAGGGGGTGGTGCTGGCCACGTTCGGAAGCGCCGACGGGATCATCGACCCCCACGCCGTCACGCTCGCGTACCTGACCATGGCCAAGCGGCACGGCGCGCGCGTCTTCGTCGACTCGCCCGTGCGCTCGGCCGTATGGGACGGCGCGAGCTGGCGGTTGGGCGTGGCCGCGGCCGCGCGAGTGAGCTCCGCGCTCGGCGCGACGGACCCGGTCGCGTCGGTCGCCCCGGTCGGCGCGACCGGCCCGATCAGCGCGACCGCCGGGGTCCGTGCGGCATTGACGGTGAGCGCGGGCATGGTCGTGAACGCCGCTGGGGCGTGGGCCGGCGAAGTAGCGGCGCTGGCCGGGCTACGAGTGCCGGTCGTGCCCGTGCTGCGCAGCGTGTACGCCACCGCCCCCCTGCCCGAACCGCACCGCTACCCGCTCACCGTCGACGTTGCCAGCGGCTACTACTTGAGGAGCGAGGGGCGGCGCGTGATCATGGGGCGGTCCAACCCGGAGCAGCCTCCCGGCTTCTTCCAGGGTGGCGACATGCAAGACCTGGAGCGCGTCGTCACGTTCGGCATGGCGCGTTTCCCGTGGCTCGCCGATGCCGGCCTGGACCGGCGCGCGTCCTGGTGGGGCTACTACGAGGTGACGCCCGACGACCAGCCCGTCCTCGGGCGCATGCCGCCGTTGGCGCCCGGCGCCTCCGCCTGGCTGAACGCCTGCGGTTTCTCGGGTCACGGCGTGCAGCAGGCCGCGATGGTCGGCCGGTTGATCGCCGAGGAGGCGCTTCGGGGCAAGGCGACGGCCCTCGACATCACCCCGCTGCGCTACGAGCGTTTCCTGGACGAGAGCGGCGAGTACAGGGCCACCCGGCGACGCGAACTGAACATCGTCTGAGCGGCGTCAGCGGCCCGGCCGCAGTGCGAACCCCACGCCGAAGCGGTTCCAGCCGTTGATGGTGACGATGAGCAACGTCAGGTCGGCGAGCCCGCCCCCTCCGAACTGGGCGAGGGCGGCCTCGTAGGCGTCGTCGGGAGCGCCGACGTCGGGCAGTAGCGTGATGACCTCCGTCCAAGCGAGGGCCGCGCGCTCCCGCTCCGTGTAGACACCTTCCGCCTCACGCCAGGCGGCCAGGAGGTCGAGGCGCTCATCGCTCTCGCCCGCGGCTCGCGCGTCCTTCGTATGCATGGCGAGGCAGTACGCGCAGCCGTTGAGTTGTGACGCCCGGATCTTCACCAACTCGTAGAGCGAGCGCTCGATGCCCAGGCGTTTGCACGCCCTCTCCAGCGCGACCATGGCCTCGAGCACCGCCGGCGAGGCCTTGGCGTAATCGATCCTTTCGTGCATCCGGTCCTCCTATCCACCCCCCACGGGGGAGCGACGTCGGAACTCAGGCGATCGACCTCAGTGCCAGCCGCGTCGCCGCCAGGTCGAACATGGAGTGCCCGACGCTCTTGAAGAGTACCGGCCGAGGCCCGCGCCGGAAGCCTTCCAGTACTCCGACGAGTTCGCCGGCGCCCGCCCAGCTCCAGGTGCCGGCCGCGACCGCCTGGATCAGGTCGCCCGCCTCTGCCCGCGCGCCAGCAAGCGTGTCCACGATGACCTGGCAGCGTCCGACCACGGCAGGAGCCAGTTCGGCCATCGCAGGAGTGAAGGCGCCGACAGCGATCAGGGTCGCCTCGGGGCGAAGCGAGGCTGCGACGGCGTCGCCCAACACAGGGGCCACGGAGTCGGTGGTCGTTACGACCGTGTCCGCGCCCTCGACGGCCCGGATCAGGGACTCGGGTTCGACGACCTCCGCCGCGAGGCCGAAGGCGGCGGCGTGCCGGGCGAGCGCGCCGGCCCTACCGGCGTTCCGCCCGTGCACGAGCACGCGTTCCACCGCCGACCCGGCGGCGAACGCCTCGACGTGCCCACGGGCCTGGGTGCCGGCGCCCACGACCAGCAACGTCCGCGTGTCGGCCGCCACGCTGCGAGCGGCAAGCAGCGACAGCGCCGCGGTGCGCCGCGTCGTCACGGTGGTCCCATCCAAGACGACGAGCGGCCGGCCGTCGACTGCGTCCACGGCGACGACGACCGCCTGGACGGTCGGAAGGCCCCGGCCGGCGTTCAGTGGGTGCACGCTGCCGACCTTGACGATGGCGGCCCGAGCGTCGGCGGCGGCCATCGAGAGGAAGGTGCCACCCCCGGGCAGAGGCAGCGTGCCGCGCTCCAGCGCGCTCACCTCACCCCGCACGGCCGCGCGCAGGACGGCGGCTATCTCGGCAGCGAGCTCCGGGTACGGGAGGAGGGCGGCGGTCTCGGCGGCGTCGAACACTAGCATGCCCAAGGTTCGCCCGTCGCCGCCCCACCCTGCAAGCCCGCGGGGCTCATGCCGGCCGAGCCCCTCCTGGAGCCATGGCCTCGCTGCTCTTGTATTCAATACCGTTATTCGATATCATTCATCCTTGTGCCAACGAAGAGCTCTCGCCTCCGAGAAACCCCGGGCCGCGAGGGATCGTGGCCCGATCACGGCTCGGCCGGGCGCTCGGAGGTCAAATGATACTATTTTATGATATCATGAATGATCTCGCGAGCGAAGGTCCCTTGTGAGCCCCGACCCGGGCGCCAAGGCGCCGGCCAAGCGTGGAAGCGTCGGCATCCCCAAGCGGCCGACCGCGCAGAGGCCAACGCAAGCCAAGCCCCCTCACCAAGCGGCGGGGGCAGGGACCGGCACCATGCGCCACAAGGGCTACACGGCGAAGGTGATCTACGACGACGCGAGCGGCCTGCTGCGCGGGGAGGTCATCGACCTCCAGGACGACATCTCCTTCTCCGCCCCTGCGGTCGCGCAGCTCAGACGCGAGTTCCACGCCGCCGTCGACGGCTATCTGCTCGACTGCGCCACCCGCGGGGTGGAGCCGGCCAAGCCGTTCTCCGGCAAGGTCCTGCTCCGCATGCCGCCCGACCTGCATAGGAAGGCGACCATCACGGCGGCCGCGCTCGACGTGAGCCTGAACGACTTCCTCGTGGCCAGCATCGAGGTGGGGGTGGCGCGCATCGCTGCGGTGCGCCAGGACGACCAGCCCTGACCAAGCCCCGCCGGCGCATCACGCACCGCTAGCCCACCGCAGCGCGTCGGCGCCTCGCCTTACGTTCGCACCCGGCCTGCTCCGCGCCTGCGCTTACCCGTCTCCCCTGGCGAGCCGGTTCCTCACGTCGACCACGAGCGAACGGACCGCGTCGTCCACCTCGGCGAGCCAGGCTTGCCTTAGTTCGTTCGACGATGCGGCCACGCCGCCGAAGCGCAGGCGCCTGAAGTCGGTCACGCCGCCGGTACCCAGGATCACGCGCTCCCAGAGGTTGACGAGCGCGTCGCCCCCGAAGCCACGCTCCAACTCCTCGCCGCCGTTGGCGGTGTTCACCAGCAGCGCGGACCTGGCCCTGAGCAGCCCCGCCATGCCGGCCGGGCCGTGCGCGTACACGATCCCCTCGCGCATGACCCGGTCGATCCACCCCTTCAGGATGGCGGGAACGTTGAAGAACCAGACCGGATGCACGATCACGAAGGCATCGGTGGCCAGCACGTCGGCGACGTAACGGGCCACGAGCTCGTCGGCCAGCTCCGTGGTGCCGACCTCGCAGGTCGGCATGCGCGGGTCGAAGCCGTCAGCGTACAGGTCGTGCACTCGCACGTCGGCGCCGACGCTCGCGAGCGCGGCTCGAGCGGCGCGCGCCAGGGCGGCGGACAGGCTCCCCGCGGACGGGTGCGCGAGGACCAGCGTAACTACCGGGGCGCTCATGCGCCCCCATGGAAACGTCCGCCGGACTCCGCCAGCTCGACGAGCGATCGCGGGGGCGCGAACCGCTCGCCGTGCCTCTGGGCGAGCGCGCTCAAGCGCGCCACCACGCTCGCCGCACCCTCGCGGTCGATCAGGAAGAACGGACCGCCGCGGAACGGGGGGAAGCCCAGGCCGAACACGGCCCCGACATCGCCGTCGCGCGCCGAGCGCAGTACGCCCTCCTCCAGGCAGAGCACCGCCTCGCGCACGAACGCGAGGGCCAGGCGTTGGGCAAGCTCGGCGCCCGCGCCGTCGGCCCCGCTTCGTGTCGCGCCCTCGGCTCCTCGCCTATCGCCCCCACGGAAACCGGCGATCCTGAGCGCCTCGGCGTCCAGCTCCTTGGCGCGCCGGCTGCCCTCGTAGCGGTAGAACCCTTTGCCGACCTTGCGTCCCAGGTAGCCGGCAGCGACCAGCTCGGCGCTCGCGCGGCTCCGCGCCAGTCCGCGCAACGACATGAGCGGCTCAAGGACCTTCTCGATCTTGGCCCCGACGTCGATCCCGACGTCGTCGAGGAGCGCAAGCGGCCCCAGCGGGAAGCCGTAGCCCACCATGGCCGCCTCGAGCGCGTGTGGGTCGGAGCCTTCGTCCAGCGCGCGCATGGCCTCCGCGATGTAGACGGAGAGTACGCGCGTCGTGTAGAAGCCCGGGCCGTCGTTGACGACGATCGTAGTCTTGCCCTGACGCGCGCCGACGTAGAAGGCGGTCGCCGTGGCCCAGTCGGCCGTGCGATCGGCGACGACTATCTCGAGCAGCGGCATCTTCGGCACCGGGGAGAAGTAGTGCATCCCGATGACCGCCTCGGGGTGCACCGCGCCCTCGGCGATCTCGGCGATGCGGATGGCCGAGGTGTTGGAGGCGAACACGTGCCGCTCGCCGGCGGTAGCGCGCTCGACCTCGGAGAGCACCTTCCGCTTCAGGCTCGGCTCCTCGAGCACGGCCTCGATGGTCAGCCGCGCGCCCGAGACCTTGGAGTAGTCGTCTATCGGAACGACGCGCTCGACGAGCTGGTCGCGCTCGAACGCCGTGCGGCCGTTGCCGACGCGCGCCGACAGGCCGCGATAGACGCTCGCCTTGCCCTTGAGCGCGAGCTCCGGGTCGCGGTCCTTCAGGAGTACCCGCAGGCCACCGGCGGCGGACACTTCCGCGATGCCCGAGCCCATGAGGCCCGCGCCGAGCACCGCCACCGTCTCGACAGGCAGCGCCTCGCCCCTGAAGGGGTTCTTCTTGGCCGCCGTCTGTGCGAAGAACAGGTGGATGAGGGCGCGCGCCTCCGACGTGAACAGCAGCCGCGCGAAGCCGGCGGCGCTCTCGGCGAAGCCGGCCTGCCGACCTCCCCGCGCGACGGCGGTGAGCGAGCGCAGGATCTCGTCGACAGCCGGGTAGTTGCCGTGCGTGCGCTCGAGCGCCCTCGAACGGGCCTGCCGCAGCACCAGCTCGCGTCCGGGGCGCGTCTCCAGCGCCCACCAGACGACCGAGCGCTTGACCGCGCGCGGCTTCAGCTTGCCCGAAGCGAGCCCCTGAGCCGCCGCGACCGCCGCCGCTAGCAGCCCCTCCGGGTGCACGAGCGCGTCCACCAACCCGGCCCTCAGCGCCTGGCGCGGGAACAGGTTGCGGCCGCTTAGGATCATGTCCGCCGCTTGCGCAAGGCCGACGCGCTCCGGCAGCCTGACGCAGCCTCCCAGCCCCGGCAGCAGCCCGAGTTGCACCTCGGGCAGACCGATGCGGGTGCCTGAGCCGGTGCCGGCCAGGCGGTAGCGCATCGCCATCACCAGCTCGGTGCCGCCGCCGAGGCAGGCGCCGTCGATCGCGGCCACGAGCGGCTTGCCGCAACCTTCGATGCGGTCGAGCAGGGAGTTGCCTTGGCGGATCGCCGCCTCGACCTCGGCCGGCGAGGCGTAGTCGAGGAAGGCCGACACGTCGGCCCCGGCCAGGAACGAACCCGGCCGCGAACTGCACAGCACGGCGCCGATCACGCCCGGGTCCGCGACCAGCTCCTCGACCGCTTGCGAGAGCGCGCCCAGCAGCGCGGTATCGAGCAGGTTGACCGGGCGCGCCGGCTGGTCGACGACGAGCAGCGCGACATCGCCGCGCCGCTCGACACGCAGCCCCGAGGATGCCGCGTCCGACGGCCTCACGGCGCACCTCTCGGCAGACGCTCGCTCACCGGCGCGCGACCGGCGCGCGCTGCCATGCGTCTCGCGGCGGCGCAGGGCTGGTCCCCGTCGGGGAGGGGCCCGGTGTTACCCCGAGTCAGCGCGTGCCAGACGTGATCGCCGATCAGTACGGGAGGGAGGCTCGCCGGCCCGGTGTCGCCCGAGAGGCTCGCGGCGTGAGCTTTTTCCGCGCGCATACCGTCCATTACAGCAATATCGTATGCCTCAAGTGAAAGCTCGCGTCGCGAAGTTATTCGAGAACCCGTTCTTGCGGCGGGTCGGCTGGCACCTCAGGCGGCTGTCGGATCAGATGGAGGCGGGCTTCTTCAGGTCCCTCCTGATCGGGCTCGTCGTCATCCTGCTGTTCATCTCGCTGATCGTATGGGCGTTCGAGACGGATCACACGCTGGCCGTCTTCGGCGCCTCGTTCTACTGGGCGGCGACCACCGTGCTCGGCCAGGGCGACGCCTCGTTCGCGTCCGGACCCGTCGGCTGGGTGATGGGGTGGCTGTTGGGGCTGTTCGGCGTCGCGATAGTCGCGACCATCACCGGCGCGCTGGTCGGGTTCATGATCGATTTCCTCCTCAAGGAAGGGCAAGGCATGGGTGCATCCGGTTACAGGGGCCACATCGTCGTCTGCGGTTGGAACGCGACGGCTCGCAACCTCATCGAGGAGCTGAAGGAGGACGAGTACGGCGGCCGCGTCGTGCTCGTCTACGACTCCGAGAAGAGCCCCGCCGGCGACGGCATCTACTTCGTGCGCGGCTCCGACACGTCGGAGGCCGACCTGAAACGCGCCGGGATCGAGCATGCTCGCTCGGCCATCGTGTGCCCTTCCGACGGAACGGACGAGGCCGACATGCACTCGATACTCGTCGTGCTCGCCATCGAGTCGGTGGCGCCCGAGGTGCGCACCGTCGTCGAGGTCAACAACCCGAAGCACACTCAGCACTTCCGCCGCGCCCACGTCGACGAGTTCCTCGTCACGTCGGTCCTGTCCTCGCATCTGCTGGCCAGGTCGGCGATGTACCCGGGGCTCTCCGAACTCGTCACCGACATCGTCTCGGGCGGCGAGGGCTCGGAACTCTACCGGGTCGAGCTGCCGGACGACTGCGTCGACAAGCCGATAGACGAGGTCTCCGCCTGGCTGCGCAGGACCCACGCCGCCACCCTGCTCGCGGTGGCGCGCGAGGGCGTCACGCACACCAACCCGGCCGCCGACTTCAAGCTCGCTGCCGGCGACGACCTGGTGGTGCTGGCGGAGTCGCTCGGTAAGCTCACGCCGTACGAGCGCGCGGCGGCGCCGGCTTGAGCCCCGCCGCCTAGCGCGGTCCCGGTCCAGCCCGGAGGCCGCCTGCCATGCTCACGAGCCCACCCGCTCGAGGAGTAGCGCATGCCCCTGCCCGCCCGCGGCGCACGCCGCCACGAGCGCGAACCGCCCGCCCTCCACGTTCAGGCGGTGCGCGGCCGTGCCCACGAGGCGCGCGCCCGTTGCGCCGAACGGGTGGCCTAGGGAGACGGAGCCGCCCCACGGGTTCACCTTGTCCATGTCCACCTCGGTCGTGAAGGCGCCCGCGAGGCCCAGCCGCTCCCGGCCGAACGCGGCGCTCTCCAAGGCGCGCAGGACGGCCAACACCTGACCGGCGAAGGCCTCGTGGAGCTCGACGACGTCGATGTCGCTCCACGCCAGCCCGTTGCGGGCGAGCAGCCGCGGGATGGCGTAGGCGGGCCCGAGCAGCAACTCGTCCTTGGGGTCCTGCGCCACGAACACGAAGTCGCGGACCCGCGCCAGGTTCGTGCGCCCCTCGGCAACCGCCCGCTCCTCGGCCATCACGAGCACGGCCGCGGCCCCGTCGGTCAGCGGGCTCGCGTTGCCCGCGGTGACGGTGCCGAACGGCTTGACGAAGGCAGGCGGCAACTTCGCCAGGCGCTCCAAGCTCGTGTCCTCCCGCACGCCGTTGTCGACCGCCACGACCTGCCCCTTGGGAGGCACGGCCACGGGCACGATCTCCTCCGCCAGCCGCTCGCGGTGCGCCGCCGCGCCCTGGTGGGAGCGCAGGGCGTAGGCGTCCTGCTCCGCGCGGGTGACGCCGAACTTGGCGGCCAGCCGGTCGGCGCTCTCCCCCATGCTCTCGCCCGTCGAGAACTCCGCGATGGCGGGCGCCTGCGGCAGCAGGTCCTTGAGCTTCAGGCCCCTGAAGAACGCCGGCCAGTCCTTGAGGCCCTTGTAGCGGCGGCTGTCGAAGAAGCGCCGCCGCACCTCGCGCTTGAAGCCGACCGGCACGTCGCCGAGCATCTCGACCCCGCCCGCGATGACGACCTCCGCCTGGCCGGCCAGGACGGCAAGGGCGGCGTCTGCGACGGCGCGGTTGCTCGAGATGCAGGCGAGCGTCACGGTGTGCGCCGGCACGCCGTCCGGCACGCCCGCCGCGAGCGCCGCGTCGCGCGCCACGTTGCTCGTGGCGACGTTCTGCACCACCGTGCCCATGACGACCTGGTCGACCTCGCCGCCCGGCAGGTCGGCGCGCGCGAGCAGGCCGGCGAGCGCCATGCGGGCGAGGTCGTAAGCGATCAGCTCGCGGTAGTCGCTGCCAGCGCGGCTGAAGGGCACGCGCGCGGCGGCGGCGATGACGGACGCGCGCCCCGCTGCAGCCGGGCCGTTACTGTTCGGTGAGCCCATAGTGCCCGAAGTCTAACGTTGGGGGCGCCTACCCGCCGAACCCCTCCAACACGGCCGTGAGCGCCGCGTCCGGCTGGGGCCGCGCCCCTACGCGCTCCACGACCCAGGCCGAGACGCGGTTCGCCAGGCGCGCGGCCTCGGCGGCCGAGCCGCCCCCGCGCCAGGCGGCGAGGAACGCCCCGGCGAACGAGTCGCCCGCCCCCGTCGAGTCGACGAGCCTGGCCGGCGCGGCGGCGAAGTAGGCGCCCTCGCCCGCCCCGTGCACGTAGCAGCCGGACGCGTCCAGCTTCAGGACGACGAGCGCGCCGCCGTACAGCTCCGCGAGCCGCGCTCCGATGGCCTCGGGCTCACGCTCGCCGGACAAGACCTGGCCCTCCTCGAGGTTCGGGAAGACGGCATCGGCGCCGAGGTCGGTCGTGTAGCTCAGGAACCGATCGACGCCCAGCTGCGAGATCATCTGGAAAGACCCGGGATCGAACGATACGCGCGCGCCGGCCTCGCGCGCGACCGAAGCGGCTCGCCGCGCCGCGGAGCGCGGCGGGTCGCCGAAGAACGACCAGCCGTGCAGGTGCAGGTAAGCCGCCGAGCGCAGGGTCGCGAGCGGCAGCTCGGACGGCAGGAGGTAATGGTCGGCGCCCTTGCCCGAGACCATCGAGCGCTCGCCTTCCTGGTCGATCCACACGGCCACCGAGCCGGTCAGGTGTGCGTCGCTCCGCACCCAGTCGGCTGCGAGGCCCTCGGCGGCCAGCTCCTCGACGGCGAGCTGGCCGAACGAGTCGTTGCCGATCTTGCCGATGAAGCGCGTCGCTAAGCCGCAGCGCCGCGCCCACACGGCCGTGTTGGCCGCGCTCCCGCCCGGGGCGAGCTGCACCTCGCCGAACACGTCCCCGCCCGTCTGGAGCGGCGAGTTCGTACGGATGAGCACGTCCCAGGCGTAGTCGCCGACCACGACCAGGCCGGGTGCAAGGGGTGCCATCTGGGACTCCACGCCCGCCTAGAGGCGCTCGAGCTCGTCTTGCAGCTCGGTCGTCACGCGCGGGCCCGCGTCGGTCAGGTACACGTTGATCTCGCTGCGCACGCCGAAGCCCTGGAAGTAGGCGCCCGGCTCGACCGTCACCCCGATGCCGGGGCGCAGGGCGCGCGCGTCCGAGGTCTCGAAGTCGTCGAGGTGGACCGCCACGCCGTGCGGACCGTCCTTACCGAGGCTGTGCCCCGTGCGGTGGGTGAACGCGTCGCCGTAGCCGGCCTTCTCCAGCACTGCGCGAGCCGCCCGGTCGGCCTCGCCGCCGCTCGGCCACCGGCCCTCGGCGTACGCGGCACGCATGGCGGCGACGGCCGCGTCGCGCGCGCCCTTCACCGCTTCCCACACGCTCATGAGCTCGGAGGTCGGCTCGCCGTCGACACCCATCCAGGTCACGTCGGCGTAAGGCGCGCTCTTGGCGTCCACCTTCGCCCACAGGTCGATGAGCACGACGTCGCCGGGCGCGAGCGCCGCGTCCCTCACGCCCTCGATCGGGTGGTAGTGGGGGTCGCCCGCGTGCGCCCCGAAGCTCACGTTAGGGGTGGTCGCGGACACGAGCCCCAGGTCGGCGAAGCGCCGCATGATGACGGCCTGGACGGCGCACTCCCTGACCTCCTCGCCGCGCCGCGCCCGCTCGGCGAGGTAGGCGAAAGCGGCGTCCTTGGCAGCGGCGACCCCGGCGGCCGCCGTGAGGTGCTGCTCCAGCTGCTCTGGTGTCCAGACCTCGAGGACCTGCGCGACGTCGCCGGAGGACACGACCTCGACGCCGAACGACCTGATCCACTCGACGGTGCCGGCGTCGACCCGGCCGACGTACGGGTTGTCGCCGGCGGGGCTGTACTCCATGGCGACGCGGGAACGACCCTTCAGCATCGCCTCGAGCACGCCCCGCAGGCTCTCGCGGCTCGAGTAGCTGACGACGTTCACGCCGGGCGCCGGGCGCAGCGACTTGACCTCGATGGCGTGGACGGCGAGCGTCGGGAACCCCTCCCGCGGGACGAGCAGGAAGACGCGGCGGCTCGCAGTGTTGCCCTCCAGCAGCGGGCCGAGCACGGGGGCCGCCACCGGGTTGGAGCGGCGGAAGTCGTACACCAGCCAAGCGTCGAGGCCCTGCCTGCCCAGTTCGTCCTGCACGGTCGGTAACCAGTCCATGCGCGAATCATAGCCACCGCGCCGGCCCGGCCGCTCCGTCCGCGGCGAGCGGCGGATGAAGCGAGCGTAAGAGCGCCGTCACGTGAGGGGCAGTAGAATCGGTCCCATCGCCTCGGGAGAGCGCTCCCGCGGCCGCGCAGCGCGCCATGGCCGAGGGGCAACGTTACGGCGCCCAAGCACTCCGGAGGTTCAGGTGAGGCCCATCGACCGCGACTCGATCCAAGCCGAGCTGGATGACAGGCTCGGACAAGAGCTCTACTTGCACCTGGAGACGACCACCGGGTCGTACACGAAGCTCGGACCCGAGAAGAAGAACCCCGTGATCGCCTTCGTACGCAACGCGCGCATCTCGTACGCGCGCGGCACGGTGACCGGCACTGGTCCTTACCGCGTCGGCCTTAAGCTCGGCGAAGGCTGGGTGTACGCCGACGGGCTCACGGACTACGAGGTCAACGAGCGGGGCGAGCTCCTCCTCGCCGGTCTCGACTGCGAGGGGCAGCTCACGATGGCGTTGCAGCTCTCGCAGACGCCTTTCAGGGAAGGACAGACCGATGTTGAGTGAAGCGAAGGGCCGGCAGCCGGACGCGGCCCACGGCCGCACCGTGCCGTTCGACGCCGCGGGCGAGAGCGCCGTGCTGGCCGTCTTCCCGCATCCGGACGACGAGTCGTTCGCGGCCGGCGGCACGCTCGCGCTCTGCAACGAGGCCGGCGTCAGGACCGTGTACCTGTGCGGAACGTACGGCGACATGGGCAGGCGCATGGGGCGCCCCGCCTTCACGAACCGCGAGGCGCTGCGCGACGTGCGCACGGTCGAGCTGAGCTCGGCGTGCGCCGTCCTCGGCTGCGAGCTGGGCTTCATGGGCCTGCGCGACAAGTGCATCGAGTTCGAGGACCCGGCGGAAGTGGCGGCCCAGGTGCGGCGCGTCATCGACGAGATCCGCCCCTCGACGGTCATCACCTACTACCCGGGCCACGGCGTCCACTCTGACCACGACGCGCTGGGCCACGCGACCGTCCTCGCGGTGCGCGCCTTGCCGGCCGGGCTCAGGCCGCGCGTCCTGGCGGTCGCCGTCGGCGACCCCAACGTCTTGCGCGAGGAGTTGGGCGAGCCGCACGTGCGGGCCGACATCCGCGGCGTCAAGGACCGCAAGCTCGACGCCCTGCGCGCGCACCGCTCGCAGACGGAGTCGATGTTCGCCCACATGAACGAGGACGCCCGCGAGGACGGCCAGACGAGCACCTTCTCGGAGCGCCTGACCGTGCGCGAGGAGTTCTACGTGCTGGACGCCGACGCGCCCACCCTGGTGGAGCGGGCGCGGGGCTGACGGGCCCGGCGGGGCCGGTTAGCGGGTTCCGGCGTTCAGAACGGCTCGTTCGGGTAAGGCGTCCCGCCTGCGGCGGCATCGCCGTCACCCCCGGCTCGTGCGCCGGCCTCGCTCGTGGTGAGGCTGGTCGTTGCCTGCGGCGAGTCCGGCCGTGCCACTGCCCCGGGCCGAGCCGTGCCAACGACCGGCGGCGTGACGCTCGTGCCGGCCTGGTCACCGCTCGCCTGCCCGTCCGTCCGGCGTCCGAGGCCGGAGCGCAGCGTGCGCTCGACGTCACCGAGCGCCCCCGTGCGGTACAGGAGCACCAGCCCGGCCACGATGAGGAGCAGAGGCACCAGCCAACCGGCTCCGCCTGAGAACGACAGGACTGCTAGCACCGCGAGCGCTACGGCCGGGTAGATCGCCCAGGCTTGTGCATGCTGGCGCAAGCGAGTCAGTGCGAAGAAGGTGGCCGCCATCCCGAGGAGGAAGAGCGAACCGCCGAAGAAGCCCTGCGCGGGGCCGAGGGCGGCCTCGAGCGCCACGGAGCCGAGGGCGCCGGCGGGGATGATGGCCCACCAGCGACTGGGGTCGCGGCGCCACGCGAACGCGAACGCCAGACCGATCGCAGCGAGGAACAGCGGACCACCGGTGCGGCCGGGGAGCAGGCTGACCACCGCCAGGGCGGCCAGCGGCACCGCCAGGATGCGCATGAAGCTCTTCTCGGTACGCTGCCCCTCCATGTAGGCGAGGTAGGCGAGGACGCCGAACACGCCCGCCCACAGGAACTTGCCCAGCCACCCGAACAGCCCGCTGCCGCCTATCAGGAACAGCACGCCGACGACGATGAGGGCCAGGCCAGGGATGTAGTTGCCGTTGGGACGGCTGCCGCGGTTGTCGTACGCCATCTTCGCTCCTCCAGTCCGGACCGCGTGTGACCACCGCGCTCCGATCCCCTCGAATGTAGGCGCGAGAGGGGCGCGGGCGCGTCGGCGGTAGGGCGCGGAAGGGCTAGACACTTGGGAGCCGTGCGGCTCATCCGAAAGGTTGAGGCGGCGCGACCGCGGTCCGGTTAGCCTGGTCACGGAAGGTGTGCGACATGCCGAACGCCAACGCCCAGCCAAGCCCCATCCGCGTCCTGCTCGTCGACGACCACACGGTGGTGCGCCGTGGCCTGCGCCTCGCGTTCGACCTGGAGCCCGATCTGGAGGTCGTCGGCGAGGCGGCGAACGGCCAGGAGGCCATCGCCCAGGTCGCGGCCCTCGCGCCGGACGTGGTCGTCATGGACCTCCTCATGCCCGTCCTGAACGGCGTCGAGGCCACGAAGGCCATCAGGCGCGGCCATCCGGACGTCGAGGTCGTCGCCCTCACGAGCGTCCTGGAGGACCGGCTGGTCGTAGAGGTCGTCGAGGCGGGGGCCGCCGGCTACATGCTCAAGGAGACGCGGCCCGACGAGCTCTTCGAGGCGGTGCGCGCGGCCGCCCTGGGCGAGGTGCGGCTCGACCCGAGAGCGCAGCAGCGGCTCGTGCGCGAGATGCGCTCCGAGAGCAGCCGCGAGGCGCTCACGGAGCGCGAGCTGGAAGTGCTCAAGCTCCTGGCGGGCGGCGCGAGCAACAAGGGCATCGCGCAAACGCTCGACATCGCGGAAGCCACGGTCAAGAGCCACGTCTCGAACCTGCTCGGCAAGCTGGACCTGAAGAGCCGCACCCAAGCCGCGCTCTACGCCTTGCGCGAGGGGCTGATCGTGCGTGACCCCTGACCGAGCCGGCAGCGGGAACGGTGGCGAGGCGCCCCTCTCCGGCGAGTTGCACACCGTCTGGTACCACAGCATCTCCAACCGCCTGATCCTCCTGCTGCTCGCCGTCGTCGCGGCGTTGGCAACCGCCACCGGCATCCTCCTGTGGCGCGCGCTGGCCACCACCGTCGGGCTGCCCGCAGACACCGACCTCGCCGGCGCGGCCGCCGCGGTGGCCGGTCAGGACCAGGCGGCCGTGACGGCCATCCTGCGCAGCACCCTCGTCAACCTCGCGGTCGTCGTGGCGGTCACGCTGCTAGCGGCCGCCGCCTTCTCGCGGGCACTCCTCGTCGACCCGATCGCCAGGCTCACGCAAGCGAGCCGCGCCTTGGCCGCCGGCGACCTTAGCGCCAGGGTCGACCTGGCGGACCGCTCCGAGCTCGGCGAGCTGGCGCGGTCGTTCGACGCGATGGCCGAGAGCCTCGCACGCTCCAAGGAAGACCTCGAGGCGCGCGTGGTCACGCGCACCACGGAGCTGCGCTCGCTCCTCTCGCTGTCGAACACCATCGCCCTCACGACCGACCTCCGGCCGCAGATAGACGCGGTGCTCGACCAGCTCGTGACCGGCGGCCGCGTGGCGGCGGCGGAGATCCTGGAGCTCGAGCCGACCGGTAAGCTCGTGCGCCTCGCGCGGCTCGGGGCCGACCCGGGTGCGCGGGCGGGCGGCGGCGCCGAGGACGCACGGCCGGAGGGTTTCGACGCGACGCTGGCCGGTCTCGCGCCGCACGCCGTGGTGGACGGGGACGAGCTGGCCCTGCCGCTGCGGGCGCGCGACCGGGTGGTGGGCGTCCTGGTGGCGTCCACCCCGACCGGGGCGGGGTGGGACGAGGAGCGCCTGCGGTGGGTCGGCGGCCTCGCTGCCCAAGCGGCCGTGGCGCTCGAGAACAACCGCCTGTACGAGCTGGCGCGCGACGAGGCCGCGGAGGAGGAGCGCCGCCACCTGGCGCGCGAGCTCCACGACTCCGTCAGCCAGGCCATCTACTCCGTGGTGCTCACGGCGCACGCCGCCGAGAAGCGCCTCGGCACCGACCCAGACGCCGTCGGCAAGGCGCTCGCCGGCGTCATCGAGCTCTCGGAAGCCGCGCTCGCCGAGATGCGCGCCCTGATCTTCGAGCTCAGGCCCGAGGCGCTGGCCGAGGTCGGGCTGGTCGGCGCGCTGCATAGGCAGCTCGACGGCATGGAGCTCCGGCACGGGCTGCGCGCCGTCCGCCGCCTCGACCAGGAGCCGGACCTGCCGTTCACGACCAAGCAGGTCCTCCTGCGCGTGGCGCAAGAGGCGCTCCACAACGTCGTGAAACACGCGGCCGCCACGAGCGTGACAGTGCGCGCGAGCGTGGCGGAGGCCGCGCCGGACGGGCCGCTCCTTCGCCTCGAGGTCGCCGACGACGGCGTCGGGTTCGACACCTCGCTCGCCTACCCCGGCCACCTTGGGCTCACGTCGATGCATGAGCGCGTCGCCGCCCTGGGAGGGACCCTGCGCATCGAGAGCGCCTCGCAGGCCGGCACGACCGTGACGGTCGAGCTGCCGCTCTCGCCCCGGGCGGGGTCCGAAGCATGACGCCGGCCAGACAGACGCGCAAGGTCAGCACCGGCACGGTGCTGCTCCTCGCCGGTGCGGCGCTGCTCCTGAGGCAGCTTGGGAGCCACAACCTCTTCTTCGAGCTGGTGTGGCTCACGGCCATCGTGGCCGCCGCGGTCGCCACGTACCGCTTCCTCGCGGGCCGCGTGCCGTTCCGTGTGCGCCTCATCGCGCATGCCGCGTTCGGCCTGTTCGCCCTGTTCAGCCTGCATCGCCTGGCGGGCGCGGCGCTGCTAGGCTTCGTGGCCCTGTTCTTCTGGCTCCTGTTCACGTCGCCGCGGGCGGGGCGCACCCGCCCGGCCACATGGCAGGCGATCGTCGCGGGGGCGGTCGGCTCCGTTGCGCTCGTGGCGGCGGCGGGCGCCGTCCTCCCCGGCACCGACAACGGCGTGATCCTGTTCCTCGGCATGACCGCCACCTTCACCGCCGTCTACCTGCTCCCACGCGAGAAGGGCGGCGCGCGCTGGGCGCTGTGGCCGGCTTTGGCCTGGGCGGCGCTCACGGTGCTCGTCAACGACCCGAGCGGCGCTCTGGCGCGCTGGGTCTTCCCGCTCGCCTTGATCGGGGTAGGCGTGGCCCTGTTCGGCTACATGCGGGGGAAGCGCTGAGGGGTCCCGGGGCTCGCGCTCACGGGCCCCTGGCCCGCACCACAACGCCCCGGTTGGAACCCGCGCTCTCGCTCCGCCGAGGCGTCGATCCGGTGGCGAGTCGAGGCGCGGCCCGGGTAGATCTCGGCCCCGCCCCTGCCGCCTCAGTACACGAACTCGTCGATGTGGTACAGCGCCACCTTGGAGGCCCCTGAGCGCGCCCGCGCGCCGGTGAGCAGCTCGCGGTACTGGCGCGCCACCGCCGCCTCGCTCAGGGGCAGGACGCCGCCCTCGGCGGCCCGCGCGGCGTACGCGGAGCCGGGCTGCAGGACGAACGGCGACAGGTAGACGAGGTCGCCCGCCCCGAGCGGGAGGCGCCCCAACAGGGCGAGGCTGTCCGCGACGTGGGCGTCCGCGAACCGGCCGCCCCCGACACCCGCCATCAGGATCACGGACACACTCAGGCCCGCCGCCTTCAGGGTGGAGACGAACTCGGCGGCCTCCGCCGCGCCGCCCGGCTTGTTCAGCCAGGCCAGGAGCTCGTCGTTGCCCGTCTCCACCCCGATCGCGACCCGCGCCAGACCCCACTCGCGCAGCTCCCGCCACCGCTCCACGCCCTTCTTCTCACCGGAGAAGACGTCGACGAACGCGTTGACGGGCCTGCCTGGGAAGACCTCCGCCGCCACGCCGAAGACGTGGCGCAGCTTGGAGTTGGCGAGGACCAGGGCGTTGCCGTCCGCCAGGAACACGCTGGGGCGCCCTGCGGCGGCCTCTCCCAGTAGGTCTCTGACGCCGAGCGCGTGCGACCGGAACTCCTCGGGTGGGCGGACCCGGAACGGCCGGTCCTGGTAGAAGGTGCAGAACGTGCACCGGTTCCAGCTGCAGCCGAAGCTCGCTTGTAGTACTACTGACTGATACTGGTCTGGTGGGAGGATGGAAACAGGCTGGTAGACACGCAGGAACCGCTCGCGCTCGGCGGCCAGGCTCTCGACCGTCCACCTGGCGGCTCGCTCGAGACGCCCAGACAGCGCTTCCACCGCGCCGCTGGCGACCAGGCTCTCGGGTCGGGCGGCGGCCTGCCGGGCTACGCTCGCCGCGCGCTCGAACAGGCGCTCCGCCTCGGCGGGTTCGACTCGCCACCGGCGTCGCGCGCCGCGCACCGTCCGCCGGCCGAACACTTCCGAGGCCAGCGAGCGCTTGTACGTCTCGCCGCCGACGAACCAGTGGACGGGCCGGCCCTCCAGATCGAACCCGACCACCTCTTCCCTACTGGGGCTGAGGGTCGTGCTCGCGGGATGGACGGTGGCCAGGAACGCTTCCGAGCTCACGCCGCCACCTTACGACCGCGCCGAACGAGTACACTACCTGCCGCATGTCGGAGGCCCCCACCAGCACCAGTCACACCGAACCCGGGCGTGAGGCCCGGCCGGAACCCGGGGCGGCCCCCGTCACGCCCGAGGCGGCGCGGCTCGCTAGCGAGGCCGCGCACCGCGCTCAAGAGGACACCCATCTCGCAAGCGAGGTTGCCCACCTCGCGAGCCAGGTTGCCCACCTCGCAAGCGAGGTGGCGCGCAGGCGCACCTTCGCCATCATCTCGCACCCTGACGCCGGCAAGACGACGCTGACGGAGAAGCTCCTGCTGTACAGCGGCGCCATCCGCGAGGCGGGCTCGGTGACGGCCAAGGCGGGCGGCGCGCAGTCGACTTCGGACTGGATGAGCATCGAGCGCGAGCGCGGCATCTCCATATCGTCGGCCGCCATGCAGGTCGACTACCGGGGTTTCATCCTCAACCTGCTCGACACGCCCGGCCACCAGGACTTCAGCGAGGACACGTACCGCACCCTGACGGCGGCCGACAGCGCGGTGATGCTCCTCGACGCCGCCAGAGGCGTGCAGGAGCAGACGCGCAAGCTCTTCGCCGTCAGCCGCGACCGCGGCATCCCGATCTTCACCTTCATCAACAAGCTCGACCGGCCGGCCCAGGACCCGTACGCCCTCCTCGACGAGGTGGAGACGACCCTCGGGATCCAGGCCGTGCCCGTCACGTGGCCCATCGGCGACGGCCCCGACTTCAAGGGCGTCTATGAGCGCACGAGCAACCGCCTGCACGCGTACGAGCGCACGGAGCGCAACGCGCGCAGGGCGCCAGTGACGACCGCGGCGCCCGACGCGCCGGAAGTGGCCACCCTCATCGGGGAGCGGGCGCAGGCGAAGCTCATCGACGACATCGGGCTGCTCGACTCCGTCCTGCCGCCCCTCGACCGCGAGCGCTTCCTGGCCGGCGAGATCACGCCCGTGTTCTTCGGCAGCGTGCTGACGAACTTCGGCGTCGAGGTCTTCCTCGACCACTTCCTCGAACTGGCCCCCGCGCCGGGCAAGCTCGTCACGACGCAGGGCGTAGTACAGCCGACCGACCCGGAGTTCACGGGCTTCGTCTTCAAGGTCCAGGCCAACATGAACCCGCGCCACCGCGACAGGACGGCGTTCGTGCGCATAGCGAGCGGCGTGTTCCACCGCGGCGTGCAGGCCGTGCTCACGCGCACGGGGCGCGACGTGAAGCTCGCGCGCGCCCACACGATGTTCGCCGACGAGCGCGCCACCGTCGACGACGCTTTCCCCGGCGACATCATCGGCCTCGTGAACCCCGGCACGTTCCGCATCGGCGACGTCATCAGCAGCCGCCCCGGCGTGGAGCTGCCGAGCTTCCCCCGCTTCGCGCCGGAGCGCTTCGCGACGGTGCGGACGCGGAGCACGGACAAGCACAAGGCGTTCCGCAAGGGCCTCGAGCAGCTCACGGAGGAGGGCGTAGTACAGCTCTTCTACCCGGCCCAGGGCGCCCGGGACCCCATCCTCGGCGTCGTCGGTCAGCTCCAGTTCGAGGTCTTCGAGCACCGCATGCGCGAGGAGTACGGCGTCGACGTGCTCTTCGACCACCAGCCGTACCGCGTCATCCGGTGGCTGAGCCGGACGCCCGAGAAGCCCGTGCGCTTCGGCATGCTCGCGCACGACCGCGACGGTCAGGCCGTCGCCATCTTCCGCTTCGACGGCGAGATCAAATACTTCCAGGACGAGCATCCCGAGGTGAGCCTGGCCGAGTCGCCTGGGGCGGCGGACGTGGTCAGGCTCTAGCGCCGGGCGAACGCTCAAGGTCGCCCAAGCGGTCGGGCTCGAACGCGGAAGTGCGCCGACCGGGCCGCCCCGAGGCGACGGCCGCCTAAGCGGCTCTAGCGCAACGCGATCAGGTAGTACCCGCTCATCACGACCAGCATCGCGACGAAGCCGACGACCCCGAGGACGAGCGCCTGCCGCCCCGCCCTCCCCAGCCCTCTGAACTGCACGCCGAGGCCGATCCCGGCCATCGCCGCGGCCGTGAGCAGCGTGCCGGCGAGGCTCAGGTACCGGACCGTCTCGGGTCCGAGCCAGCCGAGGCTCGTAACGGCGCTCATGGCCAGGAAACCGACGACGAAGGCGGGGACGAGCGGGGGTAGCTTCGCTGCGGGAGAGGTGCCCGCCGCCGCTCCTGCGCCGGCCCCCCGTGCGACCCCAAGCGCAGGCGCCGCGCCGACCTCCGGGCCGCCGGCACCACCGGAGGCACCGGCCACGACCGCCTCCCGCCGCAGCCACCAGCCGAGGAGCATTAGCACGGGCGCCAAGAGCACGACGCGCGAGAGCTTGACCAGCAGGGCCAGGTCCCCCTCGCCGCCGCCGACCGCCGCCCCCGCGGCCACCACGTGACCGACCTCCTGGAGGGTCGCCCCCGCGATGGCGGCGAGGAGGCGCGAGGAGACGAGCGCGAGACCGTCCCAGGCGGCGAAGGCCACCACGCCGAGCGTGCCGACGACGCTCACGACCGCGACGGAGAGCGACGCGTGCCGCTCCTCCGCCTTGAGCACGGGCAGGGCCGCCGCGATCGCGGACGCGCCACACACGCCCGTGCCGACCGCGAGCGAGCGCCGCAGGTCCTTCGGCACGCCCCACGCCCGCCCGACGAGTTCGATGGCCGCGAAGGCGACGAGCACGCCGAGCGCGCTGCCGACGAGCACTGTCGGACCGACGGCGGCCAACGCGCGCATGTCGAGCCGCACCCCGAGCAACACGATGCCAAGGCGCAAGAGGACCTTGGCGGCGAAGCGCGCGCCGGGGGCCACCCCAGCGACACGGCCCCCACGCGCCAGGCGCCAGAGAGCGCCGGCGAGGAGCGCGAGCACGAGCGGGCCGAGGAGTTTGAGGCCGGGGATCCGGGCGAGCTCGTAGGCGAGGAACGTGAGCAGTACGACGAGGGCGAGGCCGGGCAGGAGCGATCGAAGGCGCCCGGAGGCGGCGGGAGCGGTCACCGCAGAAGCGTATGACCGCAACACCTATAAGGCTAGGGGCGTCATGCTTATAGAGCCATAGGTCCGAGTTATGGTTGCGGCGTGGCCCTCGAGCCCCAACTACTGCGCACCTTCCTCGTCGTCGCGCGTGGCGGCAGCATCAGCGAGGCCGCCCGCCGGCTCCACCGCTCCCAACCCGCCGTCACATCCGCCGTCAGGCGCCTCGAGGCGCACTTCGGCGAGCCGCTCTTCCGCCGCGGCGGCAAGGGCGTGCGCCTGACCGACCTCGGCGCCAGGCTCCTCCCCCATGCCGAGGCGTTGGAGCGCGTCCTGGACGGCGTCAACCAGCTCGCCGCCGAGGCGGCCGGTTTGGAGGGCGCCAGGCTGCGCATCGCCGCCAGCACCACCATCGCCCTCTACTGGCTGCCTCCCCGCCTGGCACGCTTCTGCTCGGAGCATCCGAGCGCCAAGCTCGTCGTGCACACGCGCAACTCGCGCGAGGCCGTCGAGGAGCTGGCGGCCGGGGAAGTCGACCTCGCCCTCGTCGAGGCCCCCGCCGCCAGCTGGTCGGCGCTGCCCGACGGCCTGTTGGTGGCCACGCCCGTGCACGACGACGAACTCGTGCTCGTGGTCGATCCCGACCATCCGTTGGCCGCAGCCGACAAGGTCGCCCCGCAGGAGCTTGGCGGCCTCGCGTTCGTCGGTCGGGAAGCCGGCTCCGGCACGCGCGCGGTCCTTGAGCACGCGCTAGCGACCCTGGGCCCGCCTCGCGACGCGACCGCGCGCGCCGTCCCGGAACCGCCCCAGGGCAAGGCCTCGCGCGTCGCCGGAGGCCAGGGCCGGGGCGCCACCCCGGACGTGCGCCTCGAGCTGGGCGAGCCGGAGGCCATCAAGCGGGCGGTGCGCGCCGGGCTCGGAGCGGCAGTCCTCTCGCGCGTGGCAGTAGCCCAGGAGGTCGAGCGGGGCGAGCTCGTCGCCCTCTCCATCACCCACCCGGGCTTCCGGCGGCAGTTCACGCTCCTGCACCCGCCCGAGGCCCTGGCCAGCCACGCCTGCTGGACGTTCAGGACGCTGGCGGTGGCGGGCTAGGCCTCGTCCCCCAGCGCGTCCACGGCTAGCTGGCTGAGGCTCGCGACGGTCCGCTCGTCGAAGGCGAAGCGGATCCCCGCGGCCTCGTAGAGCTCGTCGAGGGGACGGGTGCCGCCCAGCGCCAGCGCCGCCTTGTACTGCCCCAGCGCGCGCGGAGCGTCCTGCAAGGCGTTGCGCCACACCTGCAGGGCGCCTAGGTAAGCCATGGCGTACTCGAGGTAGTAGAAGGGGTAGTGGAACAGGTGGATGATGTGCCAGCCCTTCGAGCGCAGGCGGTCGAAGCCGGTCATGTCCATCCCCGTGTCGAACCGCTCGTCCAGGCGCCGCCACTGCGCGTCTATCTCTGCGATGGTCGGTCCGGTCTCGCTCGGGTGGGTGTAGACGAAGTGCTGGATGGCGTCGACCTTCGAGGCGCTGACCAGGAGCGAGAGCGCGCGCACGAGTAGCGCCGCCTGGGAGCGCGCGGCGTCCTCCTGCGAGTAGAAGCCGCCCTTGTCGCGCGTCAGGTACGGCAGGGTGAGGAGCTCCATCGCCTGGGAGGCCAGCTCGCACATCTCCGGGCGCTCGGAGCGGTGCGCGAGGAGCGGCCACCGCGCCTGCGTCAGCACCGAGTGGAACGCGTGACCGGCCTCGTGACGCATGGTGAGCAGGTCGTCGTCGGTGCCGACGGCGCTCCAGTACACGTACGGCCGCTGCGAGCGCGGGAAGTAGTTCTGATACCCCAGGCCGGGGACCTTGGAGGGACGAGGCTCGAGGTCCATCCAGCCGCCCCGGAGGAGGTCGTAGGCCTGCGCCAACTCGCCGTCGAGGGCCGAGAACATCCGCGCCAGCCCTTCCTCCAGCTCGGCAACGGAGGTGAAGGGGGCCAACGCCTCCCTGCCGTGCACGTCGCAATCCAGGTCCCACGGGCGCAGGCGCTCCAGGCCGAGTAACCGTGCGCGACGCTCGTAGACCGAGCGTAGGCGCGGCACGACCTCCTTGGCCACCGACTCGTGCATGGTCAGCGCGTCCTGCGGCGTGTACTCGCGGCGCTTCGCCATCAGCCAGGCGTACTCGCGGTAGTCGGCCAGCCCGGCACCCCGCGCGATGCGCTTGCGCAGCGGCATGAGCTTGGCGAAGATCTCGTCCAGCCGCGGCCTGATCGCCTCCCTGCCGGCCTCGATCGCGTGGTAGGCGCGCTCTCGCAGCTCGCGGTCAGGCGACTCCAGCTTCGCGAGCGCCTGGCCAAGCGTGAGGGTCTCGCCGTCCAGCTCGACGCGCAGGCTGCCGCTGACCTCCCCATGGGCCTGCGTGAGGGTAGCTATCTCGGCCTCGAGCGGCAGGTTCTCCTCGCGGAAGAGTTCGACGTTGACGCGCATGTCGGCCCAATGACCCGCGAGGTCGGCCGGCGGAGAGTAGTCGACGACGGCGAGCTGCTTGCGCTCGAGCGCCGTCTTGAGCGTGGTCAGCTCGGGCACGTGGTTGGTCACGAAGTCGAGGTAGGCCGCCTTGGCGGCCTCGTCGGCGGTGTCCTCGTCCATCGCGCGCGTCAGGCCGGCCTCGAGCTCGGAGAAGTCGACGGATACCTCGTTCACGTCGCGGACGAACCCCGGCATCGTGGCGGCCGTCACCGGTGCGTCGAGCAGCGCCCTGGCCCTGGCGACCAGGTCGCTCGGATCGATCGGCGCGACGACGAACTTCCGGTGTTCCCTTGTCACATCGGCTATCGACATGGCGCCAGTCTAGCGAGCGTCACCGGTGGAGCCGGTACGGTTACCGGCCCCGGCGGACGGAGCGCCCTCAGGGCCGAAGCAGCTCGAGCGGTAGCGCCTCGCCCACGTGACCCTCGTGCCCGGTCACGCTCACGGCCAGGCACAAGGAGTCGTAGATGGCCTCCTCCGTTGCCTCGATGGCGGCCAGGAAGAGGGGTGAGAGGTCGTCGTTGCCCAACTCGCGCGTCGGAGCCTTCGGCGCCCCGCCCGCGCGGCGTCTCACGCCCTCCGCGGTCGAGAACGCGACGGCGTAATCGCCGGAACCGTTCGAGAACGCCGCGCCGGTGCGTGCCAGTCCGGCCATGGACCTGAAGGCCAGGCGCTCCAGGCCGGCGGAGCTCATGGGCGCATCGGTGGCGATCACGATCATGATCGAGCCGTCGGCGTCCTGGGCGCTACCGGTGGACGCGCCGGCCCCGGCCCGTGAACCTGCTGACGCACCGGCACCCCCACCGGCGCCAGCACGCACCTGCGGCGCGCCGCCAGCGCTCAACTCGTCGCGCAGGTAGTGCCTGCCGGCTAGCACACCGACCGGCCGCCCGGCCACCTGCAGCACGCCGCCGAAGTTCGACTGCACGAGGACCCCGACGGTGAAACCGCCGAGCGCCACCGGCACACGCCTGGAGGAGCTGCCGATGCCGCCCTTGAAACCGAACGCCATGGTGCCGGTGCCCGCCCCTACCGTGCCAAGCGCCACCGGACCGTCCGCGGCGGCGGCGAGCGCGGCCAGCACGTGCTCCGGCCGCACCGAGCGCGCCCGGATGTCGTTGAGGTGTCCGTCGTTCGTCTCCCCGACGAACGGGTTGACGGACCGGACCCGGGCGTTCCCCTTGCGGCCCAGCGTCCAGTCCACGAGCGCCTCGGCCGCCCGGGCCACGCACAGCGTGTTCGTGAGGGCGACTGGGGTCTCGAGCTCCCCGAGCTCCCGCACCTGCGTCGCGCCGATCAGCTTGCCGTAACCGTTGCCGACGAAGAGGGCGGCGGGCACGCGCCAGCGGTACGGGTCGTCGTGGTGCGCCAGGACGACGGTGACGCCGGTGCGGACGCCGGCGCCCTCGTACAACGTCTCGTGACCGACCCGCACGCCGGCCACGTCCGTGATGGCGTTCAGGGGCCCCGGCGGCAGGACGCCCGGAGCGATCCCGAGCTCGCGGAGGCGCGCGCGTCCTACTTCCGGCTGATGCGCGGGCATACCGCAGCCTACTATCGTGCGGTGGTGACCACGCACTTGCGCCTGGCCCCGTGTGAACCGATGATTGAGGCAAGTGCGAGCCGACCCGTCTCCGGCATGAGGCGTCGGGCGTACGCCCGGAAAGGTAGCCAATGAGCGATCAACAGCCCACACCCGCCACCCCGGCCCTAGTCAGGGGCACGCCGCTCAAGTACTTGGACAAGGCACTCGGTGGCCTGCGCGACCTTGGCCTCCTCCCCGAGAGCACCGCGAAGGAGGAGGCGCCGATCGTCGCCCTCCTCAGCCAGATCACCGACCTCGATCAGGAGCGTGTCGTCGCCATCACCCGCACCCTCGCCCAGGCGTCGCTCTTCAACGACGTCGTGCGCAAGCAGGTGGAGGCGATGGAGGTCGGCTCCCGCTACGAGGACGTCACCAAGTCGTTCAACAGCATCCGCGACGACGCCAAGTCCATGGTCGATCAGCTCGAGGACGGCAAGATCAGCACGTTCGAGCGCCTCTCGAACGTCTGGATGAAGGTCACGCGCGGCGACATCTCCAGCCGCTTCGACAAGATCAAGCACACCTACCTCGAGGTCACGAAGGACGCCCAGGACCAGATCCAGCGCGAGCACGTCATCCTCGAGGCGTACCGCGACTTCCGTGGGGCCCTCAAGGAGTCCGAGGTCCTCGCGTTCGAGGTCCTCAAGAAGGGCGAGGCTCAGTTGGAGGCCGCCAAGCAGGGCGTGAACGAGGCCATGGCGGCCGTCGACGCGTACGCCGGCGACGACCCGGCCGAGCGCGCCCGCCTCGAGCTCGCGCGCGACGAGAAGGTGCGCGCCCTGCAGGAAGTCGACAAGCGCTACCAGATCGCCAAGGACCTCTCCGACAACCTGACGATCTCGTACAACACGTCCGAGGTCGTGATGGCGCGCCTCATGCAGACGAACACGGCCAAGGAGCGCGTGCGGGCGCAGGCCGTGTCGTTCTTCAGCACGAACGAGACCGTCCTGACGGCCCTCACGGCTACCTTCACCGGCCTGTTCGGCCTCAACGAGTCGACCCGCACCCTCGAGGCCATGACGAAGGGCGTCAGCGACTCGCTCGATACCCTCTCCGACATCGGCGGCAAGGTGCAGGAGGCCGCCCTCAAGGCGGGCTACGGGCCGACCGTGCGCGCCGAGTCCGTCAAGCGCCTCGTCGAGTCCGTCGTCAACTACCAGGAGCGCTCGCTCGAGATCATCGACGAGATGCGCAAGCAGGCGACCACCAACGCCGCCGAGATCCGCGACGCCGTCGAGGACGGCAAGCGCCGCCTCGCGCGCTTGGCGGAGCAGGGGGCCAAGCTGGACATCGTCGACGCTCCCAAGAGCGCGTTACCTAGCGACACGGCGCAGCCGGGCGGCGACGTTGGCTGACGCGGCCGCCAGCGCCGGCGCGCGCCCAACGCCACCGCAGGCGCCACCGCCGCTCGACGACGTCATGCTCGCCATGGACGTCGTCGACACCCTGCGCCACCGCGAGCGCCTCGTGGAGGCCGAGCTGGCGTCCGAGGGGCGCGACGAGGCCATGCTCGAGAGCCTGCGGAACATCTACGCCTCGCAAGGCATCGCCGTGTCCGACGCCGTCTTGCAGCAGGGAGTCGCGGCGCTGCGCGAGGGCCGTTTCGTGTACGCTCCGCCGGCCCGCGGGCCGGGCACGCGGTGGGCCTACGCCTACGTGAACCGCGGCAAGTGGGGCAAGCTCCTGCTCGCCCTCCTCGTCGTGGCGGTCATGCTCTTCCTCGGGTACGACGCGCTCGTGCGCGCGCCGCATAGGACCCTGGTGCGCAACGTCGGCAAGGTCTACGCGGAGGTCGTAGCCCAGTCGCAGGATCCCAGCGCGAACCTCCAGGCCGACACCCTCTACGGGGTGGCGACCGCCGCGATAGCCAAGGGCGACGACCGCGCGGCCCGCACCACGCTCGCCTCGCTCGAGGCGTTGCAGGCGACGCTGAGCGGCTCGTACACGCTGCACATCGCGACCGACACCACGGGCGTGTGGCGCGTGCCCGACCTGAACCAGGACGCCGCCAACTACTACATCATCGTCGAGCCCATCGACCGCAACGGCAACAACGTCGCCGTGACCGTCACGAACGAGGAGACGGGCAGGTCTGAGAGCGTGAGGCGGTTCGGCCTGCGCGTCAGCGAGGCGACGTTCGAGGCCATCAAGGCCGACAAGCTGGACGACGGCATCATCCAGAACGACGTGTTCGGCGAGAAGCGCGCCGGCTACCTCCAGCCCGTCTACCGGTTCGACACGACGGGCGCGGCCATAACGAGTTGGGACTGATGATCAGCGGTCGCGATACCCTCAACACGCTCCTCTCCACCATCGCAGAGGAGCAGCAGCGCATGCGCCAGGTCGACGCGTCGCTCTCCAATAGCAACGACGAGCTGCTGAAGCTGGACTCCGCGCGCATGCAGGAGCTGCAGCGCCTCGCACGCATGCGGCTCAACTACCTCGCCAAAGACAAGGCGCAAGTGGCCGACACTTCCGACGAGCAGCTCCTCAAGTTCATCGCGCAACGAGACGCGGCGTACGCGGCGCTGCAGCAGCGCATAGCCGAGCTGGAGGGCGACGGCAAGGCGCGTGAGGCGGAGCGCGCTGGGGCCATGGCCGAGCTCGACGGGGCCGTGAAGACGATCGAGGACGCCGAGGTGGCCACGCAGCGCCGCCTCGAGGCCGACGCCGCCTATCAGGCCAGGCTCGAGGCGGCGCGCGAGGCCGACCGCGTGGCCGGGCGCGCCGACGCCAAGGCGACGCAGAGCGAGAACGAGCAGGCCACGAAGGGCGAGGCGTACCGCGCCGACCCCCTCTTCTCCTACCTGTGGCGGCGGAAGTTCGGCACCGCCGAGTACCGCGCCGGCGGCCTCGTGTTCGCGCCCCTGCTCCGTTACCTAGACGGGCGCGTCGCTCGCCTGGTCGGTTACCAGGACGCCAGGGCGAACTACAGCCGCCTCCTCGAGATCCCGCTGCGCCTGCGGGAGCACGCCACGAACGCCCGGGCGGCCGCCGACGCCGCCCACGCCGAGCTGCAGCGCCTGGACCTCGAGGCGCGCAAGGCGGACGGCATCCCGGCGCTGGAGGAGAAGAAGGCCGCAGTGGAGGCTCGCATCGCGAAGCTCGACGCCGCCGTCCAGGAGGCGAGCGACCGGCACGCCGCCGCGCTCGCGGAGAGCGAGAAGTTCGCCAAGGGTGCGGACGAGAACTACCTGAACGCGGTCGAGTTCATGCGTGGCCAGTTGGACGCCGCGCCGCTCGACGTCCTGCGCGTGCGGGCGCTGGCGACCCCGTCTCCCGAGGACGACCTGGTCGTGGGCCGGCTGGCCGGCTTCGCCAAGCGCCGCGAGGAGCTGGAACGCACCGTCGCCGAGCTGCGCGCCGGCGCCGAGGCGAGCCACAAGCGCGCCAAGGAGCTCGACTGGCTGCGCGCGAACTACACGCGCAGCGGCTACGACGCGCCGAACACCGCGTTCCGCGACGCCGGCGCCGTGAAGACCGGCCTGACGCAGTACCTCACCGGCCTGATAACCATGGACGCGCTGTGGCGCCTCCTCGGCCAGCAGCGCACGGTGGTACAGACGAAGGTGGACCCCAACTTCGGCTCCGGCGGCTTCGGGCGCGGGACGGTCTGGGGCGGCGGTGCCGCGCCCCCGACGACCCCCGGCCCCGTGATAGACGTCATCGGCAGCGTGCTCGAGGGCATCTTCGGGTCGGGCGGCGGCTTCGGCGGTTCGTCGCGGGGCGGCTCCGGCGGCTTCGGGGGCTCCTCGCGCGGCGGCTCCGGCGGCTTCGGCGGCGGGTTCGGGGGCAGCTCACGCGGAGGCTCCGGGGGCTTCGGCGGCGGCTCGAAGGGCGGCGGCTCGCGACCGAGCGGCGGGAGCATGCCGCGCGGAGGCGGCTTCAAGACGGGCGGCAAGTTCTGAGCGGCGGCCGGCCGCACGACGCAAGGCGCAAGGCGGGCTCGCCGCCAGGGACCGTCGTCTACACCGGGCGGGAACGTCTGGACGGGGCCAAGCTGCGCTTGCTCACGTTCACCGAGCAGGAGCTGACCGAGCGCGACGTCGGGCGCCCCGACGAGCTGCCGCAGCTGATCGCCACGCCCGGCGTCCATTGGCTCAACGTCGTCGGCGTGCACGACACGCGGCTGCTCGAGGCCCTCGGCGCCACCCTGCGGCTGCACCCGCTCACCGTCGAGGACTTGGCGAGCCTCGGGCAGCGGCCCAAGGTGGAGGAGTACGAGGACTACCTCTTCATGGTCGCGCGCATGCTCAGACCTTCGGCCACCGGCGGCGCGCTGCGCAGCGAGCAGTTCTCCCTGGTGCTCCGCGCGGGGCTGCTCGTGACGTTCCAGGAGGCGGACGGCGACCCGTTCGGCCCGCTACGCGAGCGGCTGCGGCAAGGCAGCCGGTCACGCGGGCGCGGCATGGGCGCCGACTACCTCGCCTACGCCGTGATCGACCTCGTCGTCGACCAGTACTTCGCGGTCCTGGAGGGTTACGGCGACGAGCTGGAGGTCATGGAGGAGGAGGTGCTCGACAGCCCCGCGCGCTCTCAGATGGAGCGCGTCAACCGCCTCAAGCGCGACCTCCTCGTGATCCGTCGGGCCGCCTGGCCGCTGCGCGACGCCCTGGCCTCGCTACTGCGCACGGAGCCGGTCTACTTCACCCGCGCCGTCAAGGACTACGTGCGCGATGCGCACGACCACGCCGTGCAGGTCGTCGACGCCGTGGAGACGCAGCGCGAGCTCGTCACGGGCATCCACGACCTCTACCTGACCACGCTCAACGTGCGGATGAACGACGTCATGAAGGTGCTCACCATCATCGCTACGATCTTCATCCCGCTAACGTTCCTGGCCGGGATCTACGGCATGAACTTCGACCACATGCCGGAGTACCACTGGCGCTGGGCCTACCCGGCGCTCTGGCTCGTCATGCTCGGCATAGCCGGGGGGATGATCGTCTACTTCAGGCGTCGCGGCTGGTTCTAGAGCCCGGTCGCCGCCCTGGCCCTCCGGGGGCGGCCGACCAAGGGGAGAGTCCGGCGCGCCACGAAGCGCGCGGGCGTCAGCGACCCGCCTTCTCCCGCAGCGCCTCGATCAGGGGCCGCAGCACGTCGGCCTTGAGCTTCAAGGCCGCCCTGTTCACGACGAGCCGCGCGGACGACTCCGTGATGACGTCGACCTCCTCGAGGCCGTTGGCCCTCAGCGTCGCACCGGTCTGGACCACGTCCACCACGGCGTCCGCCAGCCCCGACAGGCACGCCAGCTCCACGTTGCCGGAGAGCTCGACGACCTCGGCCGGGCTGCCGAGCCGCCCCAGGTACTCGGCGGTCACGCGCGGGTACTTGCTCGCGACGCGCCGCACGGGGCCGGTGGCGCCCACGGGCCTGATCAGCGAGAGCCTGCATGCGGCGAAGCCGAGGTCGACGGGCGCGTAGAGCGCGCTGCCGTGCTCTAGGAGCACGTCGCGGCCGACCACGCCCGCGTCCGCGACGCCGAGCTCGACGTACGTGGGCACGTCGGCGTTGCGCATGACCAGGACGGTGGCGTCGGCCCCGTGGTGGCGCAGGGCCCGTTCGTCCGCCGCGAGGTCGAGCGAGAGGCCGGCCGCGCGCAGGGACGCGAGCGCCTCGGGCAGGACCCGCCCCTTCGGCAGCGCCAGCACAAGTCGCGTGGGCTCGGGCGAGCCCATCACGAGCCCTGCCGCTGCTGCGCATCAGTGGCCCTTGTAGCCCGTTCGCCGGCGAGCAGCCCCTGGAGCGCACCCTGCCGCGCGGCGGTGGCGGGTCCGCCCGTCCCGGTCGCCAGCACGCTCCCGCTCACGAGCAGGTACGGGATCCCGGCCGCGGCCGCCTCTTGCAGAGCGCCCGCCTCGTCGCCGGCCACGGCGCGCGCGACGCACACGCCGGCCGCGCGCAAGGCCCGCGCCGCGGGGTCGTCCAGCGCGAGGACCTCGGGCGTCAACGGTGCAGACAGCGGGGCGGCGGCCGGGATGTCGCCCGTAGCCGCGCCGAGGAGGCGTTCGAGCCCCATCGAGAACCCCGCGGCGTACGGCAGTAGCGCGGCGTCGTAGCGGCCGCCGCCGAGCAGGGGCCGGCCGTAGTCCGGCGTGAACGCGCGGAACGTCACGCCCGTGTAGTAGCTGAGGCGCCGCGCGAGGCCGAGGTCGAGCAGGAGCTCGCTCGCGTCCTCGAACTCGGCCAGCACGCCTTCCAGGCGGTCGAGGGCGAGGTTGGCCGCCGCGTCGGGAGCCAGGCGCCGCGCCAGGGCGAGGACGCTCTCGGACCCGTAGAGGTCGGGCGCCTGGAGGATGGCGTCCGCCGCCTTGCCCCGCAGGCCGAGGGCCTCGATCGCGGCGAGGACATCGGAACGGTCCTTCCGATCGATGGCGTCCGCGAGGGCGCCCTGGTGCTCGCGCGGGACCTCCGCGGCCTCGAGCAGCGCCTTCACGTAGGCGGGGTTGCCGACCTCGATCCGTGGGGCGAGGCCGACGGCACGCACGGACTCGCGCGCCAAGTGGATGATCTCGGCGTCCGAGCGCGCGTTGCTCACGCCCACGAGCTCGATGCCGACCTGGGTGAACTCGCGCATCCCGGCCAGCTCAGGGTGGTTGGCGTGCCACACGGTGCCCGCGTAGCGGAACCGGAGCGGCTTCCGCTCGCCTGCCGCCACGCCCGGGTGCGTGAGCGCCACTAGGCGCGCGAGGGCCGGCGTGAAGTCGGAGCGCAGCGCCAGGACCTCGCTGCCGCCGTCGATCAGCTTGAACGCCTGCGCTTCGCGCGGATGGGAGGGGTCGAAGCGCTCCAGGACCGGCACCTCGACGGGCGCGTAGCCCCACGAGGCGTAGAGCTCCCGCAGCTTCGCCAGCCCCGCCTCGCGCCGAGCGGCGACGTCGGGCGGGGAGAAGCGGGTGCCGTCGACCAGGCCGCTCATCTCCTTGAGCCTCACGCGGTGGGGGTGGGGTTCGGCCTGCGCCGCTCGGGGTCGAGCCAGGCGAGCACGACCCCGGCGAGCGCGACGGTCTCGCTCACCAGGAACAGCAGGTTGAGGAGCGTCAAGGCGCCGTCCAGGGCGATCGAGAGCAGGCGCCCCACGGCGACGGCGCCGATGAGCAGCGCAGTGGCCCTCAGGTAGACGCCGGCGCCCGGCCGCTGGAGCGAGCCGCGCACGATGAGGGCGCCGAGCGCCAAGTGCAGCATCCCGAAGGTGGCGCGCACCTGGCTGAGACCGCGGGGGTCGACGATGTCCAACCCGAGCATGTTCGCCGTGAAGATGGGGTTGACGAGCCCGAGGAGCCCGAGGCCGAAGGTGATGGCGGCCGAGACGTAGATGAGCTGTGACCGCACGTTCATGGCGCGAATGCTATCACCGCGCCCGGCGCGCCTCGGGGTGGTGCGCCTCGCCGGGGCCTTCGGGGCCGGGCTAGCGCGCGCCGCCCATCACGAGGTTGTCGCGGTGCACGACCTCGTCGTAATCCTTGTGGCCGAGCAGGTCGGCCACCTCGCGGGTGTGGCGTCCGCGGATGCGGTCCACTGCGTCCGAGCCGTAGTTCGTTAGCCCGACGCCCACGACCTCGCCGGCGTGGCGCAGTTCAACTGAGTCGCCGAACGTGAACACGCCGGTCACCCCCGTGATGCCGCCGGGCAGGAGGCTCTTACCTCCGCGGAGGGCCCTGACAGCGCCGTCGTCGAGGTGGATGGCGCCGCGCACGGGCTGGTTCGCGAGCCACGCCTTGCGTGCAGGGACGTGCGCCGCCGCCAGGAAGCGGGTACCGCGCGCCTCGCCCCGCGCGAGCGCCTCGAGCCCCGCACCGCCGCCGCCGAGGATGATGGTCTCGATGCCGGCCCCGGTCGCTATGCGGGCGGCCCTGAGCTTGGTCGCCATGCCCCCCGTGCCGTGGGTCGAGCCGGCGCCGCCGCCCAAGTGCGCTACCTCGGCGAGGTCCTCGACCACGTCGATCTTGCGGGCGTCGGGGTCGCGACGCGGGTCTGAGTCGTAGAGCCCGTCCACGTCGGTGAGGATGACGAGCACGTCGGCGTCGACCAGGTAGCTCACCCAGGCCGAGAGCGTGTCGTTGTCGCCCAGTTTCAGCTCGGCCGTCGCGACGCTGTCGTTCTCGTTGACGACCGGCACCGCCCCGAGGCCGATGGACGCCTCGAGCGCACTCTTCGCGTTCACGTACCGCTCGCGTTCCTGGATGTCGCCGGCGCTCAGGAGGAGCTGCGCCGTCGGCCTCGGAGCCAACGCGCGCTCCCAGTCGAGCATCAGGAGCGCCTGACCGACGGCCGCCGCCGCCTGCTTCTGGGGAAGCGTGAGCGGCAGCTTCAGTCCGAGGCGCTCGCGACCGGCGGCGCCGGCTCCCGAGGTGACGATCACGAACTGCGCGCCAGCCTTCGCCGACCCGCCGGCCGCCTGGGCGGCCGCGAGGACCTGGGCCCCGCGCGCGATGTCCCACATCTTGTGCTGGGCGATCCGCCCGGAGGCGTCGACGAGTGAGCTAGTCCCGACCTTGATGACGATGCGCCGCCAGCGCCCGCGTTCGCGCGACATGCGGGCCATGCTACTGCCTGGGGCGCGACCGCTGCCCGGGTCGCGCGCCGCGGGCGCTCGGGTAGCGGTGGTGATGTCGGCAATGACCCGGGCGCGGACGATCGCGCGCCGCGGGGCGCTCGGGGAGCGGAGGCCGGAGCGACGGAGCGGAGGCGACCGCCAGCGACGTTCCGGCGGACAGCCCCTAGGGCCGCCCGGCGGCTTGGTGCTACACTCCGCCGCATGCGCGTCGCCATCGTAGGAGCCAGCGGAGCCGTCGGACAGGAGCTTCTCTCCATCCTCGCGGAGCGGAACTTCCCCACGACGGAGCTGAGGCTCTACGCCTCGCCCCGCTCCGCCGGCCGCCGGGTCGAGTTCGCCGGCGCCGAGCACGCCATCATGGCGCTGCCCGAGGACGGCGACCTCGGCGCGGACATCGTGTTCTCCTCGGCGGGCGGCAGCGTGTCGAAGGCGCACGCCTGGGCCTGGGCGTCGCACGGGGCGGTGGTGGTCGACAATACGAGCGCTTGGCGCATGGACGACCGGGTCCCGCTCGTCGTACCCGAGGTCAACGCCCACGCCATCGCGCGCCACCAGGGCGTGATCGCCAATCCGAACTGCTCGACCATCATCGCCCTCATGGCGCTCGCGCCCCTGCATAGGGCGTTCGGCCTCAAGCGGGCCACGGTCGCCACCTACCAGGCGGTGTCGGGCGCGGGAGCGTCCGGCATAACGGAGCTGCGCGAGCAGACCGCCGCCGTGCTCGGGGGCGCGAGCGCGCCGAGCGGCGAGCCGGCCGGCGGGCCGCCGGCGCCGCGGAAGTTCCGCCACCCCATCGCGTTCAACCTCTTCAGCCACGACTCCGACGTCGGCGAGGACGGCTACAACGGCGAGGAGCGCAAGCTCCTGCTGGAGTCGTGCAAGATCCTCGAGGCGCCCCACCTCGCCGTCAGCGCCACGTGCGTGCGGGTGCCCGTGTTCCGCGCGCACAGCGAGGCCATCCACGCGGAGTTCGAGCGGCCCGTGAGCGAGGCCGAGGCCCGCGCGGTGCTGGAGGGGGCTCCCGGGGTGCGCGTGGTGGACGACCGCGCCAACAACACGTTCCCCATGCCCCTGGCCGCGAGCGGCAAGGACGACACGCTCGTCGGGCGCCTGCGTGCCGACTCGAGCCTGCCGGGCGGCTTGGCCCTGTTCGTCGCGGGCGACCAGATCCGCAAGGGGGCCGCCCTCAACGCCGTGCAGATCGCCGAGGCGCTGCTGCCGGACTGAGCAGTTTCCGGACTGAGCAGTTTCCGGACCGAACAGTTGCCGGACCGAACAGTTGCCGGACCGATACAGCCGCCGGACCGAACCGCTCCCGGATTGAACCGCTCCCGGATTGAACAGCCGCCGGGCCGGCCCGGCGTTGCGGGGCTGCAGGCATTCGCCCGAGGAGGGCCGCTACGGGGCCCGGAAGCGCCACGCGACCGGTGAGGTTACGCTTCCGAGGCCCCGGAAGCTCCCGTACGCGACCGCGGCGGTTTCTGCCCGCTCGCTAGTCGACGAGGCGCCCGGCACGCTTGTAGACCTGGTAGGCACCCCACTCCCGCACGACCCGGTCAAGGCCGGCGAGGCGCTTCCCGACGGCCAGGTCGAAGCGCCAGGCCGCGCGCCACTCGCTGGGCGGCAAGGAGCGGTAGTCGACGGGGAACGGCGTCAGCTGCCAACCCTGCGCCTTGAAGGTGCCGTAGGCGCGGGGCATGTGCAGGGCGCTCGTGACGAGGAGCCAGGTCGAGCCGGCCGCCGGCGCCACCCGCTCGCGCGCCAGGAGCGCCTCCTCGTACGTGCTGCGCGCCTCGCCGAGGAACGTCACGCGCCTACCGCGCAGGGTGTCCTGGAAGAGCAGCCCTTCGCCGTCTGCGCCTCTCCACTCCTCGCGCAGGGCGTCCATGAACAGGCCCGTGAACACGAGCTCGGCCTCCGGGTAGCGCTTGGCGAGCGCGAGGGCGGCTAGGAGGCGTTCCCCGGCGTCGTCGAGGGCCAGTTGCGAGCGCGCGGCGCTGACGCGCCACTCGACGGCGCCACCGAGGACGATGATGCCGTCGACCCGCTCGGGAAGCGGGTCCGGCGCGCCGATGCGGCTCTCGAGGCCGTTGCCCAGGTACTCGTCGACCGGGGCGAGGACGAGCGCCAGTAGTAGGAGCAGGGGGAAGAAGAGCAGGGCGCCGGCCAAGCGACCGGCGCGGAGCCGCCCGGCCGCGAACGCGAGCAGGACCAACAGCACCAACAAGGTGCTCGGGGTGAGCAACCACCACACGGCTTCCAGCATGGTTCCATCATGCCCCAGCCGGTGCCCGAACCTCATGAGCCGCGGCTTCGCCCATGCCGCCGCGGTCGTTTATCCTTGAGCAACCGCGAACGTCAGCTACTCCCCTCGCATAGCCACAGCATCGGAGCGCCCAATGCCATTAGCGATCATCACGGACTCGACCTGCGACCTCACCGCCGCGGAACTCGCCAAGCTGAACGTGGAGGCCGTGCCGCTGCACGTGCACTTCCAGGGCGGCACCTTCAAGGACTGGCTCGAGATCGACCCGGCCAAGATAATCGCAGGCGTGGCGCAGGGCGCCGGCATGCCTTCCACGAGCCAACCGAGCCCGGCCGAGTTCACCGCAGCCTTCGAGCGCGCCATCGCCGCCGGCGCCGACGAGATCCTGGTCATCACTATCTCGTCCGGCGTCTCCGGCACCTTCCAGTCCGCCACCATCGCCGCCAACACGGCCGGCGCCAAGGTGACGGTCTTCGACAGCCTCGCCGCGTCGCTCGGCCACGGCGAGATGGCGCGCGTGGCGGCACGCATGCGCGACGCGGGCAAGGGCGTAGAGGAGATCGTCGCAGCGCTCGAGAAGATCCGCGACACGAACTTCGTGATCTTCACCGTCGCCACCATGGACTTCCTCCAGAAGAACGGCCGCGTCGGCCGCGCCACGGCGTTCCTCGGCGGCCTCCTGAACGTCAAACCGCTCCTCACCCTCGAGAACGGCAAGGTGGGGCCGCTCACCCGCGCCCGCGGCATCAAGAAGGCGCAGCAGGAGATGGTGGACCGCTTCAAGGCCTACGTCGAGGCGTCTTCCGGCCCCGTGGTGCTCAACCTCATCCACGTCCAGGACCCGCCAGCCGCCGAGGGGCTGCGCGCCGCCATCGACGCTGCTGGCGTGCGTTACGAGTTCGGCGGCTACCACGAGATCGGCGCCGTCATCGCCAGCCACGTGGGGCCGAACACGTTCGGGTTGTACGCGCACGTGGCCGTTTGAGGCCAGTGATCGCCTAAGGGCCGCGAGACGGGGCCGCTCGGGGCGGGCTGACCACCGCCTGGGTGGACGGCACCGCGCGGCCGCCTGCGCCGCGTGACATGCCCACCCGCACGCTAACGGCCGAGCCGGACCCGGACCCGGTCAGAGCAAGCCAGGCCCGTCCGTCGCACCGACAGGCGGACGTCCACCGTCTCGGCGGGCGTGGACCGGCACACCTTCACACCTCATCCATGGCGGCGCCCGGCCCCGGCCTCGGGCGGCCCCCTCGTGGCCCGTTCACGGCTCCATTCGCTTCTTAGGTGATACTAGGCATTGGCTTATGATATCATCGCTTAGCAGGCCCACTGAACGGCTTTCAGCTTTCGCTTCAAAAGCCCAAATCCTCGAGCACTTGGAGACCAGATGCCGCTGCCCCGCTTCCAACCGCGATTCGACGCTTCAACGACCCGCCCATGAGCGAACCCGCAACCACGAACCCGCGGCCCTGGGCATCTCCGCAGCCGGTCGGCGCGGCCCAACCCGCCCGGAGTCGAGCCCTCGATCGCATCCTCGCCGCCGTGGAGCACCAGTCCGCCTACCGCGCAGAGTGCGTCGGGCTCGTACCGACCGAGAACCTGCTCAGCCCGGCAGCCCGTGGGGTGATGGGGTCCGACCTCGGGCACCGCTACCTGTTCCAGAACCCGCAGTGGCGCTACGTCGGCGGGAAGCACCTGGCCGAGGTCGAGTCGCTGGCACAGAAGCTGGCGCGCGACCTGTTCGGCGCCCGCCACGCGAACGTGCGCCCGCTCTCGGGCGAGAACTGCACCAACATCGTGATCCACTCCGTGCTCAGGCGGGGCGGCACCTTCTACCACCTCGCCATGGAGGACGGCGGCCACTTCGCCGCCAGGAGCGTGGCGGCGCGCCTCACCGACGACCTGCGCCTGATCCCCTACGACGCCGCCAGCGCCGGCATCGACCTGGCCGGCTGCGCCCGGGCCTTCCAGGCCGCGCCGCCGGACGTCGTCTACCTGGACGCTTCGATGATCCTCTTCGCCCACCCCGTCAGGGAGTTGCGGCGTTTGGCCGGTCCCGACGCCGTCATCGTCTACGACGCCTCGCAGGTCCTCGGCCTGCTGGCGGGCGGCATCTTCCAGGACCCGCTGCGCGAGGGCGCGGACGTGCTGTCCGGCAGCACGCACAAGTCGCTGCCGGGGCCGCAGAAGGGCCTGATCCTGACCGACCGCGACGACATCGCCGCGCGCATAGAGGCGACGATCTTCCCGGGCCACGTCTCCAACTTCCACCTCCACCACGTCGCCGCCCTGGCCATCACGCTGGCCGAGGCGCAGGAGTACGGCGCCGCCTACGCGCGCCAGACGGTGGCGAACGCGCGCGCCCTCGGCCGCGAGCTGGCGCGCCTCGGCCTGGCGGTCCAAGGCGGCGAGCGCGTGACGGACTCGCATCAGGTATGGCTCGACGCGAGCCCGCTCGCCACCCCGGACGAGGCCGTCGAGGCGCTGCACGACGCCAACCTGATCGCCAACGTCAACCTCATCCCGTCGCTGCGCCGCAAGGGGCTGCGCCTCGGCACGCCCGAGGTGACGCGCCTGGGCATGCGCGAGCCCGAGATGGCGCGGCTCGCCGCGCTCGTGCACGCGACGCTGGCCGGCGAGGAGCCCCGCGTCCAGGTACGCGAACGCGTCATGGACCTCGCCCGGCGCTTCCGGACCGTCCATTACTGCCACCCCGCGGCCGCTGCCCCGGGAGCGCCGGCGACCGCCGAGGCCGCGTGACACCGACCGGGTCACCGACGCTCATCGAGCGTCGGCTGGGCGCCCCGGCCGGCCGGGAGGTCGACCTCGCGGTCGACCTCATCGTGACCGACGACTGGACGACCCCCTCGCTCCTTCCGACGCTGAGCGCCCTCGGCACCGTGAGGTCCGCCGCGCCGCTCGTGCTCGTTCGCGACCATACCGGCCCGGCGGACACGTACGTGGGCGCGGAGCGCGACCGGGTCCTCGCGCTCCGGCAGGTCGAGGAGGAGTTCGCGGTCCGCTTCGGCGCCGAGCGCATAACGGGTCAGGGGATACAACATCACGCCCTCCCGGCCAGCGGCCGCCTGCGCCCTGGCATGCTGGTGCTCGGCAACGACTCGCACACGCCCACGTTGGGCGCCCACGGGGTCACGGCGTTCGCGGCGCAGCCCATCACCCTCGCCGTGGCGATCCACACGGGACGCTTCGTCGTTCGCGTGCCGGAGACGGTGCACGTGCGCGTCGTCGGCCGACTGCGTGGCGACGTCACGGTGCGCGACGCAGCCCTCACCCTCCTCGACCTCCTGCGCGGCGGCGGGTCCGTTCCCCGCCTCGCCACCGGCAGGGCGCTGGAGTTCGGCGGCCCCGGCCTGGCGCGCCTCACCAGCGCCGAGCGCGCCGTCCTGGCCAACGTCACACCCGAGGCCGTGGCCGTCACCGCGGTCTTCTCCGGCGAGGCGCCTCCTCAGAGGTCGGGAACGGTCGTCACGCTCGACCTCGCCCAAGTGCTGCCGTCGGTGGCGCGCAGCGGCCAGCCGTCCGACGTCGTGCCGCTGGCGCGGCTCGGCGCCGTGCGCGTGGACCGCGTGTTCGTCGGCACGTGCGCCGGCGGGACCTACGAGGAGATCGCCGCGTTCGCTGCCGCGCTGGGAGCGCGCGCGGCGATCCCGACCGTCGTGGCGCCCGCCTCTACCGGCGTGCTCGAGCGGCTGAGCGCGGAAGGCATCGCACGGCGGCTCGAGGATGCCGGTGTGACACTGCTCGCGCCCGGGTGCGGACCGTGCTTCGGCTTCGGGATGAGCCGCCTCGAGGACGACGAGGTGGCCGTCGTGACCGGGAACCGCAACAGCGTCGGCCGCATGGGCTCGCCCCACGCCCGGATCGTCCTGGCCGCCGGCCGCACGGCCGGGCAGGCCGCCAGCACCGGGTGGCTGAACCAGCCGGCCGCCACAGGCGGTGGCGGAGCGAGCGCAGCCAACGAGCCTCGCGGGGCGGACACCGTACATGCCGACAGGGATGCCGGGGCGCGGACCGTACGCGCCGGCCGTCAAGCCGAGGCGGCGCTCGCGCATACAGACCGCGCCCCCGCGCCGACGGTCGTCTGGCCCACCACCGGCAACGTCGTCAGGCTACTCGGCCTCGTCTCCACCGACGACCTGACCCCTTCCAGCGTGCCCGGCGTGGGGACGTCGAGCGACGCCGACCCGCGCGTGGCCCGGCGGCTGCTGCTGCACCACGTCGACCCGAGCGCCGCCGACCGCTCCCTGGAGGGCACCGTCCTCGTGGGAGACGAGAACTTCGGCATGGGCAGCAACCGGGCGTCCTCCATCAGGGCCTTGGTGCAGGCGGGCGTGCGCGCCGTGATCGCCCCGAGCATCGCGCCGCTCTACGCCTCGGGCGCGCGCGACGAGGGGCTGCCGGCCATCACCCTCGCGGACGAGGCGTTCTACGGGGCCCTGACACCGGAGGCACTGCTGGAGTTGGACCTCGCCGCCGGCACCGTGACGGTCCGCTCGGTCGCTCCCGGACGACCGGCGGCCTCCGACCTGCGCCGCTTCCGCTTCGCCCCGGCGGGCCCTCACGAGGCGGCCGTTCTCGCGGCCGGCGGCGCCGTACCGTACCTGCGCGGTCCGGGGGGCTGTGCAATGGCCAGCAGGACGTGAAGCCGCCGCCGTCCCGTTCCTCCGCGGTCCGGGGGCCGGCCGCGCACGAGCCTGCCTAGCACCGGTCGGCAGTAGCCGTGGCGCGCCCTCCCCCGCGCGCTGCTCGGCGCTAACGTCGCCGTGTGTTCGCCGCCGTCTCCTCCGCCACCATCCAGGGGGTGGACGCCCTGGAGGTGCGCGTCGAGGCGTTCACGAGCGGGGGCCTGCCCAGCTTCACCATCGTCGGGCTGCCCGGCGCCGCGGTGCAGGAGTCGCGCGAGCGCGTGCGGGCCAACCTCAAGCTCCTCGGGTACCCCCTGCCGCCCAGCCGCATCCTCGTCAACCTGGCGCCGGCCGACGTGCGCAAGGAGGGGCCGGCGCTCGACCTGCCGATCGCCCTCGCGCTGCTCGCGTCCGACCGGCGCCTGCCTCTGAGCGCCCTCGAGGGGCTCGTCGCGTTCGGGGAGCTGGCGCTCGACGGCAGCTTGCGGCCCGCGCGCGGAGGGGTGGCCATCGCCAGCATGGCTTCCCTCAAGGCGCGAGCGAACGGCGGACCGGCGCGCGTCCTCGCTCCTCCGGCCAACGCGGTCGAAGCCGCGCTCGTGCCGGGCGTCACCGTGTTCGCCCCGACCGACTTGGCCGCGGCCGTCGCTCACCTCACGGGTCGCGCGCCACTCCAGCCCGTAGCGCCCCCGCCGCCGGGCGGTGACGAGCCGGCCGCGCCCCTCCACGACCTCGCCGCCGTGCGCGCTCAGGCGCTCGCCCGCCGCGCTCTCGAGGTGGCCGCCGCCGGGCGGCACAACCTACTGCTCACGGGGCCGCCGGGGGCGGGCAAGAGCATGCTGGCGCGCTGCCTGCCTGGCATCCTGCCGCCGCTGACGGACCCCGAGGCCATCGAGGTAACGCGCGTCCACTCAAGCGCCGGCCGCCCGGCGAGCGGCCTCATGCGCACCCCGCCGTTCCGCCAGCCCCACCACTCCGGGTCGGAGGCCGGCATCGTCGGCGGGGGCGCGGTGCCGAGGCCGGGCGAGGCGAGCCTGGCGCACCTCGGTGTCCTGTTCCTCGACGAGCTCCCCGAGTTCTCGCGCGCGGTGCTCGAGGCGTTGCGGCAACCCCTCGAAGAGGGCGTCGTAACCATCTCGCGGGCCAGCGGCAGCGTAAGCTTGCCCGCCGCCTTCCAACTCGTCGCCGCGCGCAACCCGTGCCCCTGCGGCTACCACGGCGCGCACGACGGCCCCCAGCCGTGCACTTGCCACCCGGCGGCAGTGGTGCGCTACCAGCGCCGGTTGTCCGGCCCGCTCCTCGACCGCATGGACCTGCTCGTGGACGTCGCGCGCCTCACGGACACGGAGCTCGTGAACGCGCAGCCGGGCGAGGCGAGCGCCATCGTCGCCACCCGCGTGTCCCGCGCTCGCGACCGAGCTCTGCAGCGCCAGGGCTTCGTGAACTCGCAGCTCACAGGCAGGTCGCTGGCCCTGCACGCCGCCAGCGGGCCGGTCGGGCAGGCGGTGCTCGCCAAGCTCGTGCGCAGCCTCAGGCCGTCCGCTCGAGGCTACGACCGCCTGTTGCGCGTGGCGCGCACCGTCGCCGACCTGGCCGGCGAGGACGCGGTGCTGCCCGAGCACCTGCTCGAGGCGGCGGCGTACCGGGGCTGAGCACCCGCTCGAGGCGGCGTACCGGGGCTGACACCCGCGGAGGGGCCGGTCGGCCCGCATCGGGGCCGAGGAGCCCCGAGAGCCGCAGTCCCGTCGTTCGCAAGGGCGGTCCGCCCCCGCCGTGAGTCGAGCCTGGCGTCCGTGGCGGTCGACGGCAGCAGGGCCGGCAACGGTCCCGTCAAGATGAGAGTCCGATTACATCCTCATGAGCGACTTGGCGCGCCGAAGCGCGACCCTCACGCTCGGATGGGCCAAAGAAGCGAAGCCGTTCCCATTCCGCTTCTTAACGCTTGTGCTAGGCTGGCGCTCAGAATCTGGGGCCAACCCTTCGCATGCCCCCGTATTCATTTACCCAAGGAGGGAATCGTGCCCATGAGGTGGTTGAGGCGGGCGTTGCCCGTCGCCTTTCTCGCGCCATTACTGGCCGGGTGCTCGCTCGACGGCGTCCAGTCGATCATGAGCCCCGCAGCCAGCATCGCGAGAGAGCAGCACGGTCTGTTCATGTGGACGTGGTACCTGAGCATCCCCGTCATGGTGGGTGTCTTCGGCGTGCTCTTCTACGTCCTCTTCAAGTACCGGCGGCGCAGGGACGACGAGATGCCGGACCAGTCTCACGGCAACCCGATGACCGAGGTCATCCTGACGATCGTGCCGATCATCATCGTCATCATGGTCGCGGTGCCGTCCGTGCGCTCCATCTTCCGGACGCAGACGGTCGTGCAGGCCACGAGCGACGACGTCGTCATCCACGTGACCGGCTACCAGTGGTGGTGGAAGTTCGACTACCCGCAGTACGGCGTCACCACCGCCAACGAGATGCACATCCCGGCCGGCAAGCGCGTCATCCTTCAGCTCAACTCCGGCGACGTGGTTCACGCCTTCTGGGCGCCCCGCCTCGCAGGCAAGGTCGACCTCATCCCGAACCAGGACAACCGGCTGTGGTTCGACACCGACCCGGACGGCACCGGCATCTTCACCGGCCAGTGCGCGGAGTTGTGCCTGGGCGCCCACGCCTACATGCGCTTCCGCATCGTCGTCAGCGAGCAGGACGAGTTCGACGACTGGGTGGCCGAATTCCAGCAGCCCGCCGTCGTGACGACCGCCACCGACCCCCTCATCGCCCAGGGCCGCCAGCTCGTCGCCAGCAAGGGCTGCATCGGCTGCCACAACATCGGCAACTACTCCGAGGGCGTGAAGTTCGGCCAGCCCCAGTACCCCGACCTCACCAACTTCGGCCTGCGCCACACGGTGGGGGCGGCCATCCTGGACGCCACGCCCGAGAACGTCGCCACGTGGATCCGCGACCCGCAAGAGGTCAAGCCGGGCGCGCGCATGCCGACGCTCTGGCAGGCCAACGACCCCAACCGTGACCAGGAGGCGGCAGCCATCGCCGCTTACCTGCTGAGCCTCGGCGTCGAGGACGGCACGCAGGCGCTGGCCCAGGCTTCGACTGGAGGCAACTGATGGCCACCGCGCCCACCGTCACGAGCCCTACCCGGGGCAAGATCTTCAACCGCCCGACGTGGACCACCGGCGTCGGCTCGTGGTTGACCACCATCGATCACAAGCGCCTCGGCCTGCTCTACATCTGCACGGCGTTCATGTTCATGATCTTCGCCGCCGTGGAAGCCGGCCTGATCCGGTTGCAGCTCCTGTCGCCGACGATGAACATCGTCAACCCCGACCACTTCAACCAGCTCTTCACCATGCACGGCGTCACGATGGTGTTCCTCGCCATCATGCCGCTCGGCATCGGTCTGGCCAACTACTTCGTGCCGCTCCAGATAGGCGCGCGCGACCTCGCGTTCCCCCGCCTGAACGCGTTCGGTTACTGGATCTACGCGCTCGGCGGCCTCATGATCTACACGTCGTGGTTCCTGGGCGGCGCCCCTGACGTCGGTTGGTTCGCCTACGCGCCCCTCACGTCGCTGTCGCACAACCCCGGCCTCGGCGTCGACTTCTACATGTTCGGCCTGTTCATCAGCGGCATCGGCACCACCGGCACCGCCATGAACCTCATCGTGACGATCATCAACATGCGCGCGCCCGGCATGACGATGATGCGCGTGCCCGTGTTCACGTGGATGATCCTCATCATGTCGTTCATGATCATCTACGCCTTCCCGCCGCTCACCATCGCGTTCATCGAGGTCATCCTCGACCGCACCTTCGGCACGCTCTTCTTCGTGCAGGAGGCCGGGGCGCTGCCCATCTTGTGGCAGCACCTCTTCTGGATCTTCGGGCACCCCGAGGTGTACATCATCATCCTGCCGGCCTTCGGGGTCATCAGCGAGATCATCCCGACGTTCTCGCGCAAGTCGCTCTTCGGCTACCCGGTGATGATCCTCTCCGGCATCCTCATCGGCTTCATGGGCGCGGCCGTGTGGACGCACCACATGTTCACGACCGGCCTCGGCCCCGTCGTCAACACCGCGTTCTCACTCACGTCCTTCGTGATCGGCATACCGACGGGCATCAAGATCTTCAACTGGCTCGGCACGATGTGGGGCGGCAGTATCCGGTTCACCACACCGATCATCTACGCGATCGCCTTCCTCATCACGTTCACGCTTGGCGGCATCACGGGCATCATGCTCGCCATGCCGACCTTCGACGCCCAGGTGCATGACACCTACTTCGTCGTGGCGCACTTCCACTACGTGATGGGCGGTGGCGCCCTTCTCTCATACCTCGGGGCGCTGTACTACTGGTTCCCCAAGATGACGGGCAGGATGATGTCCGAGCGCCTCGGCAAGATCGCGGCCTTCATCACCGTGATCGGCTTCCACGGCATCTTCTTCCCGCAGCACATCGCGGGGCTCCTCGGCATGCCGCGCCGCATCCAGACGTACCCGGCCGGCATCGGCCTCGAGCTGTGGAACGCTCTCTCCACCGTCGGCAGTTGGCTCATGGGTATCGGCCTGGTCCTCATCGCCATCAACGTCATCCACGGGCTCACGCGCGGCAAGCGCGTAGGCGACGACCCCTGGGACGCCCGCACGCTCGAGTGGGAGACCTCCTCTCCCCCGCCCTACTACGACTTCAAGGTGCAGCCCGTCGTGAACTCCCTCGACCCGCTGTGGGCCAGGAAGCACCCCGAGGCCATGCACGTCACGCCACCGGCGCCTGACGCCGGAGCGAAGTACGACGCGGGCGGCATCCACATCCCGGGCCAGTCCTGGTACCCGTTCCTCGCGAGCGCCGCCATCATGTTCGGCTGCTACGCCCTCATGTACGACAACTTCATCCTCGCCATCGTCTGCGGCCTGTTCTTCATCTTCACGATCTTCGGGTGGGCTTTCGAGGGCGTAGGCGGCCACCACGTGCACTTCGACGGTGCCAAGGAGAACGCATGAGCGCCGAAGCCTCAAGCCACGCCGCCTCCGGGGCGAGCGCCCATCCGGCGCCTTACCGTTCCTCCAAACTGCCGGACGTCAAGCTGCTCATGTGGGTGTTCCTGGCGTCCGACACCATGTTCTTCGGGTCGCTCATCGGCACGTACCTCGCCTACCGTGAGCGCAGCCTCGTCGGGCCCTTCCCGCAGGACCTGTTCGACATCCCGCTGACCACCGTCAGCACGTTCGTGCTCCTCATGTCGAGCTTCCTGATGGTCCTGAGCCTGCACGCGCTGCGCCAGAACGACATCGGGAAGTTCCGCCTCTGGACCGCGGGCGTCGCCTTCTTCGGCGCCATCTTCCTCGGCTTCCAGGTCTTCGAGTTCACCCACTTCGCGCACGCCGGCCTAAGCATCCACCAGAACCTCTTCGGCACGACCTTCTTCATCCTGACTGGCACCCACGGGGTCCACGTGACGGTCGGGGTCATCTGGCTGGTGAGCCTGCTCGTGACCTCCTACATACGGCCCATGAAGGCCAAGGACGCCGTCTACCTGGAGATCGCGGGCCTCTACTGGCACTTCGTCGACATCGTGTGGATCGTCATCTTCACGGTCGTCTACCTCGTGGAATTCGTGTGAGCGGGGCGCGAGAGAATGTCTGAAGGCAAGCACACCTCCGTAAGCACCTACGTGATCGTCGCGCTCATCCTCGGCGTCATCACCTACGTCGAGTTCGCGCTCGTCGAGTACCCGCAGGCGTGGCTGGGGTCGGGCTGGACGATCTTCCTGCTCGTGGCGCTGTCGATCGTCAAGTTCGTGATGGTCGTGATGTTCTTCATGCACCTCAAGGACGACGACCGCACGTACTCCGGCTTCTTCTCGAGCGGCATGTTCATAGCCCTGGCGACGTTCGTCGGCCTCACGGCCATGTTCATCCTGCCGAAGGCGGTCGCCTCGACGCGGCCGGACAACCGCGCGGCGCAGGAAGCGAGCCACGCCGTGCCGCACGAGCTGCTCGACAACGTCGAGACCCGTGGCGCTTCGCGCGCGCCGGCCGAGATCGCCGACACGCCCGCCGTCGCCGATCGGAGCGTGAGCGTGGAAGCGCCGACCGCTCCAAACGACGCCTCCACCTACAGCGTCACTCCGCCTGCGGGCGCCACGGCGCAGGGCGGAGCTGCCACCGCCGAGGAGCCCGCGGCCACGGAAGCGCCGGCCGCGGAGGCCACCGGGGCGCAGTCCGCCGCGGGTGAAGCCGCCGAGGCCGAGGAGCCGGCCGCCCAGGAAGCCACGGCTGAGGAGGCCGAGGAAGCCCCCGCTCAGGCGGAGGCGCCCACGGCGGAAGAGCCGGCCGCGGCCGCCGTCAGCTGGGACAAGGACCACGGCGCCGCAGTGTTCAACGCCAACTGCATGGCGTGCCACCAGATGACCGGTCAGGGCATACCGGGTGCGTTCCCACCCCTCGCGAGCCACGCCGTCGAGGTCTATGCGGTGGCCGGTGGCCGCGACTACCTGGCCGACGCCGTCATCTTCGGCCTACAGGGCGCCATCAACGTCAACGGCATGACCTACAACGGCGTCATGCCGGCGTGGGGTCACCTCGCCGACGCCGACCTGGCCGACGCCCTCAACCACGTCCTCACGGCCTGGGACGACGAGCCCGCCGGCTTCCAGCCGTACACGGCCGCCGACATCGCCGCAAGGCGCCCCGACGGCCTGAGCGCCGGCGACGTGCACGCCAAGCGGGAGGCGCTCGGCCTCCACTGAGCCTCGGCCCTTAAGGCTGTTCAAGGTGTGCCCGCTCCAGTTGGAGCGGGCACACCTCTTTCACGGGGCTTCTCGCGGCAACCACGGCCGGTCCCCCTACCCAGCCGGGCCGCGCGGAACGACCGCCCGAGGCGACGACGCTCGCAAGGGCCAGCCAGGCGACCGCCCACGGCGGGCGGCGCCTCGAGCGGTTTCGGTTTAGCATGACGGGGTGCTGTACCTATCCTGGCAACTGGAACCGGTCCTCCTGGGCATGATCGCCGCGCTGGCGGTCGCCTACTACCTCTGCGTAGGACCGCTGCGTAAACGCCTGGCGCCCGGGGAGCCGTACCCCACCCGCTACGCCGTAATCTTCGGCCTCGGGCTCCTCGCCCTGTTCCTAAACGAGGGCTCGCCCCTGCACGACCTCGCGGAGCGCTACCTGCTCATCGCGCACATGGTGCAGCACCTGCTGCTCACCTACGCCATCGCGCCCATCCTCCTGGCCGGCACGCCGCCGTGGCTCCTCAAAGCCGCGCTCGCCAACCGCACCACCCTGCCGGTCAGCAAGGTCCTGCTCAACCCCATCACGACGTTCGCCATCTTCACGCTCGTCCTCTCCGTCTACCACCTGCCGCCCATCTACGACGCCGCGCTCGCCAACACGTCCTTGCACCACGCCATCCACGTCATCATGCTGTTCGCGTCGCTCATGATGTGGTGGCCCATGATGAGCCCGCTGGCCGAGCTGCCGCGCCCGCCGTTCCTCGGGCGCGCCGTCTACCTCTTCCTCCTGCCGGTCGCTCAGCTCCCCATCTTCGCCAGCGTCACCTTCTCGCCCGACGTCCTGTACGCCGCCTACGCCAACATGCCGACGCGGGCCTTCGGCCTGAGCCCGATGGAGGACCAGCAGGTGGCCGGCGCCGTCATGAAGGTCGGCGGGCTCATCGCGTTCGGCCTGCCGTTCATCTACACGTTCCTGCAGTGGTTCTGGGTCGAGGACAAGGAGCACCGGTGGGGCGGGGCGCGGCCATGACCCGGCTGCCGCAGCCGCTGCGCGCCATCGCCTTCGACTGGGGCGGCGTGTTCACGGAAGGCACCTTCGACTCGCGCGCCCACGCCCGCTTGGCCGAATTGCACGGGCTCGACGCGGCCGACGTCCTCCCCGTGTACCTGGAGCTCATGGAGGGGTTCGAGGTCGGCGAGTTCGACATGCCGGAGTTCCATCGGTGCTTCCAGGCCGCGGTGGGCCGCACCTCGACGCTGGCGGAGTTCAGGGCGACCTTCCTCGGCGCCGTCAGGGAGCGCGAGGCCATGTACGACCTCCTCGCTTCCTTGCCCGATGACGTACCGCTCGCCATGCTCTCGAACAACTCCCCGGAGCTCTGCGACGTCGTGCGCGACGACCCGCGCATGCGCAAGCTCAGGGCCTTCGTGTTCTCGAACGAGATCGGGGTGCGTAAGCCGGACGAGCGTGCGTTCGCGGCCTTGAGTTCGGCGCTCGCGCTGCCACCGGCCGCCACCGTGTTCATCGACGACAACAGCGACAACATCGCGGCGTGCGAGCGGCTCGGCTTCGTCGGGCTGCTCCTCGACACGGTCCCCTCCTTCGCCGCGCGGTGGCACTCGCTCTTCCCCGACCTGCCGCTCCCGCCCGGGTTCGGATGAGCGGCACCGAGCCTTTCGAGACCCGGAGCGCTCGCATGGCCAGGTTCGGCGACGACCCCGCCGACGATGGCACGGAGCCGCCCGCGGCCGGGCCGGGCAGCGAGCCCGAGGGCGGCTACACGGAGCGCGTCGGCAACGACCGCGACCTCTGGGAGGGGGAGGCCACCACCCCCCGCGCCTTCAAGCTCATCCAGGGCTACGTCTGGCATCCGCGCGACCAGGCCGTGGACCTAGCCGCCTACCTGCCGGAAGCGCTCGGCCCCGACGTTCACGTCCTCTTCGACGCCATGCCAGCGGCGCCGTTCACGTTCTTCGACGACGGCACGCTGAGCGCCACGCAGGTCGTCTACCAGCTCACGGTGGTCGCCATCGTCCAACCGGGGCAGGTGCCGGACGCGCTGCTGGCCGAGATGGCCGAGCGGCTCGGCGAGCGGCTCGAGACGACCCCGCAAGGCGTCGGCTGGCAGCTGATGAGCGACCTGCGCGAGGTCGACTGAGCTCCGAGCTAGAACGACGTGCGCGAAAGAACGCAACTGACCGGCGCTGGGAGTCCGGCCGGCCTCAGCCGCGCCGCGCCAGCAGCTCCTCCAACTGGAAGCCGTGCCGCATGGGGTGGGCCACGGCGTGCTCGAGCATGGCCGGGATGGTCAGGGGGACGCCCCAGTTGGACGTGAAGACCGTGGTCCGCACGCCGGCCAGCGACACGTCCTTCAGGGCCGCCCGCCAGCGCTCGAGCAGGCGCTCGACGTGGTCGTCCGCCAGGGCCGCGACGTCGGCAGGCGCGGGCTCGGGGGGTACGGACGGGTCCGGCAGCCCCAGCTGGCGGCACGTCCACACGAGGTAGCTCCCCGAGGACTGCAGGACGTGCAGGAGCAGGTGCTCGTTCGACCGGTAGGCCTCGTTCTCCGAGGCGGGCAGCGGGAGGCCGCTCGCGCCGAACCTGCGCCAGATGGGCAGGAACGCCCGCAGCTCCCGCTCCTGTAGGGAGAGGAGCACCCTTATCACCCTGTCCGCGAAGGCGTCCGGGGCCGGCAGCGCGGCGTCGTCGGGCACGTAACGTACCTGGGCGAGGCGCAGCCCGGGGTCGGCGGCGACCTCGCCTGCGGCGATGACGCAGAAGTAGTTGCCGTCCGGGTCCGCCAGCACGGTGTAGTCGGAATCGGGCTCGTAGCGCCACTCGACCCTGGTGGCGCCGAGGCCGACGAGGCGCTCCACCTCGGCCTCCTGGTCGAACGCGTAGAGGTCCAGATGGTGGCGCCTGCGCTCACGAGCCGCGGCGCGGACCTCCTGGAGGGCGAGCTGGACGCCCGTGCCGCGTCTAGGCTTGAGGAGGACCCAGTCTGGGGAGTCGCCGCCCCGCGGGGCGTAGTCGAGGGCCGCGGACCAGAACTGGGTGGCGCGCGCGACGTCGCGGACACCCCAGACGATGGAGCCGATCCTGAGCATGGTCCATTATCACCATCCTGACCGGCTCCCCGCGCCTCACCTGGACACGGCGAGAACGCGCTCCGTTCAGGCCCGGCTCGCGGCGGTCCCTACTGCCCGCCCGCCGCGCCGGTGACGACCCTGACCTCGTCGGGCAGGATGAACCCCTGCTTCCTGGCGAGGGCCTCGCGGTAGGTGGGGTCGGCGGCATGGGCCGCCACCTCCTCGAGACCGTGCCGTTCCGTCTCCAGCCGCGCCACGTCGGCCTCGAGGCGCGCCACCTCGCGGCGCAGCACGAACATGCGGTCGCTCTCGACGTAGTTGAGGTAGAGGAGCTGAAGCACGCCAAGGCTGGCCAGGACGACGATCACGACGTTGAGCTTGCGCCGGGCGGGCGGGCGGGGCCGCGGCTCGTCGCCCCCATGGCTCCCGAACGGTGCTTCCGCCGCGGCATGCCGCCCCGCGGCCCCGCGCCTGGCCGGCCGTTCGCCGCTGGGCCTAGTCGCGCCCTGCTCCTCGCCGCCCGGGCCGGCATCGTCCGAACGGGCATCGGCCTGCTCGTTCCACCAGTCGCTCAAGCGCGGACCTCCTGCATGGCCAACGCCTCGCGCAGGAAGCGCACGGCGTCCTCCGGCAGGGTGGGGTTGACGAAGAAGCCCGTGCCCCAGTCGAACCCGGCCTGGTTGGTGAGGCGCGGCAGCAGTTCCAGGTGCCAGTGGTAGTCGGGCCGCCCCTCCTCGACCACGGTGTGCAGCATGAGGTTGTAAGGGGGGTAGTCGAGCGCGTCGTTGATGGCACGCACCACGGCGCGCAGGAGCTCGGCGAGGGCAGGGAGCGTGTTGGATGCCACGGTGGCGAACGAACTCCCATGATGGCGCGGGAGGATCCAGGTCTCGAAAGGCGTCTTGGAGGCGAACGGCGCGATGGCGACGTAGGCGTCGTTCTGGGTGACGACGCGCTCACGCGCCGCGATCTCACGCTCCAGGACGTGGCAGAAGAGGCAGCGTCCGTGGGCGGCGTGGTGCGCCGCCGCGACGGCCACCTCCTCCTCGACCCACCGGTTCGTGACGGGCACGGCGAGCAGCTGCGCGTACGGGTGGTCGTAGACCGCACCCGCCGCCCGGCCGACGTTGCGGGTCAGCTGCACGTGAGCGATGCCGGGGCGCGCGGCCGCCAAGGCGATCCGCTCGCGGTAGAAGCGGAGCACCTCCGTCAGGTGTTCCACCGGCATCGTCTCGAGGCGCTGCCTGGCGTCCGGGTGCTCGACGATGATCTCGTGGTGGCCGTAGGCAGCGGCCTGCTGGAAGAGCTCGACCCCCGCGTCCACCTCGGTCGGCCGGGAGCTGACGAGCTGCGCTGGGTGCGCGAGGGCCCTGATGCGCCAGCCGGCGTCGCCGCTATGCGAGCCGGCCGGTCGAACGGCGGCGATCTCGGGCCCCACCCTGTCCTTGCTCTCCGGCGAGAGCGGCGAACGTTCCGGAGCGCTCGGCACGCTGCCGAACGCCGACGGCTCCAGCCCCCGCTCCGGCGACAGGAGCACCCAGGCGCGACCGAACGGATCCTTGCGGAATAGCGGCATGTGAGAGGCAGTCTATGACGTCAGGCGCGTGCGCGGCGTTACCAACTTCATGCGCCCCGGCGCGTCAGCCGAAGAGCCCGGGCTGCTTGGCCGCCTCGTCGCCCAGACCGGGCAGCGCCGTCACCTCGCGGTACTCGAGCCCCAAGGCCCCGAGGCGGTTCAGCGCCGGCGCCGTCACGGCCGGCGCGGCCAGCACGCCGCGCACCTCGCCGGGGTAGCGCGCCCTCACGCTCTGCACGTAACGGTCGAGCTGGTGGACGGCCTCGTGGTTCGCCTTGCCACGCTTGAGCTCGACGACGACGAGGCGCCCATGGCTGTCCCGCGCGAAGAGGTCTATGCCGCCCACGTCGGTCGGCAGCTCCAGGTCGATGACGGTGAGCCCCGGTTCGATGACGTCCGGGTCGCGGGCGAGCGCGCGCTGCATCTCGGCCTCGCTACCCATGAGGACGAAGTTGCCGTTCTCCTCCAGCCTGAGGGCGACGGCCAGGGCGGGCGTCTCGAACGACACCCGCACGAGCTCGGCGGGGTTGTAGCGCTCGGCGACCAGCACGGCGCGCCCGTCCTCGACGGCCACGCGCACCTCGTCCGTCTGCGGTTGCCAGTTGACGGGCTTGACGCCGCGCGGGCCCTGCACCTGGACGCTGCCGTCGGCCTTGACGATCACGACGTAGTCGCCCGCCTCCGCCACACTGGCGGCGCGACCGGTGTACAGGACCTCGCACTCGCCGGCCACCTGCACCAGCTCGTCCCCCGCCCGCAGGTGCTCGTCGAGGAAGCCGGCGAGGTCGTCCGGAGTGGGGTTCTCGAGCAACTCCCTGACCACGGACGCGAGTGTAACAGCCGCGCGCGGCGCGGGCAGGACCGAGCGGCGCCGCCGGCCAGGGCGGGTTGTACACTCACCCTCATGGCATCACTAGGCGCGCACGTCTCCACCGCAGGCGGCATGGCCAAGGCGTTCGACCGGGGCGCCGACATCGGCTGTGACGCCGTCCAGGTCTTCGTCAAGAGCCCCAACCAGTGGCGGGCCCGCCCGCTCGACCCGCAGGAGGTGGAGGGCTTCCGGGCCAGGAGCCTCGAAGCGGGCTGGCCATTGGTCGCGCACGCCGCGTACCTCATCAACCTCGCCTCGGCGGACGAGGAGATCGCCGACAAGTCGCGCGCCGGGCTCAAGGACGAGTTCACTCGCTGCGGCCTCCTCGGCATCGGTGGCCTCGTCTTCCACCCCGGCGCCCACCTCGGCGCCGGCACCGAGGCCGGCATCGAAGCGATCGCCCGCAACATGGACACGGTGCTGGCCGAGAGCGAGGGGGTGGACACGCTCCTGCTCCTCGAGAACACCGCCGGGCAAGGGAGCACGGTCGGAGCGCGGTTCGAGGAGCTCGCCGGCATCATCGCTCTCCTCGACCAACCGGACAGGGTGGGCGTGTGCCTCGACACCTGCCACGCCTTCTCCGCCGGCTACGACGTCTCCACCGAGGAGGGCCACGAGGCGCTGCTCGCCGAGTTCGACCGCCACCTTGGCCTCGCGCGCCTCAGATGCGTCCACCTGAACGACTCGAAGCACCCCCTGGGCTCGCGCAAGGACCGGCACGAGAACATCGGCGTCGGGTTGATCGGCGAGGACGCGTTCGCTCGCATCATCAACGACCCCCGCCTCGCGCATGCGCCCCAGGTCCTGGAGACCCCGCTCGGCGACGACGACGGTGGCCATAGACGCGACCTCTCGCTGCTACGCACGCTCCTCACGAGGTGAAACAGATGCCGGATAGCACCGCCACCCTCCTCGACCCCGCCGCCGTCGACGCCCTCAAGGCGACGCTCGGCGGCATGCTCACGCGCAACCACCGCATCGTGCTGCAGCTGACCGCCGGCCTCTCGGAGGCAGCCGCCCGCGAACCCCTGGTGGCGGACGGAAGCAGCGCCAGGTGGCTGGTCGGACACCTGGTCGGCAACCGCGACTCCATGCTCGAGACCCTGGGCGGCGAGCGCATGCAGGACGCCGCCTTCGGGAAGGCGTTCGGTTACGGCAGCAAGCCGGAAGGCGAGCCGGAGGCCGCGCTCGCCGAGCTGATCGCGGCGTACACGGCGGCGGAAGCGCCCCTGGCCGCGGCCTTGGCGGCCGCGAGCGCCGAGGACCTGGCGCGGCCAGTCGGCAAGACGACCGCGGGCCAGCGCTTCGAGTTCCTCCTGTGGCACGAGACCTATCACCTCGGCCAGCTCATGCTCTACCGGCGCGCGGCGGGGTTGGACAACCCGATCGGCTGAGACGGGCGCCGCGCCCTAGCGCGCCAGCCGCCACGTCCCGTCGCGGATCTCGGCCAGCACGTAGGCGCGAGCGTCGAGCCCCTGGTGGTCGGTGCCGGTGAAGTCGAAGACGCCGCCGATCCCGGCGAACGGTCCCATGGCCTCGAGGGCGTCGCGCAGCGCGCCGCGCGTGCCGACGCGGTGGCTCAAGTCGAGGCGGCCCGTATCCTGCACGTAACGGGCGGCCGAGACGATGGCCTGGACGGCATCGTAGGCGTGACCGGCGAAGGTGGAAGGACTCGTGCCCGGATACGCGGTCTCGTAGTCCGCAAGGAACGCCGCCGTGACGTCGCGGGTCGGGGCCGTGGCGGCCAGGTCGTCGAGGACGAGCAGCGGGCCGACGGCCAACCGCACACCCTCTGCCGCGGCGCCGGCCAGTTCGATGAAGCGGTCGTTGCCAACGCCGTGGCTGACGTAGATGTCGCCCCCGTAGCCGCGGTCGCGAAGCTCGCGCACCATGCGCGCGGAGTCGTCGACGATGCCCCAGACGAGCACGGCCTGCGGGCGCGACAGGAGCGCGGCGAGCGCCGGCGCCGTGTACGACTCGGCGTCGGCCTCGTAGCGCACGACCTGGTCGAGATGGATGTTCGTGCTCATGAGCTGGAGCTGAAGCTCGACCAAGCCGCTCTCGCCGAACGCGTCGGCGAGGCCGAGGAACACGACTTCGTTGATGCCGCGCGCTTGCATGTCCGCGACCACGCCCGAGAGGATGAGGCGATCGGTGGGAACGGTGGTGAAGACCCAGCGCCTCGACTCGGCCGGCTCGGCGATCGGGGCGGCGGCCGCGAGGCTGATGAGCGGCACGCCCGCCGACTGGGCGAGCGCGACGACGGCGAGGGCGCCTACGGAGCGCGTGCAGCAGATGATGGCGTCCACCCGCCCCTCGTTCAGTAGGCTCTTGACGTGCGCGATCGTCTGGTCGAGGGAGGAGCCGTCGTCGAGGACGGTGATGTCCAGCTTGACGCCCCGGCCGATACCGTCGGCGGCGTACTGGCGCTGCAGGAGCTCGAGGGCGGCGGCTTCGCCCTCGCCGAGGGCGGCCGAGCCGCCGGTGCGCGAGACCACAGCGCCGACACGCAGGACCTGCTCCTGAGCGTGGGCGAGGCCGGGCAGGAAAGCGGCTGGGGCGAGCGCGGCGAGGCCTGAGAGTGCGAAGGCGGCTGTCGCGATGTGGGCGGCGCGTCTGACTATGTCAAACATGGTCCCCTCCGGAGGACGGCGGTGGGCTCGGCGCCCACCTCTTGCGAGACGATTGGCGACTGCCTAAGTTCCTACCACGATGTTGCCATGGCGCGAACGCCCCCGGGTAGCCCGCCTGGGCGGCCCGGGCACAACGCCGCACGCCAGGCGCGGCGGGGACGCGCCTTTCTCACTCAACCGCGGCGCCGCAGGAAGTCGTCTATCAGCGCCCGAGCGCCGGAGGTGTCGTAATCGCGGCGCAGGGCCGCCTGGTTCCTGACCGGGTCCCCGAAGAAGTACTTCTCGTAGAGGTTCTGGCGCCCGCCGAAGGCCGAGATGCTCATGTCCCACGCCAGCCGGAAGAGCCGGAGCCGGTCCTCGGCCGCGAGGTTGCTCGCCTGCAGGTAGCGGTCGATGGCGTCGGCCATCGGGCCCTGGCGCTCACGTTCGCTCGGCAGCATGATCAGGCCGCTGGCGCCGAGGAGCTGCAAGACCTCCACGAGGCGTGGGTAGACCTGCGGGAAGTACGCCCTCGCGGTGGCCAGCGCCGCCTTGTCCGGCGTCATCGTGCCGTACTCGTCCGGAGCGGCGAGCTCCTCGGCCTGCGTCTTGAGCGCCTTGAGCACCTCGAGGACCGTCACGAGCTCGGCCAGCTTTAGCTGCACGTGCTCGAAGCGTCCGCTGCCGATGGCCGCCACGATGAGCTCCGCCACGCCCAGGAACGCCTCCGCCTTGACGATCTTGACGTTCAGGACCTGATGGCCCATCTGGTAGGCGGCGTTGGTCGCTCCGTACATGCCGGCGGCCAGGTCGGCGTCGCCCAGGAGGAAGACGCGCTCCCACGGCACGAGGACGTCGTCGAACGTCACCAAGGCGTCGAGCTCGTCGAAGCGCGCCCCGAGCGGATGGTCGGTGAGGTTGCGCCGCTCCTCGAGGGGCTCGCGCGCGATGAACGTGAGGCCCGGCGTGGAGCACGGGACGGCGAACGCGAGGGCGTAGCGCTCAGGCTCGACGGCGGTGCTGCCGGCCGGCGGCGGCATGATCAGGAGCTCGTCGGCCACCGGGAGCGTGGCGAGCATGCGCGCGCCGCGCACGACGACGCCTGCGCTCGTCTCGCGCACGACGCCGAGGGCGATGTACGGGTCGTGCAACCGGTCGCTCGGCGCGGCGCGGTTGACCTGCGGGTCGGTGAGGGCGTGGGTGAGGCAGAGATCGTGCTCGCGCACGTGCTCGAAGTAGCGCCTCAGGTTCTCCCCGAACCGCTCGCCGCAGCGCGCGAAGTACGGCGCCGCGCGGGCGCACGCCATCAAGTTCACGTTCAGGTAGTCGGGGCTGCGCCCGAGGAAGCCGAGCGAGTAACGGGCCCATGCGCGGTGCATCTGGGCGCGGGCGCGCAGGTCGTCCTTGGTGAGCGGCTCGATGAAGCTCATGCCCACCTGCGCGCCGCTCGCCGGGCTGGCGAACGTCATCGCGCAGCCGAGGTCGGCGCTCTGCTGCAGGTCGTACAGGTCGGCGATGGCGCGCGCCGCGGCGGCGGTGGCCCGATGCGCCGTCGGGTCGAGGACGCGCTCGCCGTCGACGTAAAGGTTGGGCGGGTCGCGCCTCAGACCGTCGAGGAACTGTTGTCCGTCGCGCGCCGGCACCGCTCGTCGGCCCTCAGGCGAGGGGCGCCCGCACCGCGTCCTTGCCGGCCTCCCTGATGGCGTAGAGGAGCCGCACGGTGGCCTCGGTGCCCTTCTCCATGGCCGAGAGGCGGAAGAACTCGTTGGGCGCGTGCAGGCCGTTGTCCGGCTCGCCGAACGCGAAGTAGAGGCACCACATGCCGAGGACGCTGCCGAACTGCTCGGCCACAGGGACCGTCCCGCCCGTGAAGGTCGGGAAGGGGCGCTTGCCGTACGCCGCCTCCATGGCTTCGCCGGCGATCGCCAGGACCGGGTGGTCCAGGGGCATGAGGTAGGCGCGGCCCTTGCCGGCCATGGGCTTGACGTTCACATTCACGCCGGCGGGCGCGTGGCGCCGGATGTGCTCCGTCAGCGCGGCCACGACCTTGTCGGGGTCCTGCCCGACCACGAGGCGGCACGTGATCTTGGCGTGCGCCTCCTTGGGGAGCACGGTCTTGATGCCCCCGCCCTGGTAGCCGCCCCACATGCCGTTGACCTCCAGGGTCGGCCGCGCCACGCGGCGCTCCGCCGGCGTGTAGGCGGGGTCGCCCCACCAGCCGTCCAGGCCCAGGTCGGCGGCGCCGCTCCCTTCCCCCGGTACGGCCGCGATGGCGCCGCGGAGCTCAGCGCTGAGCTCCGGGATGCCGTCGAAGAACCCTTCCACGAGGACACGCCCGTCCGCGTCTTGCATGCTCGCGAGGATGCGCGCGAGGGCCATGATCGGGTTGGCGACGGCGCCGCCGTACATGCCTGAGTGCAGGTCGGCGTTGGCGCCCGTGACGCTGACCTCGACGCCGGCCAGCCCGCGCGAGCCGACCGTGACCGACGGGATGCCCACCCCGAAGATGCCGCCGTCGGCGCTGATGGCGAGGTCGGCGGCGAGCAGCTCGGCGTTCTCGGCGAGGAACGGAGCGAGGTTCGGGCTGCCGATCTCCTCCTCCCCCTCGACGAGGAACGTGACGTTCACGGGCGGCACGCCGGAGGCCGCCGCGCTCGCCTCGACGGCGTGGAGGGCGATCATGACGCCGCCCTTGTCGTCACTCGCGCCGCGACCGTAGATGCGCCCCTCGCGGATCTCCGGCACGAACGGCTGCGAGTTCCACAGCTCGAGCGGCTCGGGCGGCTGCACGTCGTAGTGGCCGTAGACGATGACGGTAGGCGCGTTCTCGTCGTGGTGCCAGCGGGCGACGACGACCGGATGCCCCTTCGTCGGCATGACACGTACGTCCGGCACTCCGGCGCGCTCGAAGCGCGCCGCCAGCCAGCTGGCGGCCTCGTCGATGTCCTGCCTGTGCTCGGGCGCCGTGGAGACGCTCGGCACGCGCACGAACTCCATCAGCTCCTCGGCGTTCCTGGCTGCGCCCGCCTTGGCCGACTTGACGGCCTCTTCGACTGCCTGGCTCACTGGTCACACCACCCTTTCGAGGTTCCGGCTCAAGGCTCCGGCAGCCGCCGGTAAGCGCTGCCGAAGTAGACGAGCGGCGCGCCGTCGGCGTAGCGGAGGGCCTCGACCCTACCGACGAAGAGCGTGTGATCGCCGACGTCGAAGCGCTGTTCGGCGCGCAAGACGAGCTGCGCGATAGCGCCCCGGATGACGGGGAAGCCGTCGTACTCCTCGTACGGTACACCGACGGGCTCGACGGGCCGGCCGGCGAAGTGGTCCGAGACGGGCGCCTGGTCCGCGGCGAGGACCGAGACGCCGAAACGCGTCGCGCCCATCAGGGTCGCGTGCGCCCTGGCGCGCTTGTCGATGGACACCGCGACGAGCGGCGGGTCGAGCGACAAGGACAGGAAGGCGTTGACCGTGATGCCGAAAGGCCGCTCCTCGCCGTCCGGCGTCGTGCCGAGCATGGTGACGACCGTGATGCCGGTCGCGAAACGGCTGAGGGCGGCGCGGAACTCGCGGCCGCCGACGGCCGCGCCGGAGAGCTCACCGACCGTGAGCCCGGGGGCGACACGCCGGTGTCCGCCACTCTCGTCGGCGGCGCTGCTTGCGGTGAGCGGATCGGAAACCATCATCGAACGATCAGGCTATCCCTTGTGCGGCAACGAGCCAATCGTAGTGGAACACAATCACCAGGCGAAAACTGTTCGGAGATACAATCCGGCATGGCCGTTCCGGAGCCCGACTCGCCCTTCCAGTCCGGCGCGCCGTCCAGCCAAGCGGAACCGGGGGCTCCGTTGAGCGCGCTCCTGGAGGACCAGCGGCTGGGGCTGACCCTCGTGAGCGGCGATCCCGCCCGCCGGTTCCTTGACGTCCGGTGGCCGGAGCGAGAGCCGGACCGGCGCTGGCTCGAGCCCGGCGACCTGCGCCTGACGAGCGCCGGGGCGCCGGACGGCGCCTCGTTCGAGCCGCTCGTGCGCTCCGGGCCGACCGCCATCGTGTACGCGCTCACCCCGTCCGACCGGCGCCTCCCCGATGGGCTGGCGGCCCGGGCTCGGTCCGCGGGGGTCGCCCTCGTCAGCGCACCGCCAGCGACCGCCCCGGAGCGGGTCGAGGCCGCCGCTCTGCGCCTCCTGGGCGCCGCACCGGCTGCGGCGGCGGCCGTCCACGCGCCGCAAGCCTTCCTGCTCGCCGCGTTGGAAGGCGTCAAACCGGAGCGAGGTCTCCTGGAGCGCCTCCATGAGCTCACGGGTGCCGACCTCGTGCTGCTGAGCCCCGCCGGCGAGGTGGTCGCCAGAGCCGGCGCGAGCGGTTGGCGGCCGCGGGCGGACGCCCCGGCCGGCTCCTGGACGGAGGGCCGCATGCGTCTGGACGGGCGAGAGGCGCTCCTCTACCGCGTGAACGCCGAAGGTAGGCTCCGCGCCGTCCTGCTGGCCTTCCCCGACGGACGGCGGGACGCGCGGCCTTGGACGGAGTTCGCCCGCACGCTGCTCGGCCTGGCGTACGAGCGCAGGGCGGCCGAAGCGCTCACCGCGCGCGCGGAGCGCGCGGGCCTCCTCGCCCTCTGGTTGGCGGCTCCGACCGCCGCCGGTCTAGGCTCTCGCCTAGCCGCGCACGGCTTCGGCCCACGGACCCAGTACCGCGTGGCGGTCGGGGACGCCGGGGCGGCGACCGCTCAGGCCAACGCGGTCGGCGACGACCACTTCGCGCAGCGCGGCGTCCCGGCGCTCTCGGACGTGCGTGACGGGCGCGTCGTATGGCTGTTCGCGGACACGGTCGGCCCCGCCGCCGGGGTCTCCCCCCATGCGGCCGCGCTCCTGCTGGCGCTGGCTGAAGCCGGGCTCGCTGGCGGCGAGGGAAGGGGCGCGAGAGGTGACGGTGAGCGTGGCGGCGCTCCGCGCCTCGGCATCAGCGAGGCGGTCGAGGGCCTCGTAGCGGCGCCCGAGGCCTACCGGCGGGCGGCGACCGCCCTGGAGCGGGCCGCGCCGGGCAGCGTGAAGGCCTACGAGCCCGACGTGGTGGCGGAGCTGCTGGGCCGGCAACCGCCCGAGCAGCTCCGGGCGCTGCGCGAGACGGTGCTGGGCGGGCTCACCGCCGGCGACCCGCACGGCAAGCTGCGCGCCACGCTCGAGGCTTACCTGCGGGGGCGCGACCTCGCGGGCCTCGCGGAGGAGCTCGGCGTGCACGTGAACACGCTCCGCTACCGCCTGAAGCGCGTCGAGGAGCTGCTCGGGGCGTCCCTGACGGACCCGGAGACCCTCGCGAAGCTCTGGCTGGCGACGCGCGGGGTCGACCAGTCCTGACCGCCGCGCGCTCCGAGGCTCCGCGGGGCGCGAGTGCGCCGGGGCAACCCGTCCACCATCCGCCGCCGGGACCCGTTCCAGCACCGGTCTGTGGCAGGCGCGGTAGGACCACGCGCTCACCGCCGTACAATCGCGTCCGGAGGCGACGATGGCCAAGGTCCACCTGCTAGGCACGGGGGCGGCACTGTCGGACAAGAGCAGGACCACGACGATGCTGGCGCTGGAGGGGGAGACGAGCCTGCTGCTCGTCGATTGCGGCGGCGACGCCGCCCAGCGCCTCCTCGCCAACGACCTCGACCTGTCGAAGGTGAGCGGCCTGATCGCCACCCACGAGCACGCCGACCACGTCGGCGGCTTCGCGCTCCTCATGGAACGGCTGTGGCTCGCCGGCCACAAGCGGAAGTTCGACGTCTACGGCATCCGCTCGGCCCTAGACCAGGTGCGCCGCATCCACGACGCCTTCGACACGGCGGAGTGGCCGGACTACCCTGAGATCCGTTACCACGAGGTCGAGCGCGCCCTGGGCGCGCCGGTCCTGACGAACGAGGACTTCGAGATAACGGCCGTGCCGGGCGACCACGCCGTGCCGGTCATAGGCCTGCGGGTTACGGACGAGCGTTCTGGCAGCGTCCTCGCTTACTCGTGCGACACGGAGCTATCCGAGGCGGTCGTCGAGGGCGCGCGCGGGGCCGACCTGCTCGTCCATGAGGCGAGCGGGGCGTTCCCCGGCCACTCCACGGGCGCCGACGCCGCCGCCGTGGCTTCTCGGGCGGGCGCCAAGCGCCTGGTCCTTGTACACATCCCGCCGCAACGCGACGGCGGGGCGGGGCTCCTCGCCTCCGCCAGGGCCGGGTTCGCCGCCGCCGAGCTCGGCGAGGACGGCGACGTGCACGAGTTCTGACGCGCCGGCGTCAGGGTCCCGCCGCTGACCCGACCCGCGACGGTCCTCGAACCACGCGCCCCGACCCGGGGTTCCTGGCTCAGTAGCCCGCGCCGGGGAGGAGCTCGCGGTCTTCGGACCCGGCTTCCGCCCGCTGCCGCTTCAACTCCTGCATGGCGACGACGCTCAGGCGGGCGATGGACGTGACGCGCGCTCGAGCGACGACTTCGTCCGGTTCCCAGTAGTCGAGACCCGCGCCCTCCGCGAGCACCAGCTCCTCCGTCGCGGCGTCGATGGCCGCGAGGAAGATGTGGTACTGCGCCGGCCAGCCCTCGTAGACGAGCAGGGGGCGGAAGTGGCGCACGTGGAAGCCGATCTCCTCGGCGATCTCGCGGCGCATGCCTTCGGCCGGCGTCTCGCCGACGTCCACCCCGCCGCCGAACAGCGACCACTCGCCGGGCGAGACGATGCCGGGCTTGTCGTCGCGCAGTTGCAGCAACACGCGGCCGTCCGGGTGCAACAGCACCGCTCCGGCGACCACGCGGCGGCCGTCCGGCAGCCGGACGTCGGGTTCGGCTCCCGCCGTCACATCGCCTCCAGGTAGGTGTAGCCGACCAGCTCGCGGTCGTACAGCTCGAGGAACTCCTCGACCTCGTCCGTGTCGAGGACGCCCTCGGCGCGCAGCTCCTCGGCCTGGCGTTGGACGGCGGCGTGCAGCTCCGGGGTCTCGTACCCCATGTTGTGGATTACGCGGCGCGCCTTCTGCCCCTCGACGTACAGCTCGACGTGCGCGCCGTCCTTGCCGAGCCGCACGTGTGCCTCGTTCACGCGCCCGAAGAGGTTGTGGGCGTTCGCGAGCACGTCCTGGTACGCGCCGGTCAGGAAGACGCCGAGGTAGTAGGGCTGGCCTTGCACGAAGTCGTGGACCGGCAGCGTGGAGCGCACGTCGCGCAGGTCGATGAAGCGCTCGATCTTGCCGTCCGAGTCGCAGCTGATGTCCACCAGCGTAGCGTTGCGCGTGGGCCGCTCGGCGAGGCGCTGCAGCGGCACGATCGGGAAGAGCGTCTTGATGGCCCAATGGTCCGGCAGGCTCTGGAACAAGGAGAAGTTGACGACGTACTTGTCGGCGAGCATCTGCGGGAGGAGCTCGAACTCCTCCGGTACGTAGTCGAGGCCGGCGACCACCTTGGCGACGCGCTCCAGGAGGCGGTTGTAGAGCTGCTCGAAGTGGGCCCGCTCCAGGAGGCTGAGGTAGCCGAGGTCGAAGAGGCTGTGCATGGTCTCCTTGTTGGAGACGGCCTCGTTGAAGACCTCGCGGTAGGTCTTGACGGTCACGGCCTTGTCGAGCTCCTGCATGTCGCGCAGGAGGGCGTGGACCTCGCCCGTGAGCGGCGGCAGGTCGACGCCCGTCCGGGTCGGCCCGATGGCGTCGACGACCGGCACGATCACGACGGAGTGGTGGGCCGTCAACGCCCTCCCGGACTCCGTGACGATGACCGGGTGCGCCACCTCCCACTCCTGGCACGACTCCATGATGGTGTAGACCACCGTGTCGGCGTACTCGCGCAGGCCGTAGTTCGCCGAGGTGTAGTAGGTCGTCTTCGACCCGTCGTAGTCCACCGCCAGGCCGCCGCCGACGTCGAGGTACTTGACCCCGACGCCCATCTCGGCGAGCTCCACGTAGGCCTGGGCGGCCTCGCGCACGGCCGCGCGGATGCGCCTGATATCGGTCAGCTGGCTGCCCACATGGCAGTGCAGGAGCACGAGGCGGTGGCCGAGGCCCTCCGCCTGCACGCGCTGCGCCACGGTGATGAGCTCGGAGGCGGTGAGGCCGAACTTGGCGTCGTCGCCGCCGGACGCCTCCCACTGACCGCTGCCGCGCGCGTGCAGCTTGAAGCGCACGCCGAGCAGCGGCTCGACGCCGACCTCCTTGCTGATGCGCAGGACGCGCTCCAGCTCACCCGCCTTCTCAAGCGTGATGATGACGTTGCGCCCGAGCTTGCGGCCCCAGAGGGCCAGGCGGATGAAGTCGTCGTCCTTGAAGCCGTTGCAGCAGATGAGCGCGTCGTCGTGCGTCTCGTGCGCGAGGCACAGGGCTAGCTCCGCCTTGCTCCCCGCTTCGAGGCCCGTGCGGTACTTGGCGCCGTACGACGCGATGGTCTCGACGACGACCCTGCGCTGGTTGACCTTGATCGGGAAGACGCCCTGGTAACGGTTCTGATACCCGGCCTCCGCTATGGCCGCGGCGAACGCTTCGTTGATGCGGTCCATGCGGTCCTCGAGGATGTCCGGGAAGCGCAGCACGATGGGCAGAGCGTGACCTTCCGCGAGGAGCCCATCCACGATCTTGGTGAGTGGGACCGCAGGCGAACCCTTCACCGACACCGTGAGCTCGCCCCGTTTCGAGACCCCGAAGAACCCGCTCGACCACGCCTTGATGCTGTAGAGCTCGTCGGCGTCCGTGATGCTGAAACCTGGGTCGAGGGTGGGTCTGCTCACTTCTGGTCCTCCACTTGGCGGGTGCTCAGCCGTGCTGCTTTGGGCTACTCGGTCGGGGCGCGGCGCGGCCTGGCGCGCGGTTCGTTCAGGGCGCCCATACCGCCGGCGGGGCGGGCGCCTTGTCGAACGGATTACGCTAGCACTTCCCTGGGAAAGGTTGGGGCACGCAGGGCGGACCACCTAGCGCTGCAGGAGCGCCCTTGCTCCGCACGCATGCTCACCACTATTGATAATTGCACCGGGAGGATTATCAGTAGTGATGATTACGAAGGTGATGGACGATCCCAGCAAGGCTCTCGCGGAGGCGGTGCTCACCCCGGGGTTGCCCGGGCTCCGCGGCGGAGACAACGATGTCGGACCTTAAGGTCCGCGACGATCGGATGGACCATGCCGATCGCCTCGAGGATGTCTTCTAGACGCAAGAGCCGGTTCGGCGGCAAGGCTCGCTGGCCGAGATCGAGCCGCATCGACTTACACATCTATGTGATAGCACACCAATGTGCAAGCACGCAGATGTGTAATATAAGGCGTGGAGCACGAACCGCCTCGCCTGATCGACCGCCGGCGCGAACTGGCTCTGCTCGCCGAACTCCTTCAGCGGCCCGGCCCGAGCTTGGTCCTGGTCACGGGCCGTAGGCGGGTCGGGAAGACGTTCCTACTGGCCAACGCCTGGCCCTCCGAAGCTACGTTCCTGTTCACAGCCACGGAGACCACTCCAGACCAGAACCGCCGCCAGCTGATCCTCGATCTCGCAGCCTGGACCGGTTCAGATCTCCGCCCGGAGGACTACCCGACGTGGCGGTCGGTATCGGACCTGCTGTGGAGGGTTCGCGAGCGTCGGCCTCTGGCCATCGTGCTCGACGAGTTCCAGTACCTTGCGGATGGCCCACGGGGCTTGGCCGAGGTGACCTCGGCCATCAACGCGACGTTGGAACGGCATGCCGTCGATCGACCCTTCGTCCTCGTCTTGAGCGGCTCCGCCGTGTCGACCATGGAAGGGCTCGCCAGTGGCGGGGCGCCCTTGTACGGCCGCCTCGCCATGCACCTGCGCCTAGAGCCCCTGTCTGCTTTCGATGCCGCCGAGTTCGTACCCGGCTGGACCCTACGAGACAAAGCGACCGGCTACGGCATCCTCGGAGGGACCCCCGCCTATTGGGCCGCGATGGACCCGAAGGAGGGTCCAGCCGAGAACGTGGCCCACCTACTTTTGGCACGCGAAGGCACCCTACGCCTCCAGCTCGACACGCTCCTGGCCCAAGAACGGGGTCTGCGTGACACATCGGCCTACAACGCCATAGTGAGGGCCGTAGCCGGCGGAGCTACCACCCGGCCTCGGATCGCGGATGCCAGCGGCCTGAGAGCCGATACTTCGCTTCTGCGGCGCCTGGGTCAGCTGGAGGAGATCGGGCTCCTCCGCACCGTCGAGGTCATCGAAACGCCCGCCAACGCCCCCACTCGTTACCGCTTGGCCGACCCCGCGCTGCGTTTCTTCCACGTGTTCGTCTCGCCGTACACCTCGCTGCTAGAGCGCTCCGACCCCCACCAGGTCTACGCCCAAGTAGTGGCACCCCGCCTCGACACGTTCATGGGCTTGGCCTTCGAGGACCTCGTCGCTCCAACGTACGAGCGGCTACGCGACCCGCGAGGGCTTCCCCTCGTCGAGCGCTGGTCCAGATGGGAAGGCCGCGACCGCAGCGGCCGGTCGCTTGAAGTCGACGTCGTCGCTCCCCTCGTCGACAAGCGCGTGATGACCGGGGCCGTCAAGTACTCTCGGACCCCGATAGGACCCTCCGTCTTCTACGATCACCTCGCTGCGCTCCAGCGCGCCGCAGACGCAGGCTTGAAGTGGGCGCACCAAGCCATGAACGACGGGCCGTTGATCTTCATGTCGGCCACCGGGTTCACCGAACGCTTCGCCGCCGCAGCCAACGCTTACAAGGCGCCCGTCTTGGCCTGGTCGCTGCAAGAGGTCTACTCGGCGGTGTAGCAGGAAAGCCCTCTATCGAGGACCGTACCGCCCGACAGCGACCAAGTCGACCTTACATACAAGGCTGCAAACAGTTAGAGATCAGCCGCTTCGTCCACGATCTGGCGTAGGCGTGGCACCGAGGCCGGCAGGTTGCGAATAGCGGTCTCCCAGACGGTTTGCGCTTCGATACCGTCGTCCGCCGCCAACCCCGTCGCACCACGCCACCTACTAGCCTTGAGCATGCTCGCCGAGCACCGACCGGTGGTGGCCAAGACCGCCATCGAGCAGGCGCCAGTGATCGAGTTGGAGGGCCTCTCCAAGAGGTACGGCAGCGTCTCGGTCCTCAACGCCTTGAGCATGCGCGTGCCGGCAGGAGGGTACTTCGCGCTCGGCGGCGCCTCTGGTGCGGGCAAGACCACGCTACTCGGCATCCTCGGCCTGCTCGAGACCCCGACCGCGGGCGAGTACCGGTTCCACGGTGAGCCCACAAGCACGTTGAGCGACCGCCAGCTTTCGGAGCTGCGTAACCGCGCCTTCGGCTTCGTCTTCCAGCAGTTCTCGCTCGTCCCCAGCCTGAGCGCGTGGCAGAACGTTGCCCGACCCCTGACCTTCGCCGGCGTGCCGCGTCGCGAACATAGACGGCGAGCGCTGGAGTTGCTCGACCGTCTGGGGCTTGCCGCGCGGGCCGAGCACAAGCCCTCGCAGCTATCCGGCGGCGAGCAACAGCGTGTCGCCATAGCCCGCGCACTCATCAACGACCCCGAGGTCATCCTCGCCGACGAGCCGACGGGCAACCTGCCAAAAGAGCTGTGGGGTCAGGTCCTCGACATGCTCGAGACCGGCTGGAGGAACGGCAAGACCGTGATCGTGGTAACCCACGAACCCGCGGTGGCGGCAAGAGCGCAGCGAATAGTGCGGCTACGTGACGGTCGGCTCGAACGCGAGCGCGGCGAGGCAGTCAGCCCGCCCGTACGCTAGCGGACGATCTGATCCGGCCGAGCGAGAGCTAGGTCTCAACATAGAACCTAACGTGTGTGTCAGCACATGCATGTGCAGGCTAGGTCCTGGCGCACACCGCACCCACAGCTCGTGGACCGGCGAACGTGGGTTGGCCGATATCGCCTCCGCGACCGGCGCTAGCTGGAGGTCGACGTGGTCGCGCCACTCGTCGACGAACGGGTCGTGACTGGCGCCGGTCTCGACGTGGTCGCGCGAGGACGTTCACTCGGCGGATCAGACTCCGCCTCGCAGGATCAAAGCATGACGCGCTCTCCTGGTAATGCAAATGCATTACGCTGGGCTCGAAAGGGAGGCCCCGATGCCCCGCCAGAACTCTGCCGAAGTCTTGGTCGACGAATCGACGCTCACGAGCCGCGGGCAGACGACCATCCCCGCCCCCATCCGCAAGGCGCTCCGGCTCGGTCCCGCCGACAAGCTCCGTTTCTCTCTCAGGGCCGACAACACGGTCGTCCTGAGCCGCAGCCCCGAGGCCACCAGCCTCGACCCGGTGATCGGAGCGTTCCTAGATTTCATCGAGCGAGACGCCAGCGCCCGACCGGAACGTATCGGCATGATTCCAGATGATCTCATGGCAAGGGCTCGCGACCTCACAGCGGGAGTCGACGTGGACTTGGGCGCTCCGCTCGACCCCGAAGATGAATGAGCCGGGCCGCGGTCGAGCCGCTAGTAGTGGCGGGCTGGCGACTCTACGCTCATGACCTATTCCTCCGTCAGCTCGAGGACCTAGTAGAGGCGGTGGAAGCGGAGCGGTCACGCGACCCCGAGGGGTACGTGAGGAAGGGCTCGACGAAGCGGCTCGCTGCCATCGTCAAGCTCGCGTTCGAGGTCATACCCCAGGACCCTACTCGACCTGAATACCGTCTAGGCAGCACGCTAGGGCTCAGGCCCAAGCACTGGTTCCGCGCCAAGTTCTTCCAGCAATACCGGCTCTTCTTCCGCTTCAGCGTGCAGGAGAGAGCGATAGTGTTCGTCTGGGTCAACGACGAGGGAACCAAACGCTCTTACGACTCGAGAGCCTACGCCTACCGTACGTTCCGGAAGAGGCTCAAGAGCGGCAACCCACCTGACGACTGGGACGAACTCGTTCGCAACGTAGAGCAGAACACCGAGCGCTTCCGCAGAGCAGCAGGAGGGCGCTGACCGGAGGCCGGCTCCTTGCCCGGTCATCCGCCCGAACCCGCACGTAGCCAACAAAGCGTCCCCCGACCAGCGCGCACCGTCGCTCCGGCCTAAACTGGCACAAGCATGTCCACGACCCCGTACCCCACCCCAGCCTCGCTGGGCTACCGCATGCCCCCGGAGTGGGCACCCCACGCCGCCACCTGGACGTCATGGCCGTTCGACGACGTCCTCTGGGTCGGCCAACTGGAAGGCGTGCGGCGCGAGTTCGCCGACCTCGTCGCCACCATCGCGCGCTTCGAACCCGTGAACCTCAACGTGCGCGACGACGAGGCGGAGAAGGACGCAAGGGCGCGCATCGAGCAGGCCGCGGCCGCGCTCCACGGCGAGCAGGCCGGATCCGTCCTCGCCAACGTCCGCTACCACCGCCTGCCCCTCAACGACGTGTGGTTCAGGGACAACGGGCCGCTCTTCGTGCGGCGCGCCCAGGCCGCCGCGAGCACCGGCTCGAGCACCGCGGGAACGACCGGAAGCGCCGCCGCGGGAGCCGGCCACGTCGCCATGACCGACTGGTCCTTCAACGCCTGGGGCAAGAAGTACGCCCCCTGGTCGGACGACGACCGCGCGCCCGCCACGCTCGCCGCGCGCCTCGGCATGCGCCGGTTCGTCGCGCCCGCCGTCATGGAGGGCGGCTCTCTCGAACTGAACGGCCACGGCGTGTGCCTCACGACGCGCTCGTGCCTCCTGGAGCCGAACCGGAACCCGGACCTCGGCCCCGCGGACCTGGAGCTGCTGCTCCGCGACTACCTCGGCATCACGCAGCTCGTGTGGTTGGAGGAGGGCCTCGAGGGGGACCATACGGACGGCCACATCGACACGATCGTGCGCTTCACGGACGACGGCACGATTGTGTGCGCCGTCGAGCCGCGCGCGGACGACCCCAACCACGCCACGATGGCGCGCAACCTGGAGCAGCTCCGGAGCCTGCGCACGCCGGCAGGCGCGCCGTACCGGGTCGTCGAGCTCCCCCTCCCGCTCAAGCGCATGGAGCTGGAGGGCGAGCGCCTTCCGCCCACCTACGCCAACTTCTACGTCGGCAACGGCTTCGTCGTCGTGCCGCAGTACGGCGACGCGAACGACGAGCAGGCCCTGGCGATCCTGCGGCCGCTCTTCCCCGGCCGCGAGGTCATCGGCCTCAGCGCCGTCAGCCTCATAACGGGCGGCGGCGCCTTCCACTGCGTCACGCAGCAACAGCCCCTAGGAGAGGTCGAACGTGCCTGAGCCCAAGAAGAGCCCCGAGCTGGTCCGCCTCGCCGTCGTCCAGATGAGCTGCTCGCACGTTCTGGAGGAGAACCTGGCCAAGGCGGAGGCGTTCGTGCGCGAGGCGGCGGCCCTGGGCGCCGACGTCATCCTCCTGCAAGAGCTCTTCGAGAACCTCTACTTCCCGCAGCTCGAGCGCGAGGAGCTGTTCGCGCTGGCGCACCCCATGAAGGGACACCCGTTCATCGAACGCTTCGCGAAGCTCGCCGGTGAGCTCGGCGTGGTGCTGCCCGTCTCCTTCTTCGAGCAGGCCGGGCAGGCCTACTTCAACAGCCTGGCGATGGTGGACGCGAACGGCGCGGTGCTGGGCCACTACCGCAAGAGCCACATCCCCGACGGCCCCGGCTACGAGGAGAAGTACTACTTCAACCCCGGCGACAGCGGCTTCAAGACGTGGCGCACGCGCTTCGGCAACATCGGCGTCGGTATCTGCTGGGACCAGTGGTTCCCGGAGGCCGCGCGCATCATGGCGCTCAAGGGCGCCGACCTGCTCCTCTACCCCACCGCCATCGGCAGCGAGCCCGACGAAGCGGGCGGGCTGGACACGCGCGACCTGTGGCGCCGCGCCATGCTCGGGCACGCCGTCAGCAACGTGGCTTACGTGGCCGCCGCGAACCGCGTGGGGCGCGAGGGCAGCGCGACGTTCTACGGCTCGTCGTTCATCTCGGACTACGCGGGCGAGCTGCTCGCGGACGCCGACCGGACCTCGGAGACGATCCTCACCGCCGACCTCGACCTGGCGGCGGCGCGCACGCGCCGCGCGGGCTGGGGCTTCTTCCGCGACCGGCGGCCGGAGCTCTACCGGGCGTTGCTCACGCTCGACGGGGAGGAGTAGCCGTAGGCGGCCCACCGCCGTTCCGGGTGCCAAGCCAGGCGCCCTACTGAGCTCCTCTACCGCCTGGGTGGAGAGTTCCTGGTTGAAAAAGGATCGCTCGCGCCTTGTTAGCGACCCTGGTTCTCGTCCTGCTGCCTACGCTCAACCAGGGGGAGCGGGCGGTACATCCGTCGCGAAAGGGTCGACCATGAGGACGCCATCCATCTCTGCGCCCGATGCCATGTCTTGTGTCAGGAGGGCCGGTATCTGATTGAGCCTCGCCACAGCCCACATCTGGGCATCGAAGAACGAGAGCTTGTGCCGACTCACGCCCCGTAGGGCCTCGGCGACGATGGCAGGCGTAACCGGGAAGACGTAGAAAGCGCGCGCCAGCGACTGAACGTGCTCCAGGGCATCATCAGGGTGCCAACGTGGCGTCAGGCGACCGAGGCAGACCCGAGCGACCTCGGTGAGTGCCTGGGTCGAGAGGGCGCCTGCACCCGTAGCGATCAGGTAGTCGAGCCAAGCCACGGCTCGCGCGCGCTCGTGAGGTCTCGACCCGTCCAAGGCGTACACGAGGACGTTGGTATCTATCAGGTAATCGGGTACACGCTTAGCGGTCACCATGTCCCGCCATTTGCTCCAAACGCTGGTCGTAAAGCTCGTCCCGAGAGAAGGGCGCGTCCAGTCTGGACGTACGGCTAGACCACGTGACTCGCAACCTGGCTATGGCTTCCTCGCGCCCAGGCATCGAAACCGCAGCGACCCGTCCCCCGAGCGCCGCGTCCAACGCGCGCCTGACCAACTCCGCCTCCGATACGCCCAAGGCATCCGCCCGGTTCTTCAGGGCGACGTCCTGCGCTTCCGTCAGGTAGAGCTGCTTCCTGACCATATACATCATTATACATCACAGCGACCGGGGGCAGCGATCGGGTCGCCATATGCCCCGGCGCCCTAGTCCAAATCCACGAACCTGACCCCCGCCGGCGCCGCGCCGCCCGCGTACATGGCGCGCACGACCTCGGCGTGATCGGCCACCACCTTGTCGCGCCGGATGCTCAGCTTCGGCGTCACGGAGCCGTCCGCCATCGTCAGCTCCTTCAGCACGGCCGCCGCGCGCTTCACGCTCGACCAGTCGGGCATGCCAGCGTTCGCGCGCCGGACAGCCTCGCGTAACGCGGCCGCCACGTCGGCCTGCTCGAGCACGCTCTGGGTAACGGGGCCGTAACGCTGCGCCAGCACCTCGCGATCGAGGAACAGGAGGGCCGCGCAGAACTTCTCGCCGGGACCGACGACGATGGCCGTGGCGACCAGGGGGTCGGCCTCCAGGCGCTCGGTGATGGGGTCGGGCATGACGTACTTGCCCGTGGAGAGCTTGAAGAGGTTCTTGAGGCGGCCCGTGATGGCGAGGTAACCGTCATCGTCAAGCTTTCCGAGGTCGCCCGTGTGGAACCAGCCGTCTGCGTCGATGACCTTGGCCGTCTCGTCCGGCCTGGCGAAGTAGCCGAGCATGACGTGCGGGCCGCGCGTGAGGATCTCGTCCTCGTCGCTGATGCCGATCTCGACGCCCGGTATGGCCTCGCCGACCGTGCCGGCGCGGTTGCGGCCCGACCGGTTGAAGCAGATGACGGGGCTCGTCTCCGTCAGGCCGTAGCCCTGCAGCACGTCTATGCCCGCGGCGCCGAGGCGGTTGACGAGCTCGCCGCGCAGCGCCGCCCCGCCGACGATGATCGTCTTGAGCCGCCCACCGAGGGCGGCGCGCCACTTCGAGTAGACGAGCCTGTCGAGCAGGGCCCGCTCGGCGGCGGCCAGCCCCCCGGAAGGCTTGCTCACGTCGAAGGCGTCTGCGAAGGCCAACGCCCGTGCGTAGAGCACCTTCTTGACGCCCGTGAGCGTGGTCCCGACGGCCTCGATGCGCTCCCACGACTTCTCGAGGACACGCGGCACGGCCGCCATGAACGTGGGGCGCACCTCTTGAAGGTCCTCGCGCACCGAGTCCGTCGTGCCGAAGTAGACGGTGGAACCGAACCACATGTTCGCGTACATGAGGGTGCGCGCGAAGATGTGCGTGAGCGGCAGGAAGGAGAGCACGGTCTCCTGGGCGCCCGAGAGGAACGTGGGCAGGTCCGTGAGGGAGGCGATGGCGTTGCTCGAGAGGTTCTCGTGGCTGAGCATCACGCCCTTCGGCGAGCCCGTCGTGCCGGACGTGTAGATGATCGTGGCCACGTCGCTCGCCTGCTGGCCGGCGGCGAACGTCCGGATCAGGTCTGGGCGCCGCTCCAGCTCGCGTTCGCCCCTGGCGATGATGGCCGCGTAATCCGTGACGAGCGGGCCGCCCTCCTCGGGCCAGCCGGCACCGCCCGCCACTGAGGGTGCGCCCTCCGTGGCGGGCGCACCCTCAGTTGGCGCGCGCCCGCCGACCGCCGAAGCGTCGCCACCCCCAGGCACCGGCGCGTTCCCGCGCGGCGAGCCGGCGGCCGGCGCCAGCAGCTTCACCCCTGCGAGGCCGCGCGTCGCCTCGAGCATCCGCGCGAGCAGCGCCTCGTCAGAGGCCAGCACGGCCGCGCAGCCGCTCTCGCTCAGGATGAAACGCATGGCGTCCGGCGTATGCGTCAGGTAGATGGGCACGTCGACGAGGCCGGCTATCAGGCAGGCCATGTCGGCGAGCACGAAGCTCATGTCCGAGTGCGTGAAGAGGGCGACGCGGTCGCCGCGCTCCAGCCCCATGGAACGCAGGCCGGCCGCCATGGCCTCCGCCTTGCGCTTGAGCTCGCCGTTCGAGAGCGTCGTCCAGGGAGCCCCGGGGCCGCCGGGCTTACCGGGCACCGCCGACGGCCGGTCGTTGAACGCGCGCCCGTTCGGCCTCTCGGAGACCGCCTCCGCGAGCAGCGCCGGCAGCGTGCGGCCAAGCTCCAGGCGCCCGGGTCCCGACGTCCATCGCGCCGTTCTCACGACCATCTCGACCCTCCTAACGGCTCACGAGCGACGTCGGCCCAGGTGGTCGCCTCCCACGCTCACGTGCGGAGGGCCGCGCTTCGGCGCTACCTACGCCTTCTGAGCGCCTCCCGCCTGCGCCGCGCGCGACGCCTTCTCGGCGAAGTCTCTCGCGAACAGCTTGATCTCGCTCGCCAAGCCGGCGTCGTTCGTTGCCTTGCGGTAAGTATCCGCCATGGAGAGGAAGGTCTGGAAGAAGAAATCGTTCATGTCGTCGACCGACATCTCCTTGACCCAGAGGTCGATGCGCAGCGCGTTGCGCTGAACGCCGTCCCACAACGACAAGATCATGGCCCCGGCGTCGTGCTGGCCCGGCTCCGGGGAGTCGTCGGCCTGCCAGCGGATGGCCTCGATGCCACTGTCATCCATGTCTACGGCCAGGCGGATGTGGGAAGACTTCGACATGCCCGCATGGTAACTGCAGCGCGGCGCGGCGCACGGTATCTTCGAGGGCGAGCCGGCACCGGCGCGACGGCATGAAGCGCAGGGTGGTTCGCACCGCAGGGTGGCGGTAGCCGCTTGCGGTGACTACCGCCCACGGTCGCCGCCCACCATGGAGGGAACCTCATGAAGGGACTCATACTCGCAGCCGGCCTCGGCACCCGCCTGCGCCCGATAACCAGCCTCAAACCGAAGCCGACGATTGCG